>NZ_JBGBPR010000004.1:0-329510 GCF_041106275.1 Neobacillus sp. BF23-41
GAGTCCGGTTCAATACCGAATCCATACCAGCCAATTAGCTGTTTAATATAAAACTCTAACTTTTGGGGGTCACATCAAATCCACTGCTTTTGTGTAAACAATTATTTTTTGGGAAAGCTAGTTTTAATAATTACTTCGCGAAACGATGGTTTCCGATCGTAACCGTTACTTCACGTGAAAAGACCCACTTACTTACTGCTGTTTTTGGATTATAGAAGAATAATGATCCTTTGCCTTGCCCTCTGAAAGCAAGTGCTTCATTTACAGCTCTTTTCGAAGCAGCATCAGCCGCTTGGTTAATCGTACCATTTTTGACAGGCGTAAATGCATAATAGCCATTAGACTTCTGATATACTACTCCATTAACGGTGTTCGGGAAATCAGGGCTGGCTACTCGGTTAAGAATAACCGTTGCTACTGCTACTTTACCAGCATACGGCTCACCTACTGCCTCAGCACGGACTAGTCTAGCAATCAAGTCTTTTTCTGCTGCTGTAATAGCAGAGTTCGGGATTACTAGATTTGTTCCTGCATATAAAAGACTGCCAGTTTTATTGTTTGCTTTTAATAGACTATTAACAGGTACACCGTACTTCGCTGCAATTTTCCAATAGGTTTCACCCGATTGTACTTTATGCGTGGTTGTTGCCGCTTCTGTTGTTCCATTTAACGTAAAGGCTGACATTGATAAGATTAGGCCGGTAGCAATTATTAGCTTTTTAAGTTTATTCATATTAATACCTCCAATTTTTGTGTGCGCTTCTCTACTATTAAGGCTAACAGGTGTAACATTCCAATTCATTAACCAAAAAGTGGTAAGGCATTTTTGGCTAAGTCAGCGCCCACCATGAAGGTATTTCTCTACTAAATGGAATAATCTTCTATTTTTTAATACTTTCCACTAAATGGACTTAATGGATATGATAGGATTTATTATTACAATCTGTTTCAGGCATGTAACATTCATAAAAGGGCATAATGTCCGATTTAACAACGGTTATTCACCAAATTGACATTATATCCCTTGAATTCATGCAGGATTTCACACCTAACTTTGGTAATAATATAAGAGAGGTTAATAAAAGGAGGCTATTTTATATGGAAAATCAGTTAGTCAGCATACTTAACAAACAAATTGCAAACTGGTCTGTCTTGTATACGAAGTTACATAACTATCATTGGTATGTAAAAGGTGGACAATTTTTCACATTACATGTCAAATTTGAAGAGTTTTATAATGAAGCTGGCCTGCATGTTGACGAATTAGCTGAACGATTGCTAGCAATCGGTGGAAAACCGGCAGCTACGTTGAAAGAGTACTTAGAAATTTCATCTATTAAGGAAGCAACAGGTAATGAAACTGCAGATGAAATGGTTGAATCAGTCATCAATGACTTCTCTATTATCATTGGCGAGCTTAAGGAAGGCATGAGCTTTGCGGATGAGAAGAACGATGAAACAACAGGAGACATGCTGCTTGCGATTCATTCGGGCCTTGAGAAGCATGTATGGATGCTAACTGCATTCTTAGGCAGATCCATTTAATTTTCATATGAGAAGCAAACAGTCCAACAATTTGTTGGACTGTTTTGTTATTTATAATAATTATTAAAAAGTATTGACTTTCATTTAAGATTTCTACTATTATTAAATTAAAGATACTTATAAATTGGAGGTTTCCTAAATGTCAGCACCTGAAATTATCGTTTATAGCAGCACCGGCTGCCCATATTGTGAAAAAGTAAAAACATTCCTAAAAGATCAAGGCTTTGCATATGAAGAGCGAAATGCTTCCATACATAAGGAATATTTTGATCAACTAAAGGAACGTAAAATTTATGGAACTCCTGCAACACTCATTAATGGAAAGCTGGTCCTCGGCTTTCAAGAGAAAAAATTCAATAAGCTGCTTGGATTATCCGAAGACTCTGCTTCCGCGGTAAGCAATTCAAAACCAGAAACCAGCGAAGAAAGTTCAGATACTATTTTCCAACCAGTTAATGAAAAAATTCTTGAAGACGTATATGATTTTGTCACCATCGGAGGCGGACCCGCAGGTGCTTCTGCTGCTGTTTATGCTGCACGTGGGAAATTAAAAACACTTGTCATTGATAAAGCTCCAAAAGCAGGCACCCTAGCAATTACTCATAAAATTGCGAACTACCCAGGTGTGCGCGAAGAAGTTACAGGGCTTGAACTGTTAACAAGAATGCAAGCACAAGCAAAGGATTTTGGCGCGGACTTTGTTCGTTCCACCGTTCTATCGGTTGATTTTTCAGATGAAATCAAAAAAATTGAATTAGCTGAAGGAACGATCAAAGCTAAAAGTGTCTTCATTGGCGTTGGCGCAAAAGCTCCTTCTGGCAAGATTAAAGGCGAAGAGGAATTTACTGGACGGGGTGTAAGCTATTGTTCAACCTGCGATGCCGCCTTTTATCAAGACCGAGTTGTCGCGGTTGTTGGTGATAATGATGAAGCGATCCACGAGGCCGAAACATTGGCCAAGTATTGTAAAACAGTGAAATTGTTAATTCCAACTGAACTAAAAGGGGACGTGGATCTTTCTCAATTAGAAAATAACTCAAAAGTTGAAATTTATAAACGTCACCGTGTAAGAGAAATTATTGGGACTGATAGTGTTGAGAAAATTGTCGTCCTTACTGATAAAAAGGAGGAACAGGTATGGGATGTCGATGGAATATTCTTATACCTCGGCGGGATGATGCCAGGAACGGACTTCTTAAAAGGGGCAGTTATGCGCGATGAAGAAGGCTATGTGATCGTAGATGAGTACCTGCGCACCAATATTGACGGCGTCTTTGCGGGCGGTGACGCAAGAAGAACACCAATTAAACAGGCAGTTATTTCAGCAGCTGATGGGGCGATTGCGGCTTTAAGTGCCGAGCAGCACGTCAATAAACGCACGAAACTTCGACCGCAATATAGTTAATCGTTCAAAAAAAAGACGGCGGCTGCCGTCTTTTTTTACCTGATATAATTAGACTAGAATTGTTTCTTTAACAACTCCATTTATAACATAAGAGGGTGCTTCGCCGTTTAATACCTTAACAATGTTTCCCGCTGCCATATTCGCCATGGCATCTCGTGCTTCAAAGGTAGCATTACCGATGTGTGGAGTTAATACAACGTTTTTCAGATTTTTCAATCCCTCACTAATTTCAGGTTCAAATTCAAATACGTCAATCCCTGCTCCTTCAATCTGTTTCTCTTCTAACGCTTTTATAAGTGCGGCTTCATCAACAATGGGTCCTCGTGCACAGTTAATTAAATAAGCCGTTGATTTCATCATTTCAAATTGTCTTGTGCTAAACATGTGTTTCATGGTTGGATTATAGGAACAATTAATGGTAATGAAATCAGATTCAGCAACTAATTCTTCAAAAGATACATATGTCGCGTTTAGTGCATTCTCAACTTGAGGACTTTTTCGACTTGGACTCGTATATAGAACCTTCATGTCAAAAGCAGCGGCTCTTTTCGCAACAGCTTGGCCAATTTGACCAAATCCGACAATCCCGATTGTTTTTCCAGATACTTCACGACCGCGAAAATAAAGAGGAGCCCATCCATTGAAGCCAACAGTACGGCATACTTCATCTCCTTCAACCACTCTTCTTGCTGATGCTAATAAAAGGGAAAACGTTAGGTCAGCGGTAGCAGCTGTCGATGCTATTGGTGTATTGGTGGTTGGTATTCCTATGGAAGCTGCATAATCAAAATCAATATTATTAAATCCCGCTCCATAGTTCGCAATGATTTTTAAATGGGGTGCTTGGTCAATTACTTCCTTCGTTACAGAGGTAGATAATAAACTTAGTAGGGCATCCTTATCTTTGATGCGCTCTTTTAATTCTGCTTCAGTAATCAATTTCTCTCCTGTAAATACTTCAACTAAGTGATCCTTCGATAATAGTTCTAACCCTTTTTGGGGAATCTCACCTGCTACTAAAATTTTTGCCATTGCCTTACACCTCTTCAGATATATAATGGTATTTTCCATGAATGCAAATAACTGTAATTAATTATACTATAATAATATAAAGGAAAATATTAATTTTATTACAAGTGTATGTAAAAATAGGGCTGACTCTAAGTTATACGCTTAGAGTCAGCCCTTTATTGGACACAATTCTTTTAATCTTTCGACTTTCTGAAATTCGGGTGTGGTCTTCCTCTTTTTTTACCTGTGCCAGCTTAACCATATTATCCTTCATGTTAGTTGAAATATTGCCAACCATCCCAAAATCAATATAGCAAAGGGTCCCATCCTTTTTCACTAATAGATTGCCAGGGTGTGGATCGGCATGAAAGAACCCATCCTCCAACAATTGCTTTAAATATGACAAATATAGGATAGAAGCTAGTTTCTTCTTATTAATAAGTGCTCCATCTAGTTTATCAATCTCATTGATTTTTACACCATCAATAAATTCCATAATGAGAACCTTACTCGTCGATAGATCCCAATAGACCTTTGGTGTCGTAACGCCAGGAAAATCTCGGAAGGGGTGCTTGAGTAAAGGAAGCAAACAGATTGGAAACCTTACCGGACATCTCTTCTTCGATTCTTTTAATCGCAATCTCTGAATCTACTGGGGCAACTGAATCCTCCAGTTCCGATAAACCATACTCGTCGTTCCAAAAACCTTTCCATGATTCATCATCATCACTCACCTCTCCTCTGTAGGATAAATCATACTATTCATACCAACAATACCCTTCACAGATTATACATATGTCGATTTTATGACCTCTTGAAGTATGAATTTCATTCCTTTTTCTAATAGTCAACGTTTGTCCATTTCACTAGCAATGCTTAATGCATACATTGTTATTAAACAACTAAGGGAGGTGATTTCTATGGGACATGGCGGAAATAACAGCTTCGCGTTAATTGTTGTGTTGTTTATTTTATTAATCATTGTTGGAGCATCTTTTATGTTCTAATTTAGTAGACACTTTAGAGGCTCTAAAGCAGAAAGAGCGGGAAACCATTGGTTTCACCGCTCTTTTTTATGGAAGTAAGGATCTACTTTTTGCTGCGAGCTAAAATAATTAAGCTTACAGTAATAATCGTAAAAGCAATCAATGCCAACAACGGAATGGTAATAAAGCCAAGCCAGTTAATATAATCCTTTGAGCAAGGCACTCCGCTAGTACACATTTCAAACTGTTGTAAATAGGGGATTTTTTGTAATAACGTATGGTATCCTGCGATCAGCATCCCGATAATTGACAATGGCAGCGCATATCTAAATATTCCTTTATCATTCCGGTAGACGGCAACCCCTAAGATGATTGCCAGCGGGTACATAAAGATCCTTTGGTACCAGCAAAGTGTACAAGGAATGAAATGCATAACCTCACTAAAATATAAACTGCCAAGTGTAGCTATGATGGCAGCAATCCAGGAGAGAAGTAAGGATTTATTCATACTATTCACCTTTTGCGGCTTTCGCTACCATTTCTTTTAGGTCATCAATAGTTTGTCCCTCGAACTTTTCTCCATTAACAAATATAGTTGGGGTTCCAGTAACACCTAGTTTTTCAGCGTAATCCATATCCTTGTCCCAAGCCTTATCAGACTTCTTGTCCTGAAAGTTTTTCACAACCTTATCGACGTCACGATCGCTAGCTACTTCCTTCAATGTATCAACTAGGAAATCTTCAGTAAAAAGATCCACTTTTTCATATTTGGTATCTTCAGGCTGCTTTTCGAATAATAGGTCATGGAATTTCCAAAACGTTTCATTACCTAGCTCTTGAAAAACTGATTCAGCAAACTTAGCTGAACGGGTAGAGTCCACATTGATGAACGAATCATTCATGAAATAAAATTTTGCCTTGCCGGTATCAACCAATTCCTGTTGGATGATTGGTACCACATTCTTGTCAAAATTTTTACAATTAGGGCATTTATAATCGCCAAATTCTATAATCGAGACGGGTGCTGATTTCTCTCCAAGGAATGGCTGATTGCTATAATCAATTTCAGTTCCTTTTGTTTCTTCTTGTTTTTTTGAATGATTTCCTAAGAAAATGAAAGCCAAAATGAAAACCGCTACCAATCCGACGACCCAAAAGGTGAATGTAGTTGACGATGATCTTGCTTGATTTTTCTTATTGTTTTTGTTTTTTGCCATAATAATCTCCTTTTAATGACCTAATGCAAACCAAAAAATTAAGTTAATGATATGTTAACTATACATATGAGTTTTAATCCATGATATATTAAATTTTACTAAACTTATTCTGTAATGCAACTAGAAAGTCTTGTTACTTCTTAAAGCCGATTAATTTTGAGTAGTTTAGGAAGAGTATTACAATTAATACGAATAAGAAATACAAAAGCATTCGTCCATAGAATGTGACGAATGCTAATTCTTTCAAAAAGTTACTATTTAATTATTTCTTCTATTACTTAATTTTCCGAAATTTCATTTTTATTGATTGCAAATTGTTCATTTCTTTGAAAAACACGATTACACAGAGAAAAATTTATATATGCTCCAACACTATAAATGATTAAAGACATTGCTGGCAAATATATTAAAATAACAGTAAGAAATGCAAGAACACCAAGAATGAGTATTGTAGAAGGGAAATTTGCTATCGCCACAAAAAAGGAACTTTTAATTGCCACTTTCCAAGTAGTATTATAATGAGTCATTACCGGAAACAGAAATGTAGAAATAATTAAAAACAATAAACTTACTATTACAAGTGGTCCCATGAGCAGAAACTTCAAACCAGATTGATCATGATTTAGATAGAAATAGTTAAAATAAAGTAATACAGCCATTAACATCCAAATGATTCCTATTAAAAAACTCTGCTTAAAATTTTCTTTAAAATATCGAAAGTAATTTCTTACCACACTTGTATCTTGATTTAATTTCCATTGTCTTAAACGCTATACATCGCAGAAGTAGCTGGTGCAATCGTTACGATTGGAAGGCAAGAGATAATCCAAAAAAGATTAAGGATAAAAAGATTAGAAATTCTATCAACTACTGCGTAAAATCTACTATCTAAAATGTTCATTTTTTCACCAAATTTCTGAAAGTTATAAAATAAAGTCCCTAAGATTTTGTGAAATTTGTTATAAAATGATTTTCTTCATTTTTTTTCCGCTCTCAATTGCTCCAAATACCATTGACATACTTTTAATATTGTCACGGCAATCCGTTTCAGCCATGCGATTCTCCTCAATCAGCTTAATGCCGGACCAAAAGGAGCCAAAATTCAACCATGGCTGGCCATCTTCGTCAAATATTAAATTCGCATCAATAGCATTAAAATTATCAGCTTCGGTAGAATGGATGACATGTCCTCTGTCCTTCCACTCGTAATCAGGATTTTCAGGATTAAGAGTTGTATTGGTTACCAGTCCGATTGCGGAAGTATTTTTTCCAAATGTAGAGACAGAGTAATAAATATAATAAACATCATTATGGAAGTAAATGTCCGGTGCCCAAATACTATCTTCGTCCTTTTCAGGTACATACTCTTTAGCCCATTCTGGTAAAGAGGTGAAAACAGGACCCTCTTGCTTCCATTTCACGCCATCCTCTGAGGATTTAATTTGGATTCCGCTTCCTGTATGAAATACATACCAGCGGGAATCTTCCATAGCGATTACCGGGTCATGCGCCCATAAATCCCCGTTCAAATTCCAATCTATATCGTAAAAATTAACTCCGCCAAAGTGTTCTGCCCTAGCCATAAGTAGTTATTCCCCTTCCTAGCGATTTATTAATATATTAATTATATAATTAATAATAATGTTAATAAATCAACTAAATAATATGAAGAGTTTATGACTAATCTACTTAAAAATTTCTACATCAAACAACTTAAAATTTCCTTCCTTTTCCAATTAGATTTTATTTTCTATTGAATCAAAATAAGAGAATATACCCATGAGTAATTTATTAATTTATAGTAATGTTAATTCATTAATATTTATATTAATATTAATGATATTTGTAAGCGGTTAAACAAGTTATCAATCTACTAAATGGTGGTGATTGCCAGAAGTAATTTTGGGCAGTATTTCTTTTATCGTACATAAAGAAGGGAGAAATTTTAATGAGGAAACGCATGCTTCAAAAATTTACCTTTATGTTCTTAACGCTTTTATTAATCATCCCAAGTGCTGTATTTGGGGAAACAACTGCGCAATCTACTGCCCAGCCGAGTGAAAATAGCAATAAGCCAAACCTTGACTATCCAGGTGAGGATCCAAATTTTCAAAATGTATCTGTACATGACCCTTCCATTGTAAAAGATGGTGATACCTTTTATGTCTTCGGCTCCCATATTGAGGCAGCTAAATCAACCGATTTGATTCATTGGCAAACCTTTACGAATGGGTATACAACACCTAATAATGCGATATATGGTGATTTATCAAAGAATCTGGCTGGTTCTTTTAAATGGGCCGGTGAAAACGATTCTGACAGTAAAGGCGGCTTTGCGGTCTGGGCCCCAGATGTTTTCTATAACAAAAACTATGTTAATGAGGACGGAACAAAGGGTGCCTATATGATTTATTATAGCGCTTCCTCTACTTATATCCGTTCTGCGATTGGTTTTGCCGTATCACAGAATATTGAAGGTCCTTATAAATACGTGGACACCATCGTATATTCTGGTTTTACGAAAAATGATGCGAAGGATGCCAACAGTAATGTTAATAAAAAATGGACCAATACAAACATTGGCCAGCTTGTTAACAATGGTACCTTAGAAGGACCAAGAGATGATTGGTTTACTACGAATGGATCTTACAATAATTATAATTATCCAAATGCGATTGATTCCACTGTGTTTTATGACAAGGATGGCAAACTATGGATGACTTATGGATCTTGGTCTGGCGGAATTTATGTCCTTCAGATTGACGAAAAAACTGGTAAGGCAATTTACCCTGGAAAAGATGGAAAAACCGCTGACGGGCGTCTAGTTGACCGTTATTTTGGAACAAAAATAGCTGGTGGCTATTATAAATCCGGTGAAGGTCCTTATGTTGTCTATGATAAGAACACTGACTATTATTATTTATATGTAACGTACGGCTGGTTAGGGGCTGACGGCGGCTATAACATGAGACAGTTCCGTTCTAAGAGCCCAGATGGTCCTTATGTAGATGCCTCCGGACAAAATGCCGTTTTACCAAGTGATGTCGCAAATACCCCTTATGGAAATAAAATCATGGGGAACTTCTTATTTGAACGAAAAGTTGGCGACCCTGGAACAGGAATCGGTATAGGTTATCTTTCTCCTGGACACAACTCTGTTTACTTAGAACCGAAAACTGGACAGCAGTTCTTGGTTTTCCACAGCCGCTTCCCACAATCAGGAGAGTATCATGAAGTCCGTGTTCACCAGATGTTTATGAATAAAGACGGCTGGCCAGTGGTTGCGCCGTACCGCTACACAGGTGAAACGTTAGACAAGGTGAATAGACAAGACCTAATTGGCGACTATCAATTTATTAACCAAGGAAAAGATTATTCAGCAGCGATTAATAAATCTGTTTACACTCGATTAAATGAGGATGGTACAATTACTGGTGATGTAACTGGTACATGGAAGAAAACCAGCCATAACCAAGCCGAATTAACTATCGATGGGCATACCTATAACGGAGTGTTCGTCAGAGAGTGGAATCCTGTTTCAAAGAGTAATGTGATGACATTTACTGCCCTTTCAAACGAAGGAATTTCTGTTTGGGGAAGTAGACTAGCATATAAAACTGATCAGGAAGTTGTAACAGCAGTGGTTAAGGACCTGGATCTTGGTGATACAGAAAATGTAATTTCGAATTTATCACTATCAACTGAAGGTACTCGCCACACAACGATCTCTTGGGAAACTACAAATGCAAATGTTGTAACGAATACAGGGGTTATTACTCGTCCAGAAGCAGGTTCAGAACCTGTTACAGCTACACTTACGGCAACGATTACCAAAGGGGATGTAACCGACAAAAAAGTCTTTACGATTAAGGTACTGCCATATCAAGAGGCTGGCTTAGCAGCTCAATATTCCTTTGAAAATAACCTGAATGAGAAAACGGGTACATTTGGGCCAGGAAGCATTACTGGTAATCGAATTGATAATACGGGCGGGACTATTTCTTACGCTGCTGGTAAAAGCGGCGAAGCAGCCGTCTTTAATGGTGCCTCTGGTATTCGCTTACCAAACGGATTAATCTCAAGCAACCAATATTCTGTATCACTATGGTTAAAACCTGAACAATTAACCATGTATACAACCACCTTCTTTGGTGCTACAGACCCTAATAGCTGGGTCAGCCTTGTTCCAAATGGTCCAGCTGGCGGGAACACGATGGTCTGGTCTGGCAGTGCCAAATGGTACGATGCTTCTTCAGGGTTAACGATTAAGACCGGTGAATGGACACATATAGCATTTACTGTTGATAACGGAACGATTAAGGTGTACGTGAACGGTGTTGAAAAGTTTACA
Organism: Neobacillus sp. BF23-41; assembly: GCF_041106275.1. Classification (NCBI taxonomy): domain Bacteria; kingdom Bacillati; phylum Bacillota; class Bacilli; order Caryophanales; family Bacillaceae; genus Neobacillus; species Neobacillus sp. BF23-41. Next base: position 10,516 of record NZ_JBGBPR010000004.1, read on the forward strand.
GGTACAAACTTCTCGAATATTTTTACGACAAACAATGCCAGCTTCAGCCTAGGAGTCAACTGGTGGGATACCCCATTCAAAGGCTTAATGGATGAATTGAAGGTTTATAATGGGGCCCTTACTCCTGCACAGGTGACAAAATTAGCTCAATAGTTTTTCAAAAAAAATCGTATGGATATCCAGTATCCATACGATTTTTTTATTGGTATGAAAGTTTTTCTGTCTCTTCTTTGGTTAATTCACTATCATTGTAATAGAGGCGGAAACGCATATCTTGATTATAATTGCCAAAGCCTGTTCCAAATAGAGTAACCCCGCCGACATTTTGGCTCTCTTCAAGGACGGCAATCCGAAACGTCCATTGCTTCTCACGAATGCTAACATCATCAAGACTAACATCTGATATCTTTAACCCATCAATAAAGGTACCGTCTGATGTTATGCGGAGCCGTTTAAGCAATCCATATTGATTGACTTCACTCGGCCACCAGTCAGGTGTGAATTTCCCCCTGCTATCGCCGAAATCTCCGGGACTAGTCCATTTCCCCAATACGACATTATTTAGGTAAAAATGGATATCCGACGGCCAATTACTGTTCGTAAATGGAGCTTCAGATGATAGCTCTAAAGATATTTCAAGTTCGCTTGGGTCTTGATTGCCCAGCAGAAAATTTGGCAGCTTATATTCCACATACCCTTTCCCAAACCACAAAATCTTGGCATTCATTCTTTCAGTTTGGAGAAAATATCTTGGATCATCAAATTCTCCAATAATCGTGTCAGTGGTTGCAATTCCACAGGTTGGTTCGATGGAAAAATCAGTATAGTGACCAACTGACACTTCTGTTTCATGAAATTTCTTTAGTTCACGTTCCTTTGAAGGAAATAATACTTCCATTTTTTCAGTCACTAGATAGCACTTTTTTTGTAATCCGCCTTTACCAGAGACTAATTCCGACTGGATGATTCCCGCTTTCTCTAATTTCTTTACATGCATAGTCATGATGGCGCTGGTGAGCTCTAAGCTTTGTGCGAGTTCCTTTACATTTCGAGGCTGTTCCGCCAAAAGGTGAATAATTTTCATTCTTACCTTACTGGCAAGCGCTTCAAAAACGGGAAGTGATTGTTCAGATATATCTAAATTCATGTATTTATTCCACCTTAATAATCATTAATAAATTTATTAACAACTATTAGATTACTACTAATTTCCCGTATTTACAATAGCAAAGAAAAAGAGCATGCATACGCTGCACACTCTTCTGCTAACAGTTTATGAGATTATTAGTTTTCCCTAATCCAAACAGCCATTTCCCCAATAATAGTAAGGGACTGCTTGTATCGAAACCTTTTTTCTAACTGGCTCTTCAGAAGAGTAGATTCCTCCCTTCCAACTTTCTTCAACGACCCGGTCTCCTTCAATTGTAATTACATTTAAACCATCTTCCATGAATCCATTAGGACTAACCTCTGGTTTTGCTTCCCTAGGAATAGAAATAGAAGATAATAGTTTACCGTTATCAATTTCTTCAAGACAGTAGACAATCGGACCTCTTTTTAGCGCGACTTTCCCTGCGTTTTCCCAAACAAACGGGTTAGACCTTACTTTTTCCGGTGTTACACTACATTTTCTAATATTTATTGATGATAAATAAATCTTTCTCCCGGAACCATCATATGGAATTTTTTGTTAGGATAGTGATGAAATAAATAATCAACAAAATAAGCAGGATTCTCCCGGTTATTGGGAAACATATCATAATGAATCGGAATAATCAGGTCTACACCAACCGCTGCTGAAAAGTCGGCTGCTTCTCTGAAACTCATATTTCCAATAATACCCCGTGAACTTCGGAAATAGTCTCCTCCATTTATCGGCAAGAAAGCAACATGAGGCTTAAATTCTTTTACTGTTTCAATCAATTGAGGTGTAACAACTGTATCCCCGCTGTGAAATAGACGAATTCCATTTACCTCAATGAAATACCCCAATGATAAATGATTTCCTAGAGAATCGGTTTCATATTCAGTGTGGGCAGCAGGAACGGGCGTAATCTTAAATCCTTTGATCATAAAGGGTTCACTATCTTTGGCCGATTGTATATTTTTATTTGCGACATGTTCTTGAACTAAAGAGACAAGTGGCGCCGGGATTGCAAACTTAGTATCATCCGACACCCTTGATATCTCCTTTATGCTTGATAAATCAAGATGGTCATCATGTCCATGCGTAACTAACACACCGTCCAAGTCATCGAGCATCTCAGGTGCAACAACCGGTGAAAATGCTCTCTTGAATTCAGTCCCAGGATCGCTTTCCTCAATACTTCTTGTTAAATAAGGGTCAATACAAATAAGCCCATCCGCTTGTGTTCCTTTTAGGAGGATCCCCGCCTGTCCTAAATTCCAAAAGGAAATGGATTCAGCATAAAGTTTTGTCCGTCTTACCTCATTAATTAACCATTCACCACTTTTATAAATAGCTGACATAGATTCCACCCAAATTCCTATTAAATTAGTTTCATACTAATACGATGTCCACTACCTTAATGGAGCAAAATCTTTTACCTCTTCAAGGATGCTTTCGATTTCTCCCAAAACATCCTGAGTTAATACTATATCAACCGCTTTTACGTTTTCCTCAATTTGATGCGGACGACTGGCTCCAATAATAGCTGAACTAATAGTAGGATGACGAAGAATCCAAGCAAGTGCAATCTGATTTAATGTTACGCCTAACTCCTTCGCCACATGTTTAATTTTTCTACACATTCAAGGACATCATTTCTGAAAACTTCCCGCCTTCATAGGCGTTAGCCGTATCGAAAAAATTGATTCCTAATTCGTATGCTTTATGAATGCAATCATGCGCTGTATTGTCAGTAACTGCTTTTCCATATGTTAACCAGCTTCCCAAACCAATTTCACTGATCTTTAATCCGCTGTTTCCAAGTCTTCGATATTTCATTGCCCAAATCTCCTTCACTTTACATGATATTAACTAGCAGTTACTGTTCCCGATTTAACAACCAATACCTTTTTCTCCCATGCCCTGCTTCTCCATCTGAAAAACATGATAATTCCTCTTTGCCATTCATCTACTATGAATGCGATCCAGATCCCTGCTAAGCCTAATCCCAAATGAATTCCTAAGAAATAGGAAATAGGCACCGCAATTCCCCACATCGACAGTACGCCTATTTTCACTGAAAAAGCGGCATCACCAGTTGCCCGCAGTGAGTTGACGACTAAAATGTTGAAGGTTCGGCCCGGTTCAAGGATTATGCATAATAGTAATAAGTTACCGCCTGTATGGATAATTTCTTTATCATCTGTGAAAATACGCATGATATCTTCTCTAAAAATCGCCACTAAAATAGATATAAAAATCGTTATAACAAAGCTTGATTTTAAGCTTTTTAATAATTGACGATACGCTCCTTCAAAATCTCCTGCTCCCACTCGATATCCAATTAGAATTTGTGTTCCCTGCCCCATTGCTAAGCCAAATAACATGATGAACGACATGATGTTCCAAGTATATACTCGAGTGGATAGAGCCGCAGCTCCGATAATCGCTGTAATAGCGGTCATCGCCATTTGACTCGTATTGTAACTGATTTGTTCACTGGCAGCCGGAATACCAATTTTTAAGATTTTTTTAATTTGCGATAATTGGAGATTAAAATAATCTACTTTTTTAATCGCGTTAGGGAGCCGTCTGTACAGGAATACAAACGCAATAATTAAAGCCGCTGCTCTGCTTATGGCTGTTGAAATCGCTACCCCTTTTACTCCAAGTACAGGGAGTCCAAATAATCCGAAAATCACAATACTATTACCTACTAAGTGAATCACATTCATCATCACCGATACAAACATCGCTTCTCTTGTAAAACCATGTGCTCTTAAAATAGATGAAACCGTAATGAGAACGGCTTGCAAGAACAAGGTCCCGCCCACGATTGATAAATACTCATATCCTATTTCCGCAATATCTGCTTTAAGATTGAACAACGCTAAGAGCGGACCCTTAAAGGTGATCATTAACAAACTGACTAGTAAGCCAAGAACCAAATTAATCGATATGGAAATGGCGGATGCATTCTTTGCATCTTCTCTCATCCCGGCACCTAAATATTGTGAAACAAGCACGGCCGTACCTGTAGCAGTAAAACTGAAGATAAGTATTGTAAAAAAGACAAGCTGGTTGGCAAGCCCAACAGCTGCTACTGCTTTATCAGAAATATGCGAGAGCATAATCGTGTCGGTACTGCCCATAATGGTTTGCAAGAATAACTCTATGAAAATAGGCCACGTGATGGCTCTTAACGTCATGTTACGTTGATCAATTGAAATTGCCATTGTTCTGTCCACCTTGTAAAATTTTAGTGCATATATGCATATAACTCTTAGTTGAACTTTGAAGAGTAGCCTGCATGGGAACTGTGAGCCCATCAGAGTGCCCGGCCGCTTATGCCTTTACAGAAAAGGATTCCTATCAAGAGAAGATATGAATCCTTTTCTATCGTTATGATGAATTATTCCTGAACCATGGTTAACGAGGAACACCAAAGTTTGGAGTACCAGCAGAATTCCAGGTAATCTCTTTCGCACATGTATGGCGATTTGGATCATAGAGCGGGTCTCCAACAATTTCTGTATAGTTTCTTACGTGATAAACAAGAATATCCTTGCTTCCATCTTCAGAAACGGTGAAACTGTTATGCCCTGGACCGTATTGGCCTGTTTCATAATTTGTTTTAAAAATCGGTGCTTCTGATTTACTCCACGAATTCGGGTCCATAATATCGCTTGATTCATCAGCAGTCAAAAGGCCCATGCAATAACTCTCATCGGTTGCACTTCCGGAGTAGGAAATAAAAATCCTACCATTTCTCCTCAGTACAGCCGGCCCTTCATTTACCCAGAATCCAATCGTTTCCCAATCATATTCCGGTTTTGCAATCATCACTTGCGGACCTTTAATGGTCCAAGGATTTTCTAATGGGGCAATATAAAGATTGGAATTACCTCTGATGTTAGGGTCCTTTTGAGCCCAGACAAGATATTGCTGGCCATTATGTTCAAAAGAAGTAGCATCTAATGCAAACGATTCCCAATCTGTGTTAATTTGACTCTTTTCTTCCCATGTTCCTTCTAATGGGTTAGCAGATTTATTTTCAATTACGAACATACGATGTTGGAAAAGTCCATCGATAATTTCCTGTGACGGCGCAGCAGCGTAATAGATATACCAGCTGCCATTGATGTAATGAATCTCTGGTGCCCAAATCAGCGCACTCATTGGTCCTGTTTCATGCTTCCTCCAAGCAACCGCAGTTTCTGCCTCTGTTATACCTTGGATTGTTTTTGAACGTCTAACCTCGATGCGATCATATTCAGGAACAGATGCAGTAAAGTAATAATATCCGTCCGTATGTTTATATACCCATGGATCGGCTCTTTGCTCGATAATCAGATCCTTTGATGTTTTGGCTTCTTCGATTGTTACTTTTACCATCATAATCTCCCCCTCAAACCAAGATGTCAGCTTTTCTAGTTATTTTGCATCTGCTACTGGAACGCCAAAGTTTGGAGTACCATCTTCATTCCAAGTAAACACTTGAGCGCGGGTATGGCGGTTTGTATCCCATATCGGGTCGCCCTCAATATCCCGATAGTTACGCGCATGATAGATAAGGGTATCTTGACTTCCGTCTTCAGAGACCGTAACGACAATCGGGTTATTTAAAGTATCAACTTGGTGCATAATTAATCACCTTTCCCTTTTAATTTCTGACTTTAATTTGATGATCGACTTTGACTACCTCATTGAGAAACTTTAGAGCTGTGAAACGATCTCTTAGCTGATGAGCTTCAGTTAAACTTCGCACTACTAGATCGTCGTCAATTCCAAGTTGTCCCGGCAATGTTTCGCCACCAACTTGTTCGATAAGCTGACGTACTTGAGAAGCTGCTGGAATTGCCGCGTATGCAGCTTTAATTTCTTGAAGGTTATCCTTCATATTTTTAACGATACTATCATCTTCAGTCGTTTTAATATTATTCTCTAAGTTTTTAGATTCCGAAATTAGCTGGATAAAGTCCCTTTCATATACATCGGCTAGGAGAGAAACCGCCACCCCTACCTTTGCCCCATGAAGGACTTGCGGGCGGTTTTGTCGCAGAAACTCCATCTCCCAGTAGTGTGAAAGGTGATGTTCTCCTCCGGAAGCAGGATGGGATTGGCCAAATAAAAGCATAGCTAAACCAGATTTAATGAGAGCCTCAATGAGAATACGGATGCCTTCTTCATCTGTAGCGGCAAGTTTATCTGCTTTTTCAACGCATATCTCTAGTGCTTCCCTTGTAATTTTTGCAACAAGAGGACAATATGGCTCACCGTAAGCAAGGTGCCCAAATTTCCAATCTGCAAGCGATGTATATTTGGCTAACATATCTCCAAATCCTGCTGCAATCATTTTCTTTGGTGCATTTTGTAATACGTTTAAATCCGCAAAAACCGCAATAGGTGCCAACATTTGAAAGGTTTTCTTCATTCCTCTCACAATTATTGGTGCTCCCATTGATGTAAATCCATCAACAGAAGGAGCAGTAGGAACAGAAATGAACGGAATTTTCATTTTAGTACTTGTAAACCGAGCGATATCATGGATAGTGCCAGAACCTACAGCTATAATTACATCAGTATCTTGTGGAGTATCTAATAATGCTTGCACTAAAGACTTTTCGTCTGCGACTACATCATTATTCTCGTCAGGCTGCAGCAAACAACTAGAATAGCCAACCCCTGTTGTTGATAAATGCTTGGTTAGTTCTTCTCCAGCAGCACGGAAAGTATTCTCGTCCGCAAGGATCACTGCCTTTTTAAAAGATTTTCTTTGTAAATAAGCAGTTGCTTCCCCTAATACATTGTTTCCTACTAAAATGGTCTCAATCGGAATCTGATTATGATGATTACCGCAGTCACAACTGTTGGCTAGATTCACAATTTCAGTTATTATTCTTTCCATTATTGTTCCTCCTGTCCCTTCAATAATTTCCTAATTCTCTTTTTACTCAATAAGTCGCAACTCCGAATTTATACTTCGTTACAGATGAGTACGCTTGGTCTTTTTCTAAGACCCATGAAGGAAAGTCAGGATGGTGAATGGCATCGGGCAGCCCCTGGGTTTCTAAACAAATGCCAAGGTATTTACGGGATGGAACTCCGTAAATCTCACCATGTGATTTCATTTGGTTTCCGGAGTATATGACCACTCCAGGCTCGTCTGTTTCAATTATCAATGTACGGCCGCTCTCGGAATCTTTAAGGATGATTTCCTGGTCATGGTTTGATGATAGTAAAAAGGGATGATCATATCCTTGACCGGCTAATTTATTTTGAGGATGATCAGAGTCAACCCCGGATTGAATGAATCTACCACTAGTAAAATCTAATGGTGTGCCTTCAACGTCCAGTAGAACTCCGGTTGGAAGCAATTCATCATTTAATTCTAGGAATTTATTACACTTAATAGATAGAGAATGGTTGAGAATATCCCTTTTAATATTTCCACTTAGGTTAAAATAGGAATGATTAGTCAGATTTAATAGTGTTTTTTCATCCGACAACCCAGAATATTGAATGGTTAGTTCATTATGATTATTAACTGTATAGGTTACCTTTACGTTTAAATTTCCAGGGTAACCTTCTTCCCCATCAGGGCTAAGGTATGAAAACTGAATACTTACTTCTTCGTCATTCTCTGTAACAGAGGCATCCCAAATGACCTTATCAAACCCTTGATTCCCCCCATGAAGATGGTTGTTGTTTTCGTTTTTGGCCAAGGTATATATGTTTCCGTCAAGCTCAAATGATCCACCCTTTATCCGGCCCGCTACACGTCCTACAACCGTTCCAAAAAAATAACTGCCATCTTGATATTCCTCCAACGTGTCGTATCCCAAAACGATATTTTCAAAATTCCCTTTATTGTCAGGAGTGATAATTTTAGTAATTACACAACCATAATTAATGCATGTCAGCTCCAAACCATGGTTATTTACAAGTGTAAATGAATTGACAGTTTGATTGTTTATTTGACCAAACTCTTCTTGTATAACCTTCATATAATCGCCCTTCCGTCCTCTAGTTTCGCTCGCACCCGATAACATCCATATACAAAAATAGTTCCATCTCCTTTCAATCAGGGCGATTAAAAGGAAATGGAATACATGAATTACTTGCGTTTAGCTAAACGGATTACATTCCAAGATAATTTCGGAAGTACAGCAGCTACGCCGCCATTCTCGGTCTTAGCATTTCCGTTTGAATGAGGTGCAACAGGTGTTCCTTTAGCTGAATTAGTTTGCTTGATATCATCATTTTCAAGAATAATATGCTCGACTACTTCGTAGCCTTCGAAGTTACGGATATCCACTTCTAGGTCTAACCCTTCTTGCAGGTGACGGTTTACAGCAAAGATGGTTAATGTTTCTTGCTCTTCATTATAAACAGCCGTTGACTCTAAATAAGGAACATCCGTGAAATCCTTACTGTCATACTTAGGACTTGAGATGATTGGATTTAACGATACCCCACGGCCGAAAACGGAAGTATGCATATATGGATAGAAAATAGTTTGCTTCCAAGCCGGTCCGTTATCTTCCGTCATAATTGGCGCAATAACGTTTACTAATTGAGCAAGGCAAGCAATTTTCACTCGATCCGCATGCTTTAGCAGCGTAATAAGCATACAGCCTACTAGCAAGGCATCTTCGAAGTTATAAAGATCTTCTAATTGCGGCGGTGCAATACTCCATGGTTCAATTTGTTTATCCTGCTCATTGCTGTGATACCAAACATTCCACTCGTCAAACGAAAGGTTAATATTCTTTTTGCCGCGTTTTTTTGCTTTAATGTAGTCAGCAATGGAAATGACAGATTTAATGAAATCATCCATTTCTAAGGAAAGGGCTAAATAGTTTGAAATTTCATTATCACGGTTGCCGTAATATTGATGAAGTGAAATAAATTCAACATGATCATAAGTGTGATCGAGTACAGTTGCTTCCCAATCTGCAAAAGTCGGCATATTTCTGTTTGAGCTTCCACACGCAACTAGCTCGATTGTCGGATCAACCCATTTCATTACTTTTGCTGCTTCTTGAGCAAGTCGGCCATATTCAGCAGCAGTCTTGTGACCAATCTGCCATGGACCGTCCATTTCGTTTCCTAAGCACCACGTCTTAATGTTATAAGGATCTTTTACGCCATGGGAAATTCGCAAATCACTATAGTAAGAACCGCCAGGATGGTTACAGTACTCAACTAAGTTACGAGCAGCATCAATACCGCGTGTTCCAAGGTTAACGGCCATGTTTACATCAGCGTTTACGAGCTGGGCCCATTTCATTAACTCATTGGTACCCATTTCGTTAGTTTCCGTTGTACGCCATGCTAATTCTAATCGACGCGGGCGGCTTTCGACAGGTCCAACCCCATCTTCCCAATTGTATCCAGAAACAAAGTTCCCACCTGGATAACGGACAAGTGGCACTTGTAGTTCTTTTACCATTTCAATAACGTCTTGACGAAAGCCATTTTCATCTGCTTGAGGATGACCTGGTTCATAAATTCCGCCATAAACGGCACGTCCCAAATGTTCAATAAAAGAACCATATATACGATTATCAATCTCAGAAACTTTGAAGTCCTTTTCTAAAATCATTTTTGCCTTGTTACTCGTCATGTTCATTTTTCCTCCTTAGGCATTAGTTGATAGTCTTGTAATCGGAAAACTAATAAAATGAATCGCTAGTAGATTTCAAATAACCGTTAACTGACCTTTTCCCATTTTGGCTTACCTGCAAAAGGACAGCTCTTGTTTTTAAACTTTGCTCGATAGCGGACGATACTTCCGCTATGAGCACAAGTGGTACCATATTGGAGGGAAGGACAGCTTTCACAAGTCTTTAATCTTACTTGGTAGATCTCGTCAGAAACCATAACAGATGAATCCTCTTCAGCTTCTTTTACTAATTCTTGAATGACCTCTTCTGTTACCAATACACTTTCCACACAGCCTTTGCACAGACTTTTTTCCTTCACTGTAATTCCCCCCTGTTCCTTTTATTCAATTACTAATGTCACAACAGACATAGCTGGAAGCTTGATTGCCAATTTATTATTTTCAAATGTTACACCAGTAAATTCAGCTGGTTTAACAACCTCCGGCTGTTCAAATGTGTTATGAGCATTCATAGTATCAGCCGTGATGATGGTGCCTGACACCTTTGTATTTGCCGCATTAACGCCGCGTAGATCTAAATCTAATTCAGCCCCATTTTGGTGATCGATATTACATAAGCTGACATGGATCTTACCTTCAGCGTTTTTAGATGCAGATACAGTTACCTGAGGTAATGTTTCACCATTGCATTCATAAGTTCCAAATGAAGAATCAACTGCTAAAAGCTCGGCATCCTGGTGAACCTTGTACATATCAAACACATGATAGGTTGGAGTAAGGATCATTTGCTCGCCTTCCGTTAGAATCATCGCTTGAAGTACGTTTACGGTTTGGGCAATGTTTGTCATTTGGACACGATCGGCGTGGTTATGGAAAATGTTAAAATGTAATCCAGCCACTAATGCATCACGAATCGTATTTTGCTGGTATAAGAAGCCTGGATTTGTACCTGGCTCCACGTCAAACCATGTACCCCACTCATCAATGATCATGCCAATGCGTTTTTGTGGATCGTACTTATCCATAATCGTGCTGTGTTTAGTTATTAACTCATCCATATGAAGAGCTTTTTTCATAGTAATGAACCATTCATCTTCAGGGAAATCAATGGCAGAGCCTTTTCCTAACCAGAAGTCTCCTGGAATGGTGTAATAGTGAAGGCTTAGTCCATCCATTAGCCAGTGGGCATTTTTCATTAACACTTCTGTCCAGTTATAGTCATCGACATTAGCGCCGCCGGCAATTTTATAAACTTTGTTATTTCCATAATTTCTTACATAGGTTTGGTATCTACGATATAGATCAGCATAATATTCAGGACGCATGTTTCCGCCGCAGCCCCAGTTTTCGTTACCTACACCGAAATACGTTAATTTCCATGGCTCTTCACGGCCATTTTCACGGCGCCAGTTGGCCATTGGTGATTCGCCTTCAAAGGTCATGTATTCAACCCACTCAGACATTTCTTGAACCGTTCCGCTTCCAACGTTCCCGCAAATATATGGCTCACACTCTAACAATTCACATAGAAGCATAAATTCGTGTGTACCGAAATGGTTGTTTTCTACAACACCGCCCCAATGGGTATTAACCATGCGTTTGCGGTTTTCCTTAGGACCAATACCATCTTTCCAGTGATATTCATCGGCAAAACAGCCGCCCGGCCAACGAAGGACTGGTACTTTGATGTTTTTTAATGCTGCTAATACGTCATTCCGAATTCCTTTTGTATTTGGGACTGAAGAATCCTCACCAACCCAAATCCCTTCATAAATACATCTTCCAAGGTGTTCGGCAAAATGACCATAGATATTTTTATTGATTTTCCCTTTTTGGATATCTGCGTTGATAATTACATTATTAGCCACCAAAAACGCCTCCATTTTTGAGTTATTAGTATTTTAAAGCAACTACGTTAACTACTCTTTTTTTATAGACGATCTTTAATCTTAGTAATGATGCTCTCTGGTGTAAATCCGTATTCTTTAGCAATCCGGTCTCCTGGTGCAGATGCCCCAAATGTACGAATTCCAATGACAAGTCCTTCTCTGCCGACATATTGTGCCCAGCCTTGTAGTGAAGCTAATTCAATCGCCACATTAAGTTTAATGTCATTTCTAAGGATGGATGTTTGGTATTCAGGAGTTTGCCGATCAAATAGCTCCCATGACGGCATGCTGATGACACGCGTACTGATTCCTTCTTTTTCTAAACCTTCTTTGACATCTAAAGCAAGATTTAATTCAGATCCAGTAGCAATCAGCTGAACAACAGGCGTTTTAACTGCACAGTCTGCCGCAATATACGCACCTTTAGTTACTTGTTCATTGGCCGTATCTGCATCCGTGTTAACAGTCAGATTTTGTCTAGTTAAAACTAGAGCAACAGGACCATTTTGATTTGTTACAGCATATTTCCAGGCTGCTGCCGTTTCATTGGCATCCGCTGGACGTAACACGGTTACATTCGGAATGCCACGGAGTGCAGATAATTGTTCGATTGGTTCATGTGTTGGTCCATCTTCACCGACAAAAATGCTATCGTGAGTAAACACGTATACAACTGGTAAATTCATTAGTGCTGATAACCGAATTGCTGGACGAAGATAGTCTGAGAATACAAAGAAAGTTGAACCGAACGGCTTAATACCGCCATGCAGGGCCATACCATTTACAATGGATCCCATCGCAAACTCTCGAACTCCAAAATAGACGTTGCGACCTTCATAATGGCCCGGTGAGAATCTGCCTAAGTCCTTCATATGGGTCATAGTGGAAGATTCCAAGTCAGCAGAACCGCCAATTAAATTTGGAACTTTTCTTGCAAGTGCATTTAACACTTGTCCTGAAGCCACACGCGTTGAAAGCGATGTACCTTTCTCATAGACTGGTACTTCTTGATCCCAATCTTCTGGAAGTTCACCTTTCAGTTCTCTTTCAAGTCGTTCAGCTAATTCAGGGTAGGTTTGCTTATACTCATTAAACAATTGATCCCATAGGTGATTAGCTTGGATACCTCTAGTTTTAACTTCCTGCCAATACTCCTTTACTTCCTCTGGTACAAAGAAGTCTTCTTGCGGCCAACCGTAAAATTCTTTTGTCAGTTTAGCTTCCTCTGCACCAAGCGGTGAACCATGGGTACCTTGATGCCCGCCTTTTCCGCCTTTGTTAGGGCTTCCGTAGCCTAGCGTTGTCTTCACTTCAATTAAGGTTGGTTTGTTCAACGCTTGTTTAGCTTCCACTAAAGCCTGTTCAATCGCACTTAAGTTATTTTCTTCTTCCACACGAAGAACTTGCCAACCATATGCTTCAAACCGTTGAGCTACATTTTCAGAAAATGAAAGATTAGCTTCACCATCAAGTGTTATATTATTAGAATCATAAATTAATATTAATTTTCCTAATTGCAGGTGACCGGCCAATGAAGCTGCCTCAGCAGAAACACCTTCCATTAAGTCGCCATCCCCGCAAATTGCATATGTATAATGGTCAATCAGCGGGAAGTTGTCTTGATTATAAACAGAAGATAAATGTGCTTCAGCCATCGCCATTCCTACACCCATAGCAACACCTTGACCTAAAGGACCGGTCGTTGCATCTACACCTGCTGTATGTCCAAATTCAGGATGTCCCGGGGTTTTGCTTCCCCATTGTCTAAACTCTTTTAAATCTTCGAGTGACACGTCATATCCACTCAAATGCAATAAGCTGTATAACAACATCGATCCATGTCCTGCAGAAAGAACAAAGCGGTCACGGTTAAACCATGTTGGGTTTGCAGGGTTATGATTCATGACTTTAGACCATAATACATGTCCAGCCGGTGCCATACCCATCGGCATTCCCGGATGACCAGATTTTGCTTTTTCAATCGCATCAATCGCAAGTGTCCTAATCGTATTGACCGCAAGTTGTTCTACTTGTAATTTATCAACTGTTTTACTCAAAAGTATCTCCCCTTATAACAATAGAAATGTTTGTATCAACTTCGTATAAGGGCTATTTTTTTCTAATAGCCCTGTTGATTATAGTTTAAAGGTTACTTAATTAACGTGATTTATTAACGGAAAATAACGTCATTCCAACGGATTTCGTTGTTGAATGCATGAGTGTCTGTGTCGTTATTAATAACAAGGAACTCAATTCCAGCTAGTTCCGCAAAGTCTCTAAGCTGCTCAGTTGTTACCTTATAAGAGAAGCCAGTATGGTGCGCTCCGCCAGCTTGGATCCAGTTTTCAACTGCTTGACTTAAAGATGGCTGAGTCTTCCATAATACGCGTGCAACGGGAAGCTTTGGCATATCCTTTTCTAGCTTTACCGCATCTACTTCATTCACAAGAAGACGGAAACGATGTCCAAGATCCACGATGGTTGCATTCAATGCTGAGCAGCCGCCTTTTCCATCAAATACAATTCGTGCAGGGTCCTCTTTACCGCCGATTCCAAGTGGATGAACCTCGATTTTCGGACGAGTGGCAGAGATGGTTGGGCAAACTTCAAGCATGTGAGAACCAAGAACCATTTCATTCCCTGGCTCAAAATGATACGTATAATCTTCCATGAAGGATGTTCCTTCATTACCTGCAATAATTTTCATCAGTCTTACAAGAGCTGCCGTTTTCCAGTCGCCTTCACCAGCAAAACCATATCCTTGTTCCATTAAACGCTGCACCGCTAAACCAGGAAGCTGTCGGATGCCATGTAAATCCTCAAAAGTAGTTGTGAATGCAGTGTAGCCGCCTTCCGTTAAAAATGCCTTCATACCAAGTTCGATTCTTATTTGATAACGGATGGAATCGCGAACCGGACCATCAGTAAGACCTTCAGGAGTAATATCATATTGCTGTTCATATTCAGCCATTAACTGGTCGATTTCTTTTTCTGTCACATCATTCATGCGTTGAACAAGGTCGCCTACACCATAACCGTTTACTGTCCAGCCAAACTTGATTTGCGCTTCTACCTTATCACCCTCTGTTACCGCTACTTGGCGCATGTTATCGCCAAATCTTGCAACTTTAAGAGATTTGCTTTCTTGGAATGCAGCCGCTGTTCTCATCCACCCGCCAACACGCTCTCTTACTTCTTGGTTTTCCCAATGGCCCACGACAACTTTACGCTTTACATTCATACGTGCTGCAATGAAACCATGTTCGCGGTCACCATGTGCTGCTTGGTTCAAGTTCATGAAATCCATATCTATTGAATCCCAAGGGATATCACGGTTAAATTGTGTAGCTAAATGAAGATAAGGCTTTTGTAGTGAAGAAAGGCCTGCAATCCACATTTTTGATGGTGAGAATGTGTGCATCCAAGTAATGATTCCCGCACAATTTTCATCCGCATTTGCTTCTAGGATCAATTTGCGGATTGAATCTGAATCTTTTACTACTGATTTAAAAATTAATTTATAAGCAACAGCAGGATCACTATCCAATCCATTTACAATGGTTTTTGAGTTTTCTTCCACTTGGCAAAGTACATCTTCTCCGTATAATAATTGACTTCCTGTTACAAACCAGAATTCATAGGCTTTTGTAGTTAACACTGTAATTCCTCCTAGGTATAGATATTATTATAGTAATTTATTAAATTTGTACTTTACAACCAGTCATCCGTACAAGTTATAAAAGATTACGGCATTTAGTAAACTATTAGACTACTTCTGTCCGTAATAAGCGTTAGCACCATGCTTGCGAAGATAATGTTTATCAAGCAAGAATTGGTCGATCGGCTTAATTTGCGGGTTGAGCATAAAAGTATTTAACGCCATTTTGGCTACTTCTTCTAATACAACGGCGTTATGAACCGCTTGATCCGCATTTTTTCCCCAGCTAAATGGAGCATGACCTGATAATAAAATTCCAGGCAATGCAACAGGGTCAAGTCCTCCTTTTTCGAAGGTTTCAATTATCACATTGCCTGTTTCAAGCTCATATCCACGATCAGTTTCCTCTTGGGATAGGGTACGTGTACAAGGAATTTCTCCGTAAAAATAATCCGCATGTGTCGTCCCAAGTGCTGGAATTGGACGTCCTGCTTGAGCCCAGCTTGTTGCTCCTGGGGAGTGAGTATGAACAATTCCACCAATTTGCGGGAATGCCTGATACAATGCAAGATGTGTTGGTGTATCGGAAGAAGGTCTTAAGCTTCCTTCCACGATGTTTCCATCTAAATCTAATACAACAAGATCATCGATTTGCAGCTCATCGTACGGTACACCACTTGGTTTAATCACAACAAGGCCTGTTTCACGGTCAATTCCGCTCACATTTCCCCAAGTAAACGTAACTAATCCGTGTTCTGGAAGAGCTAAGTTAGCTTCCAGAACCTCTCTTTTCAAACGCTCTAACATACTGTTTCTTCCTCCTTCTTCCCTAAGGAGCTATCTTTTTTAATCTTTTTCAAGGTTTTCATCACATTGTTTTCGCCGCGGCCAAAGTAGTCGTATAGGCGTGCATATTCAGTAAAGAGTTGATCGTACACCTGAGCTTGATCGTTAATTGGCTGATAAACATAATCCTTTACTCTGCCCATATCCTTGGCTGCATCTGTAATGCTGTCATATCCGCCGCGCTCTTTTCCTGCTGCAACAGCACCAAACATCGCTGAGCCTAGGGCTGGAGTTTGTGAAGAAGCTGAGATTTTAATATCCATATTTAATACATCCGCATATATTTGCATCATCATCGTATTTTTCTCAGCAATACCACCAGCTGCATATACTTCATTTACTGGTACACCATATTTACGGAACGTCTCTACAATCATTCGAGTACCATATGCAGTGGCTTCAATCAATGCACGATAAATTTCTTCCGGCTTGGTTAATAGAGTTGCACCAAGAAGGACACCAGTAAGGTCGGCATCGACAAGGGTGGAACGGTTACCGTTCCACCAATCTAAAGCAAGGAGACCGCTTTCACCAACTTGTAACTGACTTGCTCTTTCCGTTAATAATTGGTGGATGTTAATTCCTCTTTCTTTTGCTTCCTCGTGGTAGCTTACAGGCACACAGTTTTCTGTAAACCATTCGAAGTGGTCACCAACACAGGATTGACCTGCTTCATAGCCCATAAATCCAGGGATTACGCCATCCTCAACAACACCACACATACCTGGAACAATCTTTTCTTCTTCTCCCAATAGAATGTGGCAAGTAGAGGTTCCCATAATCATCAACAATTTACCTGGTTCAGTAATACCTACGGCTGGAACAGCAACGTGAGCATCTACGTTTGCAACAGCTACGGCAGTACCAGGTTTTAGACCTGTAAGTTTAGCCGCCTTTTCAGTAATTTCACCTGCTTTTGATCCAATAGGAACAATTTTAGTAGAAAGTTTTTCTTCGACTACATTTTCCAAACGAGGATCTAGCGCTTTGAAGAATTCATTGGACGGGTATCCGTCTTGTTTATGCCAAATCGCTTTGTATCCAGCTGTACAACTGTTGCAATTGATTTCTCCTGTTAATTCTGAAATTACCCAGTCAGTTGCCTCTAATATTAGATCTGTCGCTTCATAAATTTCAGGAGCCTCATTTAGAATCTGCCATACTTTTGGAAATAACCATTCCGAAGAAATTTTCCCGCCATAACGCTGTAAAAACTTTTCGCCGCGTTCTTCGGCAATTTCGTTTAAGCGATTGGCTTCATCTTGTGCGGCATGATGCTTCCAAAGCTTTACATAACTATGTGGGTGATTAATAAATTCATCTTTAAAGCATAATGGTGTTCCATTTGCATCAATCGGAAGGACCGTACAAGCAGTAAAGTCAATTCCTAAGCCGATCACATCGTCTGCTGAAACTTGTGCGCTTTTTAATACTTCAGGTATGGTTACCTGTAATACTTCAAGATAATCTGCAGGATGCTGCAGGGCCCAGTCATGCTCTAATTTGGTCGTTCCATTTGGGAGGAATTCATCCATTACCCCATGTGTGTATGGTTTTACAGCTGTGGCCACTTCTCGGCCTGTTCCTACTTCAACAAGTACCGCTCTTCCTGATTGTGTACCGTAATCTACGCCAATCGAATATTTAACCATATAAATATCACCTTTCACCTAAGAATTCGCTACAAAAATTCTCACTCATACTTACAAGCATCCACAAAACCAAACTTGTACGTATAACCATAATTATGATTCTAGCACTATTCTAATTGATTTCCAATAATTAATTGATAAAAAAATTTCAGTATTCTTTTTGAATGGCGTGTACTTTACCAATCTAAATACTAGTTAACATATTTTATTTCAATCTGTATTAACAATTTGCGTAAAAACAGAAACGAAAGCATTGAAAATAACGGGAATCCCCAGAATATAGCAAAATTACCGAAGTGTTTATAAAATTGGTAAAGTGCTAGAAGCAAGAATATGATGATTAATGATTTTAATGGCCGATTGACTAATAAAAACAAGGAAAATCTTATAATATCCTTTATTTTCATCACAAATTTGCTATAGAGAATTAGGGCATACACGTAACTTATCATTGATAAGACGACTATTAGTAATAAAAGAGGTATTAATATGGTTCCCTTACCGTTTAAAGATACAAAATAGAGATCTGCACACAAAATGATCATTAAGAAATAATAAGGCAGCCATAACAACAAGGAGAACTTAAAACCGCTCAAATAGAAATGAAAATAAGTTTTAATTACCTTACTGTCTGTTTCATTTAATGTTTGAAAGACGGCCTGAAAAATAGCCCCCATAGTCGGACCAACTAGTAACAAACCAATTAAATAAAACACAAGTGTTATAGTATTTAATTTCACACTTAGGATAAGAAAAACAAGTAAACTACTCGTTACCAAAGCGCAAAGGCCGATTACAAATAATGTCCAAATCATATTAGTAGTTTTAACGAATAAGTTTTTGTTATTCATGCATTAACACCTCTTCTAATACTAAAATTAACCTTTTACCCCGCCGATTGTCATACCAGAAATAAATGACTTTTGATTGAATAAGAAAAGAATAATGATTGGAATAATTGACATCATTGACCCTGAGAACACAATATCGTAATTGTTTCCGTAAGGCGTCATGGCTGTCAGCAATCCAGCAGGTATAACAAGGTTTTCATCTGATCTCATGACAATTAATGGCCAAAGGAAACTATTCCAAGCTCCCATTGATGTCATTATCGTCATAGCTCCAAAAGCAGGTTTCATCATTGGAGCATAAATTTGGAAAAAGATACGAAACTCGCCTGCTCCATCGATTCTAGCAGCCTCTGCAAAGTCATGAGGGATCCCAATCGCATATTGTCTAAAAAAGAAAACGGTCGCAGGCGGTATGATACCAGGTAAAATAACCCCTGCAAAAGTGTCCATTAAACCTAAATTGGTCATTAATTTGTACATTGGAATTAACAAAATATCTCCAGGTACCATTAACATGATCAAGACAAGCATAAAAATGAAATTTCTTCCTTTAAAGCGATATTGAGCCAACCCATACCCAACCATTGAACAAAACGCCAGTACGGCCACTGTCTGAACAATTGTGATTAATGCACTATTCTTAAACCATGTTAAAAAGATTCCGTCGTTGTTTGTTAACAGCTTTCCGTAATTACTAATGGTCATTTTTGAAAAATCCAAATGAATATTCAAACCTTGTCCAAATATATCGGCAGAGTTTTTAAATGAAGAAATCAATAAAAACCAAAAAGGGATTAGGATAAGAAATCCAACAATGGCTAGCACTACTGTTGTGATAATAGAAGAGATTCTTTTTCTGGTTTTCATATTAATCCTCCTTAAATAAGCCTCTAACTGAAACTTGAATTAAATTGATCACAACCACAATAACAAACATGGCGACACCCAACGTACATGCATAACCCAAGTCTCCATCACTAAAAGCTGATTTATAAATGTAGGTTAAAAACGTTGTACCAATATTATCTGGCGATGCAGCCCCCCAGTAAACATAAGTTTCATTAAAGAGAGAGAATCCTCCTAGAATTGAGATTGTTAAAACATAAGTTGTGATCGGTTTTACCATCGGCAGTGTGATATGTTTAAATTTAACCCATGTATTTGCACCATCAATTTCAGCACATTCATAAAGGTCCTTCGGTATACTTTGGAGTCCGGATAAAAAGTAGATCATATTAACACCCATCCAACGCCATACACAAACAAGTACTAGAGCAAACATACCAGTGCCTGAACCATTTAACCAATCAATAGGTCCAATGTTGAAGTGATCGAGCCAGCTGTTGAATACACCAGAAGCTTCTTTACTGAATGCAAATTTAAATACTAGTCCGACAATAACTGTCGAAGTTAAAACTGGCAGAAAAAATACCGATCTAAACAGAGATTTAAATTTTGTGTTTTCATGATTCATAACAACGGCAAGAAGCAGTGGTAATGGAATTAAGATAAGAATGGTCCAAAACGTATATCTTGCAACATTCCATAGTGCCTTGTAGAATACCGGGTCAGTAATCAAACGTCGATAGTTTTGTAAACCTATAAATGTTGTCTCATTCATGCCTTCAATTCTTTGAAAACTCATAATGATAGAATTGATAAATGGATATAAAGAAAAGAGGGCAAAGATAATAATGAACGGTGAGACAAAAATATAGGGAGCAACCTTTTGCATGTTAATTTTTTTCTTTGTTTCTGTTGAAATCTGCGGATTTTTATCAATTTGTACTATACTCGAGGACATACTAATTCACTCCTTAAAAGATCAATTGACGCATGTCTAATTTGTGTCTTATTAACGTTACGGAAGGAGGAGGGAAAGCCTCCCTCCTCCTTCCGATTAATAATGATTATTATTTTCCTGCAGCAATCCGTTTATCTGCTGCTGCATCAAGTGCTTTTAGAGTATCCTCTACATTAGCCTGTTTTTTCATAATTTTAGGCAAACCGTTTGTTAGGAATTCATCGTTAATAATAGGGTAACTATTGTTAGTAACGCTCAATCCACCAACTTCATCTTTGAATGCAGCCATTTGCTTGAAAATATCTGTTCCAAAGTAATCAGTAAATTTATTTGGTGCAGCTAATTCATCACTTGTCCAAACATCTGAACGAATTGGGTCAAAACCAAGAATTGTCCAAGTTTTAATAGAACCTTCTTTTCCTGCTTTTGACTCTACCACGAATTTTTTAGCTAACGCAGTGTCATGAGCTTGATTTGTTACAACAGTTGCGGTTCCACCTAGTCCAGCAGAGCGTAAATCACCCTCTTTAAAGATTGGAAGACCAGTTATTTGAATTTTCCCTTTAAGCTTAGGCATGAAACCAACCATACGGCTCATGTACCATGCTGGCATTACAACAGATGCATATTCACCTTTGTTGAAGGCAGCATAGTATTCTTCATTATCTTGGTGTCCACCCTCAGCCGTTTTCGCAATTCCAGTTTTAAGCATACTTTGAATTGTTTGAAGGGCCTTTACATTTTCTGGTGCACTAAGGTTAGATTTACCATCCTTCACCAAATCAGATTTTTGTTGAGCTACCATGGACGTAAAAACAAATCCAGCACTTGTTTCAGCTGAAGTCATATACTTTCCAGTTTTTTCTTTCACAACTTTTCCAGCGTTAATATAATCATCCCATGTTTTTATTGTTGCAGGATCAATACCAGCTTTATTCATAATATCCATATTGTAATAAACAAGAGTAGTTCCTACATGGTAATCTAAACCATAGATTTTACCATCAACAGTGTAGTTATCAGTACGTGATTTCACTAGGTTCGGTACGAAAGGTTCAACTTCTTTCGTCATGTCTTTAAAAGGAGGGTTGTTAGATTTTGTATACTTAGCGAATTGACCAATTTCAACATCGGCAATATCTGGACCGCCATTGCCTGAGTTCAATGCCACTTGTAACTTTTGGTTCATTTGATCGAAAGGTAAAACGTTGATTTTTAATTCAATTTGTTGTTTAGGGTGATTTTTGTTCCAAGTTTCTGCTGCATCTTTCCAATAATCAGCATGTACCTGTACGAAGGTCCACATGGTATATTTTGTTTTTCCATCTTTTGTTTTAGTCTCGGCAGATGAATTCTTCGAACTACAACCTGCGAGAGCTAAAGATGAAACAAGGAAAAATATTAATAGTACAGAAAGTAATTTACGAGGACTAGCAAACTCTTTTTTCATTGTATACACCTCAAGTTAAATTAATTTTAATCTCAGGACTTACATGTTCTAAAAGCAAAATCGTTTTAAATTGGAAAATACGAATTACAGATAAAAAGAATTCTTAGTTGTCTCAAATTTGTACGTATATGATGCAACTTATCTACCAATTTCCTCCTTATCTTATTATATTTGTGTTTAGAAAGAAAAATGAAAGCGTATTCCTTGCCTTTATAATAATTCGCTCGTTCGTACATGTCAATAAAATTTTTAGAATAAACTGACGATTTTTGACCGAATAATTAATATCTAAAGTAGATTTTCCAAATTTATAAAAAAATATTGATATTTTTCTAATTTTATCAATGGTAAATTGATTGTTTTTTTGATAATATTATTCTCACAAGATACTTGTAAGGACAAGTGTGTGATTGTTCGTACAGGACAAGGAGGTGGCATTAGTTGGCGCAAAAAACAAAATATAATATGGTTAAAGAAAAAATCACTGAATGGATCACAAGTGGTCAAGTGATGCCAGGCGAGAAGATATATTCTGAAAATGAACTTGTCAAAAAGTTTGGTGTAAGCAGACATACCGTTAGACAAGCCATCGGTGACTTGGTTCATGAGGGATGGTTATATAGAGAGCAAGGTGCTGGGACCTTTTGTTCAGGTCAAAAATCGCATCAAAAACTCCCCGAAAATAAAATCCAAAATACTAATAGTAAAAATATCGGTGTAATTACCACCTACATTTCTGATTATATTTTCCCCTCTATCATTAAAGGAATTGAATCGTATTTAACTGAACAAGGGTATTCATTAACCTTTGCTTGTACAGATAATGATATTGAGAAAGAAAAGCAATGTCTGCAAAGCATGCTTAGCAGAAATATAGACGGGCTTATTGTAGAACCTACTAAAAGCGGCAGCTTCAATCCTAATATTAATTTTTTCTTGGAACTGGAACAAAATAACATACCATACTTAATGATTAACCAATTCTATCCTCAATTGGTCCCGCCTCATATCATTGTTAACGATCAAAAGGGCGGACTTTTAGCTGCAGAACATTTAATTAAACTCGGTCATCAAAAAATTATTGGCATTTTTAAAGCAGATGATCTGCAAGGAGTTTATCGTATGCAGGGGTTTATTGAGGCTCATAGAGAAAATAACATTCCATTATCACCCGAGTTGATGATTAATTATTTTACAGAGGAACAGAATGAAACTTTAATTGAAAAAGTAAAACAACTGTTATTGACTTCTGATGTAATGCCTACTGGAATCATTTGTTATAATGATCAAATAGCAATTTCCGTGTTAAATTGTCTTAGAGAGTTAGACCTAAATGCACCTGAAGACATATCAATTATAGGATTTGATGATTCGTTTTTAGCTGAAGCAACAGAACTTACAAGTGTTACCCATCCAAAAATTGAGTTGGGTATTCAGGCTGCTAAATGGATTGTTTCAGCTGTTGAAAATAAAAACTATGATGGTAACCATCTACAGTCCATCGTTTATGAACCTGAATTGGTGGTAAGAGATTCTACTTCTTCTATAAAAAATGAATGTATTGTTTCATGACTTTTTCAAGGATTTACGAATAACTTTAAAACCTCCATTCATGAATGGAGGTTTTTTCATTAACTTTTAAGATTCATAGATCCAAACACGCATTTCCCCTGTTTCGCGGTTGCACCAGGCATAGTAAGGAACAGCAACTCTCCCGCTGCTATTCTAAAATTTTCTATCGCATGACTTGGTTCCGTATTTGGAAGTTCATCATTTAATGCTTTCCATCGATAAGGGGATAACCCCATTTGCAACAATCTGTTTATACTTTTTCCAGAAATGATCTTCTACTAAAACGTGCTTGACTGGTGTTGTTCCCCTCATTGCTACTTTCACTAGTCCCTCATCCTTTCTTTTAAAAACAGTTTTAATTTCCAAAGATACTTTCCTTTCTTGCATAAAAGTAATATCATAAAAAAACAAGCTTATTCCTTCATTTTTTAAGCTTTATAACGTGATTTTAGCATGCAAAAACTTACTGATAAATATCAAAATCGAACCTAAATTTATAATATTTCACACACTAAGGAAAAGATTGTTTATGACTGTAATGAAACGACCTATATAACAGGTTAAATTAACATTCCAAACTAGAGAAGTAATTTAAGGATCATCTTTAATTATCTAGTGAACATTAGATTTTATATACTTTTTACTGTAATGATGTATAATTAAAATTAAAAATGAATTTGTACGCATAAGTTATTAAGTGTTGAAAGCGTGGTAGGTTATGCAAAAGAAAACTAAGCAGCTTTTACTGAAAGACACGATAAAGGAATGGATCACGAACGGAGAAATCAAACCTGGGGAAAAAATATATTCGGAAAATGAACTGGTAAAAATGTTCAGTGTTAGTCGACATACGGTCCGCCAAGCTGTAGGGGATTTGGTACATGAAGGATGGTTATATAGAGAACAGGGCGCAGGTACATTTTGCTCTAATCGAATAATCGATACCCAAGACCCAAGCCCAAAACTAAGCAGAGCTGCGAATAGTAAAAACATTGGTGTTATTACAACCTATATTTCTGATTATATTTTTCCATCCATTATTAAAGGAATAGAATCCTATTTAGCAGAAAAAGGTTATTCCTTAACCTTTTCATGTACAGATAATAACCTTGAAAAAGAGAAACAATGTTTGCAAAGTATGCTAAGCAGAAATGTTGATGGTCTTATCATTGAACCTACAAGAAGCAGCAGCTTTAATCCTAATATTAATTATTATTTGGAATTAGAACAGTTAAAAATCCCCTATTTAATGATTAACCAATTTTATCCACAGTTAAATCCTCCACATCTAATGGTTAATGATGATAAGGGAGGGTTTATTGCAACTGAGCATCTAATCAAGCTTGGGCATAAAAAAATATTGGGTATCTTTAAATCGGACGACCTACAGGGAGGACACAGAATGCAAGGCTATATTCAGGCATATAGGGAGAATAATCTCTCCTTGTCACCTGATTTGATTCTTACTTTTTCCACTGGAGAACTGGATTACTTGCGAAGAAAACTGGAAGACTTATTAACTTCAAATGACTCAAGGCCAACGGGAATCATTTGCTATAATGACCAGGTTGCATTATTTATATTAAACATATTAAGAGACTTAAATTTAAAGGTTCCTGAAGACATTTCAATTGTAGGTTACGATGATTCTTATCTAGCGGAGGCAACGGAAACAAAGCTGACTTCCGTATCCCACCCTAAAATGCAAATGGGAATTGAAGCAGCAAAATGGATCGTCGCTGCTGTAGAAAGCCAAAATACAGAAGGTAATAAGCATTCCACGATTTACGAACCAGAATTGGTGATAAGAAATTCAACAGGACCAGTAAATAATGAAAAAATAGAGGATTTGTAATTGTTTGTATGTACTTTCATAAGATGTGCCTTTTTAAATAATTTACACTTTAAACCCCTAATTAATGGATTTGTACCAAATTAGGGGTCTTTATTAGCTTACTAATTATTAATAGAGTCTTAAGAGAATAGAACCATGAGGAGGTAATATTTGTTTATATTCATGATTAAATCTACCTTTATCTATCCCTGACCAAATATCTTTCACTCTTTTTTCTGACTGCAGCCCCAATTGACTCCATGTAAAACCTACTTCAAGCTCGCTTTCACCTATGTTAAACAATGCAACAAAGGTATTACCATCGTCATCTTTTGCCGTCCAGACAATCTTGTCTTCGTTACGATAGATGAGGCGATTGCTGTGGCTATGTTGATTTACATGCAGTACTTCTTTATTTGTTAGCAAGGAAAGAGTCCATTGATCGTTATCGCGTAGCTCTCCCCCAAACATAAGTGGGGAATGGAAGATCGACCATAAAGTCATCATTGTTACTTGCTCTTCCTTGGTGAATCGAGTCCAACGGTCTTCGCCGCCACCATCAACTGAACGTATGCCAATATGCCCCAATGGTAACATATCACAATCCGGCCAATGCCCAGGTCCAGTGTGCACATTCCACTTTTCACACCGTTCAAACATATCTTTTAAAAGTTCCCAATGATCCCAATAGTCATCTGTCATTCTCCACATATTCGCATTTACTTTTAAAACTTCTGCATATTCTAGAGGAGCCGGACCCGGTGACAGACTTAGAACAACCTCCCTGCCGCACTGATCGATTGCCCTACGAATAAGTTCAATCTCATCTTTATGAAAATGATATAGCCTTGATGCTGCAATATCATCGACCTTTACAAAATCAACTCCCCAGTCTGCGTACAAGTTAAACAATGTATTATAGTATTCTTGTGCACCTTCTTTAGATGCATCAACCCCATACATGTCAGTGTTCCAAGGGCAAATGGAATTAGGATGGGCTATGTCTCTTGCTCTTTTATCTGTTCCAAGAATCGGTGTATTTGCATGAACCGCTTGCCGCGGTATACCACGCATGATATGAATGCCAAATTTTAATCCTAGGCTATGGACATAATCGGCCAATGCCTTGAAGCCCTTTCCATCCTTAGCAGATGGAAACCGATTAACTGCCGGCATTAACCTTGAGTATTCATCCATTTCTAGAGGTACAAATGGTCTATAGACAGAAGACTTCGCACCTGGTTCATACCACTGTATATCTACTACAACATATTCCCAGCCATATGCCTTTAAATACTCTGCCATATATTCAGCATTACCTTTTACTTCCTCTTCCCTTACCGTTGCTCCATAACAATCCCAGCTATTCCATCCTAGTGGAGGTGTTTTTACCAAGGTATGATGCTTCATGAGTATTCCCAGCTCCTTCTTTTTTAAGGCTCTTTTCGTAAACTTTGTTGCTTTTGGACCTTAATAAGGGTCATTTACTAAGTTTCTAGGCAATTTTCCCCTTCTTTACCTTCAATAATTTCAGTCATTTAAATGCACCACACGTTCTTTCATATTTAACTATTTACCAACATATAACAAGCGCTCATTATTAATTTTTGAATATAGAGAAACTATATCTTGCATAAGCAAGATATAGTTTTGTTTAAAAATTATTTTTTAGCTAAGCGGATAACATTCCAAGATAATTTTGGTAACACTGCAGTAACTAAGCCGCCTTCACTAGTGGCATTGCCGTTTGAATGAGGAGCAACTAGTGTACCTTTAACTGAATTAGTTTGTTTTAAATCATCGTTCTCAAGAACAATATGTTCAACTACCTTGTATCCTTCAAAGTTACGAATATCGCATTCTAAGTGTAACCCTTCTTCTAGATGGCGGTTTACAGCAAAGATTGTTAATAGTTCGTTTTCTTCATTATAAACTGCTGTTGACTCCAGATAAGGAACATCAGTGAAATCTTTACTATCGTATTTTGGACTAGAAATAATTGGATTTAAGGAAACTCCACGGCCATATACAGATGTATGCATGTATGGATAGAAAATAGTTTGTTTCCAAGCTTCTCCATTATCTTCAGCCATAATTGGTGCAATGACGTTTACCAATTGAGCAAGACATGCAATTTTTAAGCGGTCAGCATGTTTTAACATCGTTATAAGCATACAACCAACCAATAGAGCATCCTCAAAATTATAATGGTCTTCAAGTTGTGGAGGTGCAATGCTCCATGGCTCAATTAATTTATCTGCCTCATTGGAGTGGTACCAAACATTCCATTCATCAAATGATAGATTTATATTCTTCTTCCCGCGCTTTTTCGCTTTAATATAATCAGCGATAGAAATAACAGAGCGTATAAAGTCATCCATTTCAAGAGAAAGTGCTAAGTAGTTTGAAATTTCATTGTCTCTATTTCCATAGTATTGATGGAGCGAGATAAATTCAACATGATCGTAGGTGTGGTCCAGAACGGTAGCTTCCCATTCAGCAAACGTTGGCATATTTCTGTGAGAGCTTCCACATGCAACTAGTTCAATAGTTGGATCAACCCACTTCATAACCTTTGCTGCCTCTTGTGCAACCCGACCATATTCTGCTGCTGTCTTATGACCAATTTGCCATGGGCCGTCCATTTCGTTTCCTAAGCACCATGTTTTAATTTTATGTGGCTCCTTGTAACCATGTGAAATACGTAGATCACTATAATAAGAACCACTTGGATGATTGCAATATTCTACAAGATTTCTAGCTGCATCAATCCCGCGCGTTCCTAAATTCACTGCCATGTTTACATCAGCATTTACTAACTTTGCCCACTTCATAAACTCATTGGTACCGATTTCATTAGTTTCAGTAGTACGCCAAGCTAATTCTAGTCGACGAGGGCGATTCTCAACTGGTCCTACGCCATCCTCCCAGTTATAACCTGAAACAAAGTTCCCTCCTGGGTAGCGGACAATCGGAACCTGTAGCTCTTTTACCATTTCAATAACATCTTGTCTAAATCCATTTTCATCTGCTTGAGGGTGACCTGGCTCATAGATCCCGCCATACACAGCACGTCCAAGGTGTTCGATAAAAGAACCATATATACGATTATCAATCTCCGAAATTTTAAAATCCTTTTCAAGTATCATTTTTGCCTTTTGAGTCATCATCTTCATCCTCTCAAATATGTATTTTATCTTTCTATCTAATTGTCCAAAAAATAAATCGTTACTTCCTCTTTGATATCCAAGGTAGTTTTTTAGTTTTCAGGAAGGAGAGAAAGTTTTATTTTATGAAAAATTAAATTATTTTACATATTTATATAATAATAACCTAGCTGTTTTATGTCAATATAAAATGTATTCGTTTTCTTAATAAAATAAACATTTCATATAAACACTCCTATTTCTTTTTATACTTTAAAATCTATTAATATATTTCCTTTGTTTATGATTATTTATTTTCTTCATTCCCCTTTTCATTTTCCTTATTTTATTTTATGCTTATTTAAAATAAATTGTATTAAAGGGGGGAGTATTATGATTCATATCAAAGAATTGCAATCTGGAATAAATATTTTTAAAGCTTTGAGTTCCGAAATACGCATAGAAATTTTAACTCTATTATCTAATCATGGAAGTCTTAATTTAAATGATATTGCCCAAAAATTAAAGCTATCTAACGGTGCAATAACCATGCACATTAAAAAGTTAGAGGAAAGTGGGTTAATTGCAATAACTACTGCTGTAGGCAAACATGGGAATCAAAAAATTTGTTATATAAATGAGGATTTATTAACGGTTGAATTGCAAAATAAAACAGCCGTGGAGAATTTTTATGAATACCATATAGAAGTGGGACATTACTGTAATTTTCATTCGGAGCCTACTTGTGGTCTGGCAACAAAAGATACCATCATTGGAGAATTTGATGACCCGCGTTATTTTGCTGATCCCCAGCATATAAATGCAGGTATTATCTGGCTAAATAGAGGATTTCTTGAATATCGAATACCTAATTATCTTAAAGCGAATCAGGAATTTAAAGAATTGAAGTTTAGTTTTGAATTAAGTTCCGAAGCCCCAAGCTACAATAACGACTGGCCATCTGACATTTACTTTTATATTAATGATATTGAATTAGGTTTTTGGACGTCACCAGGTGACTTTGGAGGAGTAAAAGGCATTTATAATCCCGACTGGTGGCCTACAGAATTAAATCAATATGGCTTGCTTAAGCTTCTTCGCATCAATAAAAATGGAACATTTATCGATGGCTTTCGTATTTCGGATGTCACTCTTGAAGATATTGGTCTAAACAGAAAATCTGAAATTAAATTAAAACTAGGTTTAGATAATAAAAGCGATATTGGTGGTTTAACCATTTACGGTAAGAATTTTGGAAATTATAATCAGGACATTATCGCAAGCATAATATATGATGTAAGAGCTGAATAAAATGGTCCACATATTTGTGGACTTTTCCTCTATATTAAACGAAAGAATGAAATTGAAAGACCTCGAAGGTAAAGTACCCTCAAGGTCTATATCCTAAAGTGTTTCTTTTTCGTTAACCCACACTTGCATCTCACCTAATCCACGATTAGCCCAAGCAAAATACGGAATAAACTTTATAGATACTGATTCTGCTTCTACATTTACGTTACGTCTATACAAAGCTTGACCCCAATTTTCTGTTTTCCGTTTAATTGCCTCTCCTGTAATCACCTTCATTCCGCCAAGCAGGTTTTCTTCCTCTACTTCAAGCCTTCCATCTGAAGGTAATAACAGTTGATGTAGATTTGAACCATTGTCTGCCTCTTCTAAGCAATATACTAGTGGACCTCTTTGAAGGGCAACTTTTCCTGCCGTTTGACGTACTAGTGGATGTCCTTTCATACGTACAATCGGCATAGAAAGAACCAAATTGATTTGGTCACCTGTTTTCCAGGTACCCTTTACCATTGCATACCCGTCGATCATAAGACCACATACTGACCGCAGTTCACCATTTATGGAGATTTCTGCGTTCTCACACCAATCCGGGATACGCAGCGCAAGAGTAAGTTCAGATTCTTGATCCGCCCTAATGGTAAATTGAATATTGCCGCTCCATGGATAATTTGTTTCTTGTTCCAAGATTAAACGCCGATTACCGTCCAGTTCAATTTCTGCCTGACCACTTATATATAAATGGGTATAGACTGTATTTTCACGAACAGAATAAACATATTGTCCTAAAGAAGCAAGCAGCCTCGCTACGTTCGGCGGGCAGCAGGCACAGCCAAACCATCCTTGACGAGTAGGTTTCACATGGTGGTAAATATGATTGGATTCACAGGCATGTGGCTCAACTTCAAGTGGATTCACATAGAAAAAGCTTTTTCCATCGTGCCCCATACCTGCTAGTACGGTATTATATAAAGCTCTTTCCATTACATCAGCATACTGACTATTTGGTTCTACATGCAGCATTCGTTGCGCAAAGAAAATTAACCCAATAGAAGCACAAGTCTCCGCATAAACCGTATCATTTGGAAGGTCATAATCAGTTGAAAAGGCTTCTCCATGACTTTGGGAACCAATTCCTCCAGTGATATACATATTCTTTGAAACCATATTGTTCCAAAGCCTTTTACTAGCCTCATACATGTCACGATTACCGGTTTCAGCAGCCAGATGGGCCATTCCAGTACACATATAAACGAATCTGACTGCGTGGCCTACAGCCTTATTTTGTTCATTAACAGGCTTATGGGCTTGGCTGTACTCCTTATTTCGGATCATCCAAGAATCTGGCCAATGATGGGTACCACCTCTTTTTTCGAATTCCTCATCATAGAAATGTGGCTTTCTCCCTCTTTCCTCTAAGAAATATTGGCTTAATCGTAAATATTTTTCGTTTGAGGTCACTTCGTATAGTTTTATCAGCGCCAATTCAATTTCTTGATGTCCATCATAACCACGAAGCTTTCCAGGTTCTGTGCCAAAAACATCATCTATATGATCAGCAAATTTAATCACCACATCCAGTATTTTTCTTTTTCCCGTTGCTTGATAATAAGCAACAGCAGCTTCAATCATATGACCGGCACAATACAATTCATGACATTCACTAAGGTCTGTCCACCGTTTACCAGGCTCTTTTAATGTATAATAGGTGTTTAAATATCCATCCTCTAATTGGGCTTTTGCAATAATATCAATTATTCCATCGGCAATTTTTTCAAGTTCTTCGTCTCGTTCTACTGAAAGCAAGTACCCAACCGCTTCAAGCCATTTAGCCACATCACTATCTTGGAAGACCATCCCATGGAATTCTCCCACTTCTTCACCAGCTGCGATTTGAAAATTTTTTATCGCGCAGCTTGGTTCTGCATCCGCAATTCGGTCATTAAGGGCGTCCCATTGATAGGGAACAACAACATCCCTGACTAAGTTAATGTAATAAGACCAGAATGGATCATTAATTTTAACCTTGTTTAGTGGCAGAGTTTTAGTTTTAAATACAGTTTTTTCCACTTTTCCGTTCCTCCTGGTATCAAGAATATACTATGATTATTTTTTCCCTTTAATATATTAAGAGATTAATAAGTTAATAACAGTCTAAATTGATGGTATTTGCTTGCTGGGCCTAATTACAAGTTTACAAATGTCTTGTTTGGCCAAATATAGGGAGTTTCACCGTCTGCTTTAACAGCTAGCGGAACCATCTGTATATCCTACTTGATTTGCTATTTCCGAAATTTTCAATCTATTATCTCTTAATAATTCCTTGGACCGCTCAAATCTTTGAGTAGTAGTATAAGAAATAAAGGTCTCACCTGTTACCTGCTTAAATAATTGGCTAAAATAGTTAAGACTAAATTGTAGATGGTCAGAAATTCTGACTAAACTTACATCCTCGGACAAATGATTACGGATCCATCGTTTTGCACAACATCCAAATGAATGATGGATCTCATATAATTTAATATCTCTCTTATATTATTAAGCTTGATAAAAATTACGAACCCAACGATGGGATTTTAATTTTTCAACAGCTTCTATAGAAAGCCCCTTTCCGTCTCGAACCTTACAGTTTCTTTCCACATTTCTTATGGAACGCATTCCAGGAATTACTGTTGATACAGCACTATGGCTTAGAATATATCTTAATGCTGTTTCAGCCATATCATCGACCGAAATATTCAAATCTGTGACGATACTTTGGACACGGTTGTAGACCTCTAGTTTCCTTTCATTCTTAAAATAATTATTTCTAAAGTCCCCCTCTTCAAATTGGCTTTCTGGGGTAATTCTACCGGTGAGACCGCCTTCATCTAAAGGTACACGAACTATAACTCCAACTTTATGTTTCTCACAAGCTGGCAATAGGGCATCTTCTGGGCCTTGGTCAAAAATGTTATAGATTACTTGAACCGTGTCAACAAGACCTGTCTCAATGAGCTTGATCGCATTTTCAGGCTGATGGTCATTAATTGAAACGCCAAAATATTTGATTTTCCCTTGTTTCTTTAGCTGTTCTATTGCTTCAAGCCAATCTCCTTGATTTACCCAATCATCTGACCAAACATGAAACTGTTGAACATCTATCGTTTCTATTCCAAGATTTCGTAAACTTTCCTCTGTACAAGTAATAATATATTCCTTAGGGAATGCTTCGGCTGAAATAACACCTGGCTGAGCAGGCCAAATTCTATTTTTAGGTGGTATTTTGGTAGATACATAGATAGTTTCTTGACGTTCTCTCATTACTTGTCCCACTAAACGCTCGCTGTGACCGTTTCCATAACCTAATGCGGTATCAATAAAATTTAGACCTAAGTCAATTGATTTGTGCAGCGCCTTTAAGGACTCATCATCTTTTGCACCAAGCCATCCTGTGTTCCCAATCCCCCAAGCTCCATATCCTATTTCAGAAACTTTTAAGCCTGTTTTTCCAAGTAATCGATAATTCATTAGTATCCCTCCACAACTGTAAGTAAAAAATATACTGACATTGATCCAATGTATTAATTTATCTTGACGACTCCTTGATTAATTAGCCACATGACTGATTCACGAACAGCTTCTAAGGAACTGTAACGAGGCTGATAATTCAAAAGACGCTTCGCCTTTTCAATACTACAGTTTGGACTATGAGCGATGTGATCCCATGTCGCATTTGCCTCATTCTCCTCTACAGTAAGACGCCATTCATTCCAAGGTAAATAATTTAGGTTTGCTGATTGACCAAACCAGGATGCTGCTTCTTCTGCGTATCCTCGCAATGTTAATGCAGCTGGCGAGACGACATGAAAGTTTTCTCCAATCGAAGCATTCCAATTTTCAACTGCTTTTGCGAAAGACTGTGCTACATCGTCGGCGTGCACATGGTGAACCGTTTCCAAGCCGAAATTAGGTAAACAAACCTCTTCCCTATTCGCTAATTTGACAAACACTTGTGGATTAAAGTGTCCAGCCGGATTTAACGGCACCCAGCCAGGGCCCACGATATGGCCTGGATGAAGGACAGTAGCTGGAAAACCATCTTGCCTTGCTTTTTCCAGTAAATAGGATTCAATTTCAGCCTTCTGTATCCCATAGTCACCAAATGGACTACGTGATTGATCTTCTGTTACAGGTACTTCCTTGCTATGGCCATGAACCCATATTGTTCCACAACTAATAAAGTGCTTGATTTTCCCTTCAAGTGATTCTACTATTTGTTTCGCACTTTCAAGAGAAAAACAAATTAAATCGATGACAACATCGGGATAGAGCTCAAGGACCTTTTTGCCAAACTGGCCGCTCTTTTCTTCCTCACTTCGATTTAAAACCACTTGTTGTACACCATTCCATACTTGACTGGAATGGTATGGAGAACTCTTTCCCCGGCTAATGTTTATTACTTCGTGTCCTGCGCTTACAAGCCTTGGAATAAGATAAGTCCCAATGTGACCGCTTCCACCAATAATGACAATCCGCAAAGCTTTCTCCTCCTATCGACTAATTTCAAAGGATTTATCATTTTCCTAATTTTGTAATAAAAAAGTTGTACGGCCCACTTCCACAATAACACGTTTTCATTTAAAATTAAATAATAGAAAAGAAGAAAAAGATTAATTTATTTATTCCAATTTTGCCTTATAAAATTGCTAGGTTAATATGAATTCTTTTATAAAAAATCTATGTTTGACTTATCGTACTACCAAAAAATATGGGAAATTGGTGAAAATTATGATGAGATATGACGGTAACTTCTTTCGCGTACTTGAAGTGGTTACAGCGTTACTTTTTATTGGATTAATGGCTCCTATACTTTTTACATGGCCGATTACCTTTTTCTTTGTTTTTAGTCTAGGCTCCTACAGTATTTACTTTTTAAGTAACCGAGTATTTACCAAGATCCACTCTGTCAAGCCGTCTTAACACTTGTATGGACAAGCATACAAAGAACCTACAACCATACCGTTGGGCAAATATTTTGAAGTCCCTTATTAAAGATAAAAACAAGGTAACCGAGCTACCTTGTTTTTATCTCTCTCACAGAGTCGCGATTAGTGAATTTTCTTTGATTATTTTTTACCATTTTAATAATAAATCATGCCGAGGTTCTCGCCATTAATTACAATACAAATGTATTAAAGGAAGAAGGCTCTAATGTAACATTATATTTTTCAATTCCTTCTCCGATACAAAGTTCACGTTGATTTTCAAACGGATTTGAAATAACAACTATTCTTGAGCCATCCGGATTTCTAAATGCAACTGCATTTCCAGTCCATGGACCATTTGTTTCAATCCTAACCGCACCAGGTTTAATAAAATGAGAGAAATGCTTCATCACATAAAACTCTGGATTACAAATGACTTCCTTTGTTTCAGGATCTACGGTAATCATAGAATTTTGTTCCCATCCCCAAGTGCTTCGGCCAAACGGTTCCAAGACCATGTTCCAATAAACATAAGAGTTTGCACCATTCACGAAGTAATGTCGAAACAAATTATAGACGTATTGAGCATATTCCCACGTGTTTTTTCCATCGCCACATTCATTTTCTGTCTGCATGTAACGTAGTTCTGGATAGCTTTGGACTGTTTGCTGAATTGCATACTTTCCTGCCCATTGATAGCCGACACCTTTAATGTATTTATAAGCCTCAGGGTCACTTAGGACCGTATTTGCCAGTTGATCATAATCAGATGCTGACTTTTGAAATAATTCATTGACAATTCCATTAATGGTTCCTAGCCATATTTCCGTGTCTAGTCCATGTCGTTCAAAAGCTGGACCTAAATAGTCAGAAATGAATTCACGAAGCTGTTCGCCGGTCCAAACACATGAAGGGAATTTCTGATCAGCAACCACTTCATTTTGGACATGGATTTGGTCAATCTTAATACCCTCTTGTTTATAGGCCTCCACAAACTTTACAAAGTATAAAGCATACGCCTCCAAAACTTCCTTTTCCCAACGCAGTTTTCCATAGTTGTATGCTTTAGGGAACTTCATCCATGTTGGAGGGCTCCATGGGGATGCGAACAATTTCATGTTAGGATTACGTTTCAATGCTTCTTTTATAAATGGGATCAAATACTTTTGATCCCTTTCGATGCTAAAATGCTCCATATGATAATCATTATCTACTTCGTTGTGACTATACCATTCTAGTGCGTAGTCACTTGCCCCAATTGGAAGCCTGCAGATTTCGAACTTACATTCACCATTTGGATCAAACAATGCATCATACACTTTATTTCTGTCTTCTTCTGTCAGGTGTTGGAGAGCGGTTAACCCCAGTTCATTAAAGCAGCCGCCAAATCCGTCTATAGTCCGGCCAATCTGATCCGTCAAAGTCAAATTGAGTGAACCTGATTCGGTTTGAAAAACCGTCGTCTCTTTCCAACCACCTAGCTTTGTTGTTGAAAACCAATGAATTTGCTTGTTATTCATTTTAGTAATTTCCTTTCTTCCGGTACTTGGACTTCCTCGATAATAATAACTCCCCAAGGTTCTAAATCCATTGTTTGACCTATATTCACTGCTCTTTCTGTCAACAGTTCTAAACCTTCGTTATGGGGATACTTAAAGACTTTCGTTTCATCAGAATAATTAAAGTAATAATGAAGCATCTTGCCATTTTGATTGATTCCAGATTTAATGATTAATGGAAAGGCTAAATCTTGGTCTACTCCCCATAAGCTTGCCTTTTTAACAGCCTGTTCTAGCACCTTTTTCATTATGGCTGCACTTGGTATACAACCAATGTAGGTTGCACTACCCATACCGTATTGATTTTCAGTGATGGCTGCATATGTACCCCATTGTGGGTGGTCATAATAAGCAAGAACTTCTGCGGTTGTTGGTGTAATTAGCTCCATCCATGTTTCCACAAAATTATTTTCTTCGCCTACCTGAAAAGGATCATTTCTTAGTGAAACATTTTTCGGCTCAACAAACATATTGTAATAAATACCACAAGCTTCATTTATGATGCCTGGTTGATGTGAAGTTCTTACCTTAACATTTTCATCCGTAAAACCACTCTTAAAGGTATAAACAATATGTCCGCCGTTTTTAACAAATTCGTTTAATCGTTCTAATAGATTATTGGATGCAGTATACAATGCGGGAACCACTAACATCGAATAGTCCCCAAGATTTTCACTAGTGGGATTCACAAAATCGCAGCCAATATTCATTTTGTATAATTCATCATACATCAGTCGAACAATGTCATTGTAGTTCTTAGAGGTTGATTGATTAAATTTAAACCAATTTAAGGCGGTTAACGACTCATTGCTAACTAGAATCGCAACTTTATTTTTTTTCTTCAAGTTAACTAGATATGGAGAAAGTCTTTCGAAATCCTTTCCAATTGTCTTCGCTTCATTGTATACAGGATTGGGTTCAAAATCATGACTTAATAAACCTTTCCAATATGTTTCAAAAGAGTTATGGATGGAATGCCAATGCCAGTAAGCTACCATATTTGCCCCAGAAGCAAGATGACTAAATGCCTGCAATCTAAGTTGACCAGGGTATGGAGTCCAGTTAGTAAAAGCTTGAGCCTCTGTTTCTATTACTAGATAATTCTTTCCCTTTGTGGATCTGGCAACATCGCCCCCAAAGGAAATTTCAATTCCTGTTAGATCGTCTTGTGAAGGATGATAAATATCCACTCCGGTTACATCGAAGGCTCTTGAAGCTTCAAAGTGATCTACATTCGGTTGGATTCCGTAGGAGTATCCTCTCCATTCAAAGTCAAAATTTTGTGTGACAAACTGACTGGAACGCTTATATTCATTGACAATGGATACTTGCCAACTTAGGAAATCAGTGACTAGCTTTCGTTGAAACTTAGAAAACTCCGATCCAAGGCTGCCATTAATAGTTCCGACAACGGAGGGAAAGTCCTCCCAGCTGTTTATCCGGTTGCTCCAATAATCGAGACCAAATTTCTCATTTAGACTCTCAATTGTCTTGAATTTTTCCTTCATATATTTTACGAATAATAGTTGGACATTCGGTCCTGCTGTATTATAATGCTTCGTTTCATTATCTGTTTGGTAACCAATTACCGCAGGATGATCTTTTACATGACCAATCAACTTTCGGATGATTCTTTCTGAATAAAAAAGATAGCTAGGATTGGTAATATCCATAATCTGGCGAGCGCCATATCGGCCAGGTCCATTTTGGGTTACTGCTAACACATCTGGGTGTTCTTTGACCATCCAGGTGGGAACAGCATAGGTTGGTGTTCCCACAATAACTTTGATTCCAGCATTGTGCATCGCATCAAGAACCCGATCCACTGATGTAAAATCGAAAACCCCGTTTTGTGGTTCATGGGTACTCCAGGTCGATTCGGCAATCCGAACAACATTGATTCCAGCATCCTTCATCATCTGAATATCTTTATCTAAACGATCGTAGGGCATATATTCATCGTAATATGCTACTCCGTATAACAATTGTTGCATTAGGTAAACCCCTTCCAGTTAATCTATTAATCATTTGCTTCGTTAATTTATATGGCTATGTTAAACTTGTCTGTTGATTTCCGCTCCATGCGCGTGCGGTTCGCGGGCGTCCCGGGGAGCCTCCTCGGCGCAAAGCGCCTGTGGGGTCTCCCCTGCCCCGTACTCCCGCAGGAGTCTCGCGCATTCCGCTCCAATCAACAGAGTGTGAAAAATCAACATTTAGCATTAACACAGCTATTTAATTGCTCCATCGGCTATTCCCTTAAGAATGTATTTTTGGAATATGGCATAAAAGACAATTACAGGAAGGGCCGTAATAATAAGGCCTGAAAGAATTTTTGGCCAATCACTGTTATATTGACCGAATA
The DNA here is from genome assembly GCF_041106275.1 of Neobacillus sp. BF23-41. Lineage (NCBI taxonomy): Bacteria > Bacillati > Bacillota > Bacilli > Caryophanales > Bacillaceae > Neobacillus > Neobacillus sp. BF23-41. The sequence continues at coordinate 49,169 of NZ_JBGBPR010000004.1, forward strand.
ACATGTTTACCGATAACATTAATGTATAATTATTTACATCGGTAAGCATAATCATTGGCAATAAGAAATCGTTCCATAACCATAGGACATCTAAAATAAGGATGGTTGCAGTAATAGGTTTTAAAAGAGGAAATATAATTTTTGTGAATATTTGGAAGTCATTGCAACCATCAATTCTTGCTGCTTCCTCAAGTTCTTTCGGAATCGTTTTAACAAATCCATGATATAGAAATATCGCCATGTTAACCCCGAGGCCAATATAAATAAGGCCCAATCCGAATGTTGATCCCTGTACGGACAACCCCTTTGCTACTTTTGTTAGCGTGATCATTATGGAGTGAAATGGAACAAGCATTGATGCTAGGAATAAGGTAAACAAGAAATTGCTCAACTTACCCTTTGTTCTTGCTAGTTTATATCCAGCTAATGAACCGCAAATAACAATTCCTGCCAGCCCGATAACGGTAACAATTATGGTATTCCAAGCACTATTGAATAAATCTAACTCTTCGAATATTCCTGTATAATTTTCAAAATGTAATTTTGTAGGGAGCTTCATAACAGATGTAAAAATCTCCCCTTGTGATTTAAATGAATTGATGACAGCCATGTATATTGGAAAAAATGAAATCGCCGCAAAAATTGCCAAAACTAAAGTTGTACCAATAGAAACCAGTTTCTTTTGCATTATGCTTCCACCTCTTTCTTTTTCAACACTTTCACTTGAATCAGCGTGATAACCAACACAATCAAGAAGAGAATCATTGCTTTAGCATTCGCATAGCCATATCGAAAATTATTGGAAAAGGCTTCTTCATAAATATTCAGCGCCATAACCTGTGTCGATCTTCCAGGCCCGCCTGCAGTAAGCGCATAAACTACATCAAAAACTTTAAATGCACCATTTAATGTTAAGAAAGCGCAAATCGTTATTGCATGCATGATCATCGGAATCGTCACGTGGAAAAGTCTTTGAATTGGATTTGCACCATCAATCATAGCAGCCTCTTTTAGGTGTTGCGGAACTCCTTGGAGTGCAGCCATATAGATAACCATCATATAGCCAATCCCATGCCATAAGGACACGATAAGAATGGAGTAGAAGGAAACGTTGGCATCACCAATCCATCCCTGATCAAGAAATGATAAAACAGCCTTTTTGGATAATTCCGGTAGGACGTTGGTAAAAATAAATGAAAACATGAATGCACTAATAATCAAACTCAACATATTAGGCATAAAAAAGATGGTTCGAAAAAAAGCTTTTGTTCTAACTCTAGTTTCAATGAATAAGGCAAGAAGCAACGCAATCACGTTCTGAAAAACAAACATGAACGCTGTATATTTTAAAGTGAAGAAAAAAGAATGGCGAAATGCAGGGTCATCTTTAAAAGCTTCAATATAATTGCTTATTCCAACAAAGTTATAGGTTTGAGATAGAGCAGTCCAATCTGTAAAACTATAGAATCCCGCTCCAATCATTGGAATCAACAAGAATACAGAATAAAATAGAAATGCAGGTAGAACAAATAGGATTAAACTAATGGAACCTTTATGTTCTTTTAGATTTAAAGCTCTTTTAGAGCTTACTTTAGGTTGTACTTGTTCAATAACCATTTCACCACTTTGCTTATTTAACTGCGACATTACCTAACACCTCACTGACATTGTTGTTTTGGATAATGATAAAGACAGCTGTAAGCTGCCTTTATCATTCACTGAATTTAAAATTTATTTATTATTTTGGTTGAATTGGTCCCAAGCACGGTCCAAGCCTTTGATGACATCCTTCTGAGATGCATCCCCTGCAAAATAACTTTGTAGTAATTTCTGTGACTCGTCTTTTACAGCAATCGGAATCGGAGGATCTTGGTAAGCCTTTCCTTGAGATACATATTCAGTTGAATCCTTTAACCAAGGAAATGGTTCAAAGGTATGTTTGCTAGAGACAGCATTAAACCCAAGGCTTTTATAAAATTCACTAGAATCTTTATCATCCAAAATATAATTGATTAAATCCTTTGCGACATCTTTATGTTTGCTCATTTTTGATACTGCAAGAGATGTTGATGTAGAAAGGTTTATTTGTGTCGTTGCTGAATCATCATTGACTGGAAGTGGAGCAACGCCAAATTCAAAGTCCTTGTTTGTTTTTAAAATCGAATCTGCCATCCATGGACCTTGGATCCACATCGCAGCTTTACCGTTAGCAAAGTCTGCCGCTCCTTGATCTTGTCCGTTCTCAAAGGCACGTTTTGTGCCATTAGCGTTAGATAAATCCATAATTTTAAACATATCTTTTAACGCGGAGAAAGAGCCTTTTCCTTCATTCATTTCCTTAATAAAGTCAGGATTGTCCTTCGCTTGAGCTGCACCTACTGCTAGCGGTAAAAATAATTGAGGAATATACGCATCTTTATAAGTTAACAAAAATGGAGTTACATTTTTTTGCTTTAGCGTTTTAACAACTTGTTCCATTTCCGAATATGTTTGTGGTAATTTTATATTTAAGTCTTTAAAGATTTTCTTGTTGTAAAGATATCCCCATTGAAGTGTCTCCAAAGGAACCGCTACAACCTTACCATTACTTGTTATCGCTGGTTTGACCGTATCAAACACTTTGTCTACGAAAGGTTCATTTGATAAATCCTCAAGATAACCTGCTTTATCGTAAATAGGTATATCATTGATTGCATGCAGAGCAAACACGTCAGGGCTATCACCAGATGCCATCCTTGTTTTTAATAATTGTGCTGCCTGATTTACACTTGGTAATTCCAATTTGATTTCTACATTAATACCTTTTTCCTTTTTCTCTTTGGCTACAAATTGATCCAAGTATGTTTGGTACTGCTGCTTAAAACGTGGTTGTCCAATAAATACTTTCAGTTCAACATTTTTTTCGGCCTTTGATCCACTTTCGTCAGAAGCTGTTTCCTTAGAATTACAACCTGCTAACAAACCGATAGCTAGAATAAAGATTAGCAAAGATGATAACGCTTTCTTCATTTTTTGTGACCCCCCTGAATAATATTTAAAGCATACTTTTATATTAATCGCTCCCATAGAATTTAAATATTGAAAATATTAGCGCTTACATTTGGACTTTTTTAACCTTGTCTCATTTCACCTGGTGAAGTTTTGAAATATTTCTTGAAGACCCGATAGAAGTAAGAGATATCTTCATAACCAACCATCTGGGCAATACTCTTGATTTGAAACTCCTTACCTTGTAGTAATTTTTTTGCATATTCCATACGACGGCTGACGATAAATTCGGTGATATTGCATCCATAAACATTTTTAAATGTTTTACTCAAGTATTCTTTACTTACAAAAAACTTGTTAGCTAAGACTTCTAAAGATATATCGATATCTGCAAAGTTCCGTTCTATATATTCTTTAATTTCCTCCAAGTTTAACTTGCTCTTCCGCTTATTTATATCAATCATATACTCGATATAGCGTTTTCCTAAATCCTGTTGCTTCTTCATTACTCTATCAAGGGAAAGGTCAAATTCACTATTTAGCTCCCCATTATTTTCAAAAACCTCGTGAACATTAAAATTATTTTTTATCATTAGTTCTTCTAAAGTAAGAATAAATTCATGCTCAATCTTTGCAATTACATTGCTGTCAACCCCAGTCACTTTTTTAAATTCATTAAAATAACGGTGAATGACATTTTCAAAGCCGTCAATATTTAATTCTTGCAAAAATGAGGTAATTGTTTTTTTGTATTCCATAATTAAGGCGGAGATATCTTTGCTAGAAAAAGATATTGGCTTATAAAATTGTGTCTGTGAAGAACTTTTAATTTCGTTGATACACTTTTCTAACGCTAGATTTAATTCTTCTGCATTGATTGGTTTCAGTAAATATTCATTAACCCTCGAACGGATTGCCTGACGCATAAAATTAAAATCGTCATACCCACTTGCCACAATAAGTTGAACCTGTGGGAAACGGTCTGCCATGATTTGAAGCAGCTCCATACCGTCAACTCCAGGCATCTTCATATCCGTGATGACAATATCAGGAGACCTCTGTTCAATTAACCTTAATCCCTCTTGTCCATCCCCAGCTTCCCCAATTATTTCAATACCATATTGGTCCCATTTTCCAAATTGCTTAATCGTTTCTCTTGTCCATTTTTCATCGTCAACAATTAATATTTTAATCATTAATTACCCTCCATTGTTATCTTAGCGGGAATCCTAATTACCACTATTGTCCCATTTCCGACGGTACTTGAAATATCAAGACCGTAATCCTCACCGAAATACAATCGTATCCTTGCAGCAACGTTTTTAATACCTATACTTCCTTTTGTATTTAAAGAATAGGGAATTCCTTTCATTTGCTCGATAAGGTCAACTAATTTTTCCTCAGGAATTCCAACACCATTATCCGTAATGGTAATTTCAATATCGTCAAAAACTTTTTGAACATCAATCGATAGTTTCCATAATCCCTTTTTTTGTTCAAATCCATGATTAAAAACATTCTCTACAATTGGCTGAATCGTTAACATTGGAATCGTGTAACCCTCTGTACCTTCTTCAATATATAAATCAGTTTGTACCTTCCCCTCAAAACGCATATTCTGAATATATAGATAATTTTTAATATGTTCTATCTCACGGTCAATTAAAACCATGTTTCCTTGCTTTCCTGTTATATAGCGAAACATATCACTCAATGCACTTATAACAGAATAAATCTCCTCGGCTTTATGAGTCACTGCCATTCCGCCTACCAGCTGAAGGGTGTTGTATAGAAAGTGAGGATTGATCTGTGCCTGCAATGCCATAAATTGTGCGTTTCGTGTTTCTATCTCACTTTTGTACTCTTTATTAATTAACTCATTAATTCGGTAAACCATCGATGAAAATCGTTTTTCGAGCAATCCAATTTCATCTATTCGCTCTGTTTCAATACTAACATTAAGGTTGTTTTCTCCTACTTCATTCATAGCATGTACTAACTGAATGATCGGCTTTGTCGTTCTAACTGATATAAAAATCGATAAAATAACCGTAAGCAGGATCGAAAGAGCACTAATAATTATTCCAACGATAAGCGTTTTCGTGACTCCATTCAAAAGCATGCTTTCAGGAACAACTTTTACAATAGCTACTTTATTGTTGAAAGCCCTCTTAAAAAAAACATAACCTTTGTTCATTTTTAGATAGGATATATTTTTCTTACTATCATTCATTTGTTTGATGATTTTGTGAAAATCCACGGAAGTTTTTTTACCTAGATTAGGATTGTAAAGAATATGCCCCTGACGGTCTATCACAAAAACAGAACTTTCCGGTTCTGATTCTAGCATCTCAATAACGCTATCGATTACATTCCAATTCATTTCCAAAGATATTCCACCAACAATTTTTCGATTCTCAAATCTTATGATACTTCTTGTAAGGGAAAAACCTTGATTCGGCAGTTTGCTTTCAAAACTATAATTCGGACGAACCCCTAAATTACTCCAAGCAGTCCCGTTTAGTTGATTAATCTTGGATACTTTAAAATCTGCCTCTTTTAAGGAGTAGACTGTCTGGCTTTCTTTGGCATATATCGAAACAGCATTCACATGTTTATTCCCATAGTAAATAGAAAATAACTTATCCTGGATATAAGCCAGCGTACTAAAATTTAAAGGAATATTTTCATCATTAATCTGACTAATACTTGGTATTAATTTTTCATCTATTAAACTTGCAAACAAAATATTGTCACTTTCTGTTAACTTTTCATCCAAATATTTACCTGCTAAATTGATTCTCGCCTCATTTGAATTTACTACTTCCTTTTCAAAATTACTTTGTGAAACATTTATTGAAAAAATGATCAGAATTAGTAATGGTAAAATCATGACAGAAAGCATTAGGAGCATAAGTTTATAGCGGATATTACTTGCTATTTTACGAAAAAGATTTTGATGTATGTACATCCAAAAAGCATTTAGTGCCTTCATAAATTTCAGCATTCATTTTCTTTCCTTTTCAATAAATTTATAACTTGTTTTATATGACCAACTTAACTTTCTAATAGAGGATTGTCAAAAGTATTTTAAAACCAGGTGTACTAAACAACAAAAAAAAGACAGAAGGAGCTTCAAACTTAATGCTCCTTCTGTCTTTTTTTATGCATGTGAGACAATTAATTGGCAATCTCCAGCTATCTCGAATTCCCCAAACCCAACCGGGATGATAAGGTGGGTGCCCTTGTCCAATTGATAGGATTCTCCTTGATGATTAAGTGTTCCTTCGCCCTTTATCACACTCAATAGCAAGTAATGATTATCCGAATCAAACGTTGCTTTCCCGTTTACTTCCCACTTATAAACGGAGAAAAAATCAGATTCAACATAAGTTGTAATCCCTGCATTTTCCTTTGTTTCTAGTTTAGGGACAGTTACGTTGCCTTGATGTGGAACTGTAGTAACATCAATCGCTTTCTCCAAATGGAGGTCTCTTAAGTTTCCTTCGGCATCTCTGCGGTCATAATCATAGACGCGGTATGTAGTATCCGAGCTTTGTTGTGTTTCTAATACCAGGGTTCCTTCACACAGAGCATGGATGGTCCCACTAGGTACATAGAAAAAATCGCCAGGTTTGATTTTTACTCTGCGAAGCAGATCTTCCCATCGCCCTTCCTTCGTTTGCTGGATCAATTCTTCTTTTGTCTTGGCGTTATGGCCAAAAATCATGTCCGCATCCTCTTTACAATCAATGATATACCAGCATTCTGTTTTCCCAAGCTCCCCGTTTTCATGGATTTTTGCATAGGTATCATCTGGATGAACTTGAACGGACAAATCCATGTTCGCATCCAATATTTTTGTTAATAGAGGGAAAACCTCTTCCGTTGGATTTCCAAAAAGTTCAGGTTGTTCTTTCCAAAGTACGTCCAGAGTTTTTCCAGCAAATGGTCCGTTTTCTATCATCGATGGACCGTTTGGATGTGCAGAAATTGCCCAGCATTCCCCTGTTTTATCGTTTGGTATCGAGTAACCAAATTCTTTTTGTAAGGCGGTGCCACCCCAAATTCGTTCTTTAAAAACGGGTTTTAAAAATAATGGCTGCAATATAATTCCCTCCGTAGTTCATATGTCTATTGGAATTTTCCCCTTTCAAATTTATCATAATCATTTTTTTATGGAAAGCTATTAATTTACGGCTGTTTCCTTTAATTATTTCTAATCACAGCATTCATCCAAGGATTGCATTGTTTGAGTAATCATTGGAAATTTTGATAGAATAAACAGACTACATTTTTTAAGGAGAGATCAAATGACAAACAACCAAAAATATATCGGTTATATTGGAACATACACGAAGGGAGACAGTAAAGGAATCTATTCCTTCACACTTGATACTACCGAGGGAAGAATAGCAGATATTAACTATGCGGCACAGTTAGAAAATCCTACATACCTAACGATCAGTAAGGACAATCGCTATCTATATTCCGTTGCAAAAAAAGGGGAAGAAGGTGGTGTCGTTGCTTTTTCAATAGAGGGAGATGGCACATTAACGGAGCAAAATCGTCAGATGCTTCCAGGCTCATCACCCTGTCATGTGAGTGTAGACAGCAAAAACCGCTATGCATTCAGTGCAAATTACCATAAAGGATCCGTAGAATCCTACTTAATTAACGAGGAGGATGGTTCGGTTCAACCGGCTGCATCAATCATTAAACATGAAGGTTCTGGCCCAGATCCAAGACAGGAAAAACCGCATACCCATTATGCCGGAGTCACCCCTGATGAGAATTATCTGGCCGTTGTTGAATTGGGTATTGATGCACTTATCACCTATGCTATCGCCAGTGACGGCACACTTACCAAAGCGAATCTGCTTCCTTTAAAAGCTGGAAGCGGACCAAGGCATTTGGTTTTTCATCCTAATGGGAAATTTGCTTATCTCATGACCGAATTTAGTTCAGAGGTCATTGTATTAACCTATCACCCGGAGAATGGCCATTTTACAGAAAAACAATATATTTCCACACTTCCCGCTGATTTTTCTGAAAATAATCAAGGCAGTGCGATTCATATTTCATCGGACGGACGTTTTGTATATGCGGGCAATCGAGGCCACAACAGCATTGCTGTGTTTCGTGTTGATGTAGAAACTGGAGAGCTTAGCTTTGTTGAGCACACATCTACTGAAGGAGATTGGCCGAGGGATTTTATGTTCGACCCAACGGAGAAATTCATCGTTGCATCCAATCAGGAGTCCAGTAATCTTGTTTTGTTTGCGAGGGACGAGGAATCGGGAAAATTAACTCTTATTGAGTCTGATATTGTCGTGCCATACCCAGTTTGTATCAAATTCTTACATGTTTAAAATCAAAGCCGGGAAAGCGATGCGCTATCCTGGCTTATTTTTTTATAAATTGGAGAACTAGGGCGAAAAAAATTTACAATCCGTGACAATACTAAGGAGGATGTTCTTAAGATAAAGGATGTGTCTTTATGAGTTTCTTTCATAGTCAAGAAACCCTTAGTTCAATTGAGTGGATATTAAGAGCAGTTATCGGATTTTTCTTTTTGCTTATTGTCGCGAAAATCATGGGGCAACGTGCAATTTCCCAATTAAGATTATTGGATTTTGTTATCGCCTTAGTGCTAGGAAACATCATTGCTCATCCATTATCAGATGAAAAACTTGGCATGAAAGGTTCGATGATTACGACCGTTGTATTGGTGGTTTTGTATACAGGAGGATTGTTCATCAGCTTAAAATCGAGTCGCATCGAAAAATTCCTAGACCCCGCCCCATTTCCACTGATAAAAGATGGCGAAATCAATTACAAGGGACTAAAGAAGGCTAGAATATCCATTGATCATTTATTAGCTGAGTTAAGAAAAGAAAAAGTTGCGGATATAAAAAAAGTGGCTTTGGCGCTTTGGGAGTCCGATGGGAAAATCTCGATTTTTTTGGACCCAAAATATGAAGCACTGACACCTGCAAATTATCAAAAGAAAATTGAGCCCTTTGATCTTCCTAGGACGGTAATTAAAGAAGGAAAGATTGATTTCGCCGAATTGAAACATTTAAACAAGAATGAAGAATGGCTCCATAACACTCTTCAATCCAAGTATCAAATAAAAGTACAAAACATATTACTGGCTACCTTTGATAGGAAGGAAAATTTACAAGTTTTTTTGTATAAATAAAAAACGTTTAATTTACATGTTTATAACCTACATGAAAATCATCAATATTGAATATTCGCACTACATAATTTATAATGTTCTTGGTAAAGAACGAAAATAACCATAAAAAATAAGTACTTAGATTTGCACATAACTATCCTAACCCCGCACAAATGTTTTAGAAATTTATAGAAAAAAGGCAATCGAGTAAAATAGCATGTCCGTCAAAAAGGGAGTTTCTAATGACTGAATTTCTCACTAAATCTAAACCTATTAATCGGCGTACTTTAATAAAAAAAGCAGGAAAATTATATTTAGGCCTATTGGCAACGGGAATGATTATTGGTACCTACTCATTTAAGGTAGAGAGATTTTGGTATCATATAAAAGAGGTTCAGCTTAAAGTAAAAAAGCTTCCTAAAGAGTTTAAAGGTTGGAAAATAGTCCAATTCAGTGATATTCATTTGGGTTTTCACTATGGAGTTGAGGAATTAAAATCGGTTGTAAGTATGATTAATAATTTAAATCCAGATATCATTTTCTTTACGGGTGATCTCATTCAGATTGGAAATAAGGAACCAGAGCTGGCCATGCCAGTACTCCAAGAATTGAAGGAACTTCGTGGAGGAAAATGGGCAGTAATAGGTAACCATGATTTTATTACAAAAGATACAATTAGAGATGTACTAGAAAACTCTCAATTCAAGGTACTAGAAAATAACCACGATTTTATTGAATATAACCAGCAACGTCTTTATATTGCCGGTATTGATGATGTTATGTACGGTGAGCCAAATATCGGAAAAGCAGTTGAAGGACTATCGGAAGATGATTGTGTGTTATTACTTGCACATGAACCCGATATAGCAGATGAGAGCAGTAAGTATCCAATTAGCGCACAGTTTTCAGGTCACTCACATGGGGGTCAAGTCCGTTTACCCATTTACGGGCCCATAATAAGACAAATATTAGCGAAGAAATATATGGATGGTCTCTACCAGGTTGGCGAAAAAAAAATGCCTTTGTATGTTAATCGAGGAATTGGTACAACCAAAGTAGCTATTCGCTTTTTTTGCAGACCAGAAATCACCGTGTTTCATTTATCCTAATAGCATTTTTATATTTCCTTCAGTTTATACCCGCCACAATTCTAAATCGCAGGCTTAATCATTTCAGTCATCTTGGAATTAACTGAAATTGTCCCTTCCTTATGGAAGTGTAGAGCATAAGCCTCACCATTAAAATCCCACCTGTCGCAGAACAGGTGGGATTTTAATGGTGGAAAAGGGACTTAAACATACTAGCTACTCTCTTTTTATATAACGAGTAGTACATATTGATACCATTTGAATCATTTTCAATTTGTGATGATACTTCGTATTGAGATGGCCAAACCCAGTTAACAAGCTCAATTAGACTATGTTTAACAGTATCAAAACTAAAAAATTGATAATCGATAAAATCGATATATTGCTTAACACTTTTTGGGGGACGGTATTCCCATTGTGTTTTTTTAATTTTAAAAGGAACCTTTTTTATATCATTTAAATGAGGAAATTGCTGATAAACAATCGACAATGTTCGAATCATTCTTTTTAAGGTCTGATGGGAAGCTGCCAGCCTAAAAATTTGTTCATAATTGAGCTCTTCCCTGTATTTGTAAATCACTTGGATGATGTCTATAAAATATTTCATTGAATCCAAATTATGCCTCCAACCATGCAAACAAATCATGTAAAAGGTATGGCTGGGGGACAATTCTTTAACATGCATTGAGCGGCCAACTGGAAGGGATTGAGCCCAAATGTCATTTATATTGAACTTTGATGTATTTTCTCTTACAAAATTCCAATGTAATTCAACTACCAATGGTGTTCCTGTGTAAGGCAATGCCTTGCTAAAGCTGCAATGAAAATGACCTGGTATTTTCTCTTCTTCTACTGAAAAACCCAATGATTTTATAGAACGGATGGAACTTTCAAGGTCATGATCTTTCACTAACAAATCGATATCAGAAGTAGCACGGGCACCAATCTGACCGAAAAAATTCTCTGCAAAATAAACACCTTTAAGCGGGATGACATCAATTCCCTGATCCTCAAATACCCTTAATACTTGGTCCGTTTGATTTTTAATAAAAAGGTTTTGATATAATCCTTTATCATATTCTTCCTTAAGACGATATTGAAAAAAAGCAGGCGTTTGATCGATCCTAGCTTGCTGCTTTAAAAGGAAGTATATTTGAGATTGTATTCCGTCATATTCAATATCTTGTAAGGCTTGATGATAAAAACTTTCATCCTGAGGCAGTGGATTTTTATCATCATATAAAAATTTGACTAGCTCCATACTCACTTGCCTCATCTCCTCTTTATTATTTTGAAACTAACGACAAAGGTGTTCCTTTATTTGAACGAAAGGATGTTTCGTTGAGTTTCCGGTATAAACCCTTTTGTCCCAATAACTCTTCATGTGTTCCTTGCTGAACAATTTTCCCATTATTCATTACCATAATGACATCAGCGTTTTGGATTGTGGACAACCGGTGGGCAATTACAATCGTCGTTCTACCCTTCATCAATTCATCCAATGCTTCTTTTACGTAATATTCTGTTTCTCCATCCAAAGCTGAAGTAGCTTCGTCCAGTAAAAGAATGGGCGAATCTTTTAGAATAGCACGGGCAATCGCGACTCTTTGTTTCTGGCCTCCAGATAACTTCATCCCATTTTCGCCAATTTGGGTCTCATATCCGTTAGGAAGCGTGAGAATGAAGTCATGAATCTCAGCGCTGATTGCCGCATCTACCATTTCTTTCTCCGTCACATTGGGACGGGCAATCAAAAAGTTTTCTCGAACAGTTCCTGCAAATAAAAAGGTTTCTTGAGGGACATGTGCGATTGAACTCCTTAACTCTGAAGCTGTAAATTCTTTTATAGATTGACCAGCTATTTGGATTTCTCCTGATTGCGGCTTATAAAACCCCTGTAAGAGATTAAACAATGTACTCTTACCGGCTCCACTAGGACCAACAAGGGCCACGACTTTTCCAGCGGGAATCTCAAAATGAAAATGTTCAAACACCTTTTTATTTTCCACATAACTAAAGGTAACGTTATGAAACTGAATGGAATCAACCAGTTTCATGGTTGGATCAAAAGAAGGTAATTCTTTTAGATCAGCTGGTGTTTCGAGAACAGCCAGAACTCTTTCTAGTGCAGCTACAGATCTTTGAAAGCCAGCCCATAGACTGGCCATTCCCGTGATTGGATAAAATAAGTGACCAACCAAGTTAAGAAACGTTAACAAAGCTCCAACAGTTAGTACCCCTTTGGATACGAAAAGAGCTCCAACAGACAGGTTAATCATAAAAGTGATAGAACCTAAGATTTGACCACCCGTATTATACCAGCTTTGAAGTTTTGCATTTTCAAGCTCCAATTGAAATAATTCCTTATTTTGTTTGGCGTACTTATTATATTGAAGTTTCTCAAGTGTAAACGAACGAATAACCGTAAAGCCATGAAACGTCTCATTTAGGTGGCTATTAATATTTCCTACTAATCGGTGTATCAATCTACCATTTTTCCGAAGTAACAAGCCAAATGCGACACCAGATAATGCAGCGATTGGGGCAATGATAAGGCTCACCAAGCATAGTGTCAGATTAATATTTACCAAATAAAAAAAGACGACAATATAGATAATCGGCAGTCTAACTAGACTAATAAGATTACTGCCGATCACCCCATCGACACCATGAATATCATTAGAAAAATGGGACATTAATTCACCGGAGCGAATATTTGATGTATCTGCAGCTGGCAGTCTTAATACATGGTGAAAAAAATGGTTTTTAATATCCATTTTTACCCCATTCGTCGCAATCATATTAAAGTATGTATAAGAAACACTTGAGACGATACTCAATAAAATAAGCAATGCTCCATATGGAATAAATGATAAAATCTGTTGATAGCCACCATGAATAGCTGCATCAGTAATCTGACCATAGTACTTTGCAAAAGCGATCGTTAAGTAAATGTCCAATCCTAATAATAGAAGAATGACAATATAAGCCTTCCAACGTTTCATAATAAAAGGCATAACAAAGGAAAAGGTCCTGCGAAGATCTTTCATGGTAAAATATTGCTTAATTAAAGAATCAATCCGTTCCTTCATCATATGGACACTCCAAATTTTATTAGAATTGTAATTTGAATTTCCTATTTAAAAATTTTCTAAGCATGCCTGATAGTATAGGAAAGGTAAGAATCATTTTTCCCCAACAGCGAGCAAGAAAATGATGCGGGTTTATAGTCAGTTGTTTTTTTTGCACACTTGTTAATTTACCAAGGATATACTCTTCTCTTATAAGTTGATCATAGCCAAGGTTTGTATCACCCTTAAATAGGAAAAACCGTTGGTTATCTATATTTTTTACGCTCACAAATCGATGGGCAATTAATTGACTTGTTTGCGAATAGAACAGAATCACATCGCCCTTCTTTAATTGTGAAGATGGACATGGGATAAACCTACAAAGATTACCTTGTTGAATAAAAGGAAACATACTATTCCCATATGCCGGCAGCTCCAACCAGCCATCCTTGTTGATAGTACGTTTAAGAAGTGCAAAAGTATGATTGTCAATCAACATGTTCAATCAGCCCGCACTGAACGAGATTGGCTAGAAATTCTTCCATGTCTTTTTTTACTTGCCGCACATTTTCAGTTGTTGAAAACTTCTCCAACAAAGATTGAGTTAGGGAATCAACTGTTTGAACCTTATTAAGCAAGGACCAGCAATATCCACCCTCATCATTTAATTTCGTGATGCTATATTGGTCTGTATTCAAGACAATCCATTCTCCATCAAGCTCGGTAGCTTCATAATTTCCTTTTTGAATATAATGAGTCATCATGATATTAACTCCCAAAATGTATTATTTTTTTGAAAATGCAGTTCATAAACAGGTACATTCTTCACCAATTTGGTCATTAACCTCATTATGGTTTTCGTCTCTTCAACACTATGGGGCCAAAAGAAGACTTTATCCATTAAATGAAGTAGTGCATCCGATTTAATAGATCTGGTTCTTTTATTTTGAAGGGCTTGGTAAAGCAATTGAACACTAGCTAATTCTACATTTCTATCAAAAAAATCCACTTGGATTTCACTACGAAATGGTGAATTATATACAATAACTTCATTGGAAGTAATTTTCACAAGTGTAGCCTCATCTGAAAGAAGTGGTCTTGGATACGATAGTTTGGCTGCTGTTGATTTACCTGCCCCCGATTGACCAGCAAAAATATGGGCTTTACCATGTTCTATTGCACATGAGGAGTGGATCAAGAGACCCCAATTATGATAAACGATGAATGCACTGTATAAATTTGTTAATGCGTGTTTTAAGGCGAAATCATTGTAAACAGATATAGTCGCAGACTTAAAATCAGTATCAACCTCTATTAAGTAATCAGCTCGACGGTAAAGGATATGGTTGTGATTTTTAGTGATTTCTACATCATAATCTTGAAATGAAACACCGTAGCCTTCTTCAATTTTGATGACTAGATCTGGCTGCGTATTATCAGCATAAATGTGGGAGTGATAATTTTTTTCAAACATTTTCTTTAGATTTACAGATTCACAGATTATATGTATGAAATGGTCGCCAATTTTTGTTTTTATTTCGTTCATATTGGCCTCCTATAGGATAAGTCGATATTGATTAGGAAGGGAAGCCAATGGAGATATTCCCTTTGGCCTTCCGCCTCTGTGAAATTAAGGGTTAACATTTGGATTACACTGACCTACCCCGATATTACCATTTCCGTTTCCATTGCCATTTTTATTTCCATTGCCGGCGGTTCCCGCTCCACAAGGTTGTGGATTTGGATTTGTGTCTACTGGGAAGTTAATTCCATCATTGCCTGTTCCCTTATGGTCGTGTTTACCCTTACCTGGATTCCAACTCTGGGCTGTTTCAAAACGTATTGGTTGATGGCTTAAGACGATTGGTCTAGAATAAACTGTTTCTTTAATCACTTATATCACCTCCTTACCTATCAAATATCGTTCACTATATTGAACATTAAACCCAAAAAAACTTGTCAATTTTCATTTTATAATATAGAAATATCTTTATATAAAATTATAATCCAATAAACGTTCTGTTAAAAGAACAAAAATTCGACAAAAATGTGATGCTCTATTAACTTATTCGTTGATAAAACGTTTATGCGACTACCAAATAAATACCTCTTTGGGTTACAATCCATTATTTAAATACCGGTCAAAATTAATATAATAATTTTATAATTGATTAACAGCACTTATTTTCTCGTACTCTTTCTCAAATCCATTAGGATAATTAACTTGCCATCGCCATGAATCTCTACACATCTCATCAAGACCTTTATTGGCATTCCAATTTAGTTCTTCATTTGCCTTGGAAGCATCGGCAAAACTAATAGAAACATCTCCAGGTCTTCGGTTTACAATTCTATATGGTATTGGACGCCCAATTACTTGTTCAAAGGCACGAATCATATCTAATACGCTGTATCCTATACCAGTTCCTAGATTATATGCCTTTATTCCTGAATTCCCCATAACGTTTACCAGAGCTTTTAAATGACCCTCTGCAAGATCTACCACATGAATATAATCTCTAACTCCTGTACCATCATGTGTTTGATAGTCACCACCAAATACTTTAAGTTCAGGTAATGTCCCAACAGCTACTTGCGTAATATAGGGAACCAGATTGTTAGGAATACCATTAGGATCTTCTCCAATTTGCCCACTGCAGTGTGCACCAACTGGATTAAAATAACGCAACAGGGCAATACTCCAGTTTTGGTTGGAAGCATATAAATCTTGTAAAATTTCCTCAATCATAAGTTTTGTGCGCCCATAAGGGTTTGTTGCTTGAAGTGGTAAATCTTCACTTAGAGGTACCTGTTCTTGAAATCCGTATACGGTTGCTGAAGAACTAAATACTAAGTTATATACCCCATATTTCTCCATAACTCGACATAAATTTAATGTTCCTACTATATTGTTGTTATAATACCGTAATGGCATAGATACCGATTCTCCAACTGCTTTTAATCCAGCAAAATGAATCACTGCCACAATACCATTTTCAAGAAACACAGACTCTATTGCAGAGTAATCGAGTAGATCCACATCATAGAATTTAAAGTTCTTTCCCGTTATTTCAGATATCCGTTTTAATGATTCTGGTTTACTATTCAAGAAATTGTCCAACACAACAATTTCATGTCCTGCATTCAACAATTCTATACAAGTATGAGATCCAATATATCCTGCGCCGCCTGTAACTAATATAGACATAGACAAAATTCCTCCCTAAACAGTTCATTATAAAGAACTATGAATCAAAAAAAATTTACGGTTTTTAAATCCCATAAATTTTAACTCCCTATCTGAATATTATAATTCAATTATCGTTCTTTTTAAAGAATATCCATTCGACAAAATCCGAAGAAAATAACAATTAACTTAAGATGTTTCCCCCAGTACATCTCTAAAAGGATTGCTTATTTTATTAGTTAAATTCGGGAATAATTATTTTGTGACTAAATAATAGGATAAAGTAGAAAAGGATGAATAACTTGAAAAAATGGTTTTTTACGCTCGTAATAACACTGCCTTTGCTTATTTTATTATCCCCTGTTAATTTTTCTAACTCTTTTGTCAATGCTCATGCAGAAAATACAAAAATGAGTGCCAAATATACTCTAGAACTAGACCGTTGGGGGATTTATAACGATACTACACACGCCAGGGACACAACTAAAGGATTGAATCAAGCTCTGAAATGGGCTCATCAACAAGGATACACTACATTTGTTGTTCCGGATGGTAGTTACTTGATTTCAAAAGATGGACAAATCAATATGGTAAGTAATATGGTTTTTGAATTAGGAAAAGGTTCTGTTCTACAAAAAGAGACGAACAGTAATAAAGGCTATATTCTACTTTATATCGGACCCGGGGTTCACAATGTTACTATAAAAGGCGGAACTTTCAAAGGAGATAGTTTAACTCACGATTATAATACGGTAAAATCAACGCATGAAGGCGGGTACGGTATTGTAACTAGTGGTGCAAGTAATGTAACCATTGATGGAATTAAATCTGTAAACTTTACGGGAGATGGCTTAGCTATAGGTTTAATGGGTAAACTCATCAAAGAATTTTATGCGAAGAGTTTTGTTACTGGATCGGTTAATTCTTATGGCAAGTTGGTTAACGACTCTACTAAAATGAGGTTGGAAAAGATCCCGCTAACAGACCGGTATTTTAACATACAAAATACCTTCCAATTCCTTCACCAACAAAATATGCCTACAAAAGACTATACTGCATTCTTTTATAAATCAGATGGGACCTTTTTAACGAGCTTGAATTCAAAAGAAATGAACACACCGGTTGGCTGGGGTTTAATGGATATTCCCAAAAATGCAGCTTATTTTAATGCAGTATTTAATACGTCTTATGTTCCAAATAATGTATATATTGAATTTTGGATGCAAGGTGTTTCTAAAAATGTAATGGTCAAAAATTCTGAGTTTGCATTTAATCGTCGACAAGGCATTACAATTGGCGGAGCTCTAAATACCACTATCGTAAATAACAAGATTCATGATATGAAAGGGACGGCTCCTCAATCAGGAATTGATGTTGAAGCAGGATACATGTTAAATAATCATATCAAAATCAAAGGAAATAAATTTTATAACAACCAGGCCTATGACTTAATTTTATATGATGGTAGAAATGCGATAGTGGAAGACAATTCTTTCTCTTCTAAAACAATCGGATTGGCTATTTCAGAACCTTTCAAATATGCGAAGGTAAAGAACAATACATTTAAAGATGCAAGAATTTATGTATACAACGATGCCGCATTCGACTCTAATACAATGGAAGGCGGAATGGCTGCCTTCCTTGGAAAAAATATTAAAATAAATGACATGGAATTTAAGGATACATTAGTCAATTTAGCTAGTTCCACTCCATTTGGTATTGAGGTCTCCAATATTACTGTAAAAAACACGAAGAACGAACACACTCAATTTGGTGTTAATCGAAATCCGATTCACTTGAAAAATGTAGCCATTATTGGCCAAGCTGCTTTAGATAGTTTTGGAGGAAATGCAGCAGATGGAAGTACCTTTGATCATTTAAAAGTTATTGGATATACACGAACCCAATTGCCAAGGGGAACTTATAAAAACTGTGAATTTGAGGCAGCCAAAGGCAATAACGGAGTGGCTGTTAATAATTCTGGTCATTACGAATTCAATAATTGCAGTTTCACTTCATTCAAAGGAGGATTTGAAACGAATAAAGTGCTCGGAATACCAGATAAAATTTTATTAAAGAATTCAACCATAAAGGTACTAGGAGATAACAGTCCTGGTGTCTCTATCCAAGCAGGTAAAACAATAGTACTAGAAAATAACACGATTGAAACAGGTACTTTCCCATATAAAACAAATGCTATTATTCAAGTGGGAGATTATTGGAAAAGGGATAACCCTTCAATTGTTTCCAATTTAACCATAACAAGAAATACCTTAAAATCAAGCGAAAAAGGAGTAATCAGTATCTCCACAGTCAATGCTGGTAAAAATGCTCCTTCATATTTAATTGAAAATAATAAGATCTTTCATGGGAAGTTGGAATTGAAGACAAATGATATTAAAAGAAAAAACGATCACGAGTAATAAGTAAGCCCTCTCAGCCGAGACGGGCTTTATTTTTTATTGAACCTGATATCTTCTTACCTACTTCGTGTAATTAAGAATATAACCATCATAGGACCCAAGCTTACACAATTAATACTTTTTTGCTTATATAATAGATCCCCACTATTAATCATTCCTTTTACGTAAATAAACATAAAATATCTAAGTATAGTAAACTTGTCCAATCACAAAAAAGGCTGAACCATATTATATTTAATACCCGACATTTAGTTTTTCAAAATTTAATCTAAATTCTATTTCAAAAAACTCGGGCTAATTCGAAAGGAAGTGCGAAAAGATGTATCTTATTGAACTTGATAGATGGAATATCAAGCAAGGGTTTCCGAGAAAACCTTATACTGATGCAGACTTTTTAATGGCAGATACGAACATTCAAGGAATAAACAATGCTATACAATACGCATTTAGCAATGGTTATGATGGTGTATTATTGCCTAAAGGCCAATATGCGTTATGTTATCCAAGAGAAATAAAAATGCTTAGTAATATGACATTCAACTTAAATGGTTCCACTTTAAAAGTAATTTATAATTCTGATCGAAAATCGCCTTTTGACAACCGTACTACAACAGACTTCTATAAATTTGGCGGAAACAGTATAGTATTTGAAAATGCAACGGATGCCCATTTGACAGGTGGAACGATAGTAGGTTGTAGAGATGATCGAAGTTTTTCCAATCCATCTGAAGTAGCTATGGAAAGCACCTATGGTGTGAAATTTTCAAAAGGTACAAGCTTTAGTTCTATAAAAAACTGTGTGGTAAGAGATTATATGGGAGATAATATTACAATTACCAGTGAGTCAATTGCTGGATATGCTGAGTTTAATCAGGGACTTACATTAAATGCACTAGATTATTCAACAGGTCAGCCAGTTGCATCAACCAACACTGTAATAACAAGATATATAGATCTACCTCAAGATATTAAATATGATTCAATCATGCTGACTGGGGCGGGTTATACCCGACTTACTAATCTTGTTTCCAAAGATTTTGACATATTTTTCTACGGTCAGAACGACTCCTTTATAGGAGTAATGAAAAAAAGAAAAATATATACCGATATTTCTGTTCCTGTAGGGGCGAAAAAATTTAGATTGTTATTTTATAATGAAACTAACACTTCTAAATATATTCAAATCACTATCAGATGGGGAAGTATTCCTCACCATAATCTTGTGGAACACAATGAAATATATAATGGACATCGAGGCGGAATATCTTTAGGTGGAAGCTATAATGTAATTCAGCATAATTTAATTAGAGATAATGGCAAAGGCACAGTAAGATTTCTAGATGGAAAGCCAATTTTTAATGATCCGACAAGATATTCTATTAATCAGGAAGATTCTTACGGAGATAACTGTATTATTAGGAATAACTTGATTTATGGCAGTTACCATGGTATTTTAGCTGGTTGCTATTCTATCCAAATTGAGCATAATCATATTTATAATATTGATAATATAGCTATTAATCTATATTCAGTATTACATGCTACTGTAAAGGGAAATTTTATTTATAACTGTCTTAATAATATTGGCCTGATGACTTCAAATTTTGAATCTGCACATGTCAAGATAATAGGAAACAGTTTTCATAGTGGATCAATGAACATAAATAACTCTACCTATGAAATATTATTAGCAGAAAATAATTTTGTAAATCCAAATCTTATTGTTACTGGTGAGGGTTGCAGTTTTATCAATAATCACATTAAATTCACCACTCCTCCATCTGCCACAGTAAATATACAAGCAAATAAAATCGAAGGATGCACGTTTAAATCGACAACTCTAATTGAGATTACATCTACAGTATACCAATTCGAAGGGTGTACCTTTGACAATATAACCGTACGTATTCAAACTCTCAACTACCAAACTCTTGCGGAAAAAGTATTATTCCAAATGTGCAACTTTAAAAATAGTGTAATTAGAAATCATCTATTTAATGGTAAAGCGCGATTAGTTACAGTTTCAAAGTCAAAGTTAATCGACACTTCTGTTGCGGTAGGAATTACAAATGTAGACAATCAAAATCCCTTTATATCGGTAGAGGATTGCGATATTGTGATTAATACAATTACTAGCTTATTTACCTCAGACACGAACCGATTAAACAGCACTTTTAAGGCAGAACGTTGTAATATAGAAATTACCAATCCTAATTTCTCCTACTTGTTAAAATCCGGAAGCGGTGTTGCAGCTAACCAGCTTATATTAAAGCGGTGTACTATTGAATATAAAGGATCTGCTCCACTACGACTCAACTACTATAGTAATAAAATTCATATAAGTAAATTCATATCAGCTTATAATAAATTTATTAACATCTTTCTTCCTGCTGAGGATTCAGGAATTTATATCGGTTATGATCCTGATTACCAATTTAAACAAAATATTTCACTTCAACCAGATGGCGATAAATATTCAGCAATAGTTACTCATAATTTGAACACATTAGACCCAAATGTTCTCTGCGTTTCCACTGCAGCTGAGATTCTACTTCCTAACGTAATGATAATAGATCAAAATTCTATAGTCATAAAGAATTCTGTAGGTATTAATTTAAAAGTAACAGTAACAAAGCTATAAAAAGTTAAATATAATAAATAAAGCTTCTGCATAAAAGCAGGAGTTTTTTGTTTAGGTTAAAATCTTTAAAAAGGGGGAATTTTTAAAAATTTCAACTTAAAACATTATATTCATTGAATATTTTCTATTGAAATATTTGCTATTGATTTAATCCTCATTAAAGGAAAGTATGTAATAATTTTAGTTATAAAAAAATATATCTTTTATAGAATTTAAAAGGAGCATTGGTAAAGCTTAGTTTTTTTCACATAATAATTAACCTGAAATCACTAAGAAGAATAGGATTTTTATCCTACCAAAAGAGATTGTTAGTCCGAATATGACAAAATAATAGCAAAATCTCACGATATTATAACAATAGTATCTCTGCAGCCATGAATAATCCCCTCGATTTTTTACATGAAAATTAGTATATCCATTAACCTAATTTACTCAAATATGAAGTTTTCCTGAATAAATAAGAAATAGATGCTAAAAATTACATTAAAAAAAAGAAAAATTACCTTAAAAATAAGAGATATACTATGCTGATAATCGACCTTTTTTAAACCTTGATTGTTTTAATAATTTTTCCAAAATACTCTTAAATATATCCGATATATATTTAAACTCATTTGTTCTGTGAAAGATAGCAATATAGATTGTGTTAGGTATTATAAAGCAAACTGTTCCCTTTAATAATAATGACAATATCCCGTCACTGAAAAGAAAATTACATATTAAATTTGTAAGCAAACAAGTTCCTAATCCAATTAAAACGAAATAAGTATATTTTAGAAAATAATAAAAAACGGACCTTTTGAATACTTTTTTGTAAACCAAGTATGGAGCAATCCAAAATGGAACAAATAAGGTACTTATTAAAGTTCCAATAAAAACACCTGTAATCCCAATGTAATTAACCAAAATAATGGAAGCACCAAGATTTATAGCCGCTTCAAAAAAAGGAGCAAATCTATCTTCCTGAAAAATTCCAGAAGTAGTCTTTACAATAGATATGGAGCGGCGCATTCCTGAAACGAAAAAGTTAATCATTAAAATTATCAATATGCTCTTACCCATAATAAAGTCCGATCCTAACCAAAAAGTAATAAAAGGTTCCATTATTATATATAGAAAGATTGTAAAGAATGAGTAAATCCAAAAATTTATAAGCATGGTAACTTTAAAGATTGTAAATAATTTTTCTTCATTTTCCTCCGCTACTAGGTTTCCTACACTGTGGGTAATGTTATCAAAAAACTGATTTATAAAAGTCCTGCAAATATTTATTAACATATAATAATTGGAATATAATCCAACTGCTTTTACACTCACAAATGAAGCAATCACGATATTATCTGTACCAAATACAGCATATCCGCCAATGTTGTGTAATATTAAAGCTTTTACATTTTTTACAATATTACTTCGCGTTTCTTCATCTAGTTTCCCTGAACCCTTATTTCTTAATAGAGGGTACATTTTGTTTGCAATAAATGTTAAAATTATCGACGTTATTATCGTAATTAATATATCTATTACTAAATATAGAATATAATTATTTGTAGCATATAAAATTCCAATCTTAATACATGTGGCTAAAATGGATGATAAGGAATAAACTCCAGTTACAATATAACCTTTTTGACATACATTTAAGAAAGAAATTTTGTATGAAAACAAATATGATGATGCTGTATTTAATAAAAAAATCACATAAATTAATCCAATATTATCGACAGTTGAATCTTTTATAAAGTACTTAAGAAAAGGTAGTAGTGACAAACCGAGTAATAATACGACTAATGCAATTACCATATATGCCTTTTTATAAAATTGCATTAGAATATTAATTCTTTCCTTGTTTCCTTCTGCTACCGGTTTATAAAGATTATATATAATAGCTGATCCAATTCCTGCCTCAGCTAAAGATAGCATTCCTAATATATTAGAAAAAAGACCATTAACCCCTAAATATTCAGCACCTAAATAATTAACAAACACACTCCTAGATATAAAGCTCAATAAGGTAATAATAATTTGACTACCTATACCAGCTAAAATATTATATATTGAATTTTTTACTCTCATATTTTTCTCCTACATTAAATGAATTTCGATTAATATTGAAGTTTCAAATAATATTTAATTTTAGAAAATTATTAAAAATTATTTATAATCTCTAGGATAATGCAAATTGCTGTAAAAAAGATATTTGTACTTAAATGTACAAATACCTTTTTTATAACATTATATAATTTATCTATAATCACTAAATATAACTTCTAAAATAAATCTCGCCGAACCGCTTTTAACTAATAACTGCTCTAATTTGACTGAGGTATTTTTTATCTTTTATTTCGCCAACACCTTTTCCTGCACCGGCTTCACATACATATTTATTTTCAACACCAATTTTATTTTTGGCTTTCCTCAAATACCATTCATATTCAATATCTACATGGCCAATATCAATTGCCTGATAACCTAGATTATAAAGATCATATGCTAAAACGGTAGCAGTAGGGCCGATTGCCAAAAGGATCAATTTAGATTTATCAATTTTTTTTGCTTCTTCTAGAATTTGATTATATTTAAAAAATGCATTTTCTTCAGGTACTAAAATTCTTTCGATGGAACTTGTATTATCAAATAAATCATTGCCTATCCCTAACCTACTTTTACTACCTTCTATAATAACAACTTCTTTTCCTTCCCATAACAATTTTAATTTTGATAACCAATTACTACATTTCGACTTGTCTTTAAAAGGATAATAAAACCGTGAAATAAAGGAATTGTAATAAACTTTGTTTTTATCTAAAAATTCATACCAAGAAACTCTATACTTTGCATTGTGAATACGCCAGTAAGACTTTGGTTCATCTGATAAATAAGACAAATCTTTAAAGATATCTGGAAGACAAACTAAAAAATTATCTTCATTTTTTAATAATATTTCTTTTAATCTATTGGATAAAAGGACATCTCCTTCTTGAAATGTTATACTTTTATTTTTTATTAATTTAAATTCACCATCCCCGTATCTACACACTGAAGCTTTCTTATTAATTATTTCTTCTAATGTTTCATCAATAGATTTAATAGAAGGTGTTTTATATAAATGTCTAACACAATTATCTTTAATAATAAGAGTTTGAATAATACAAAAGTTTCTAAAATCGATTAATTTATTCCAAAGAAAAACTAATAATTTTTTTACCACCTTCACTAAAGCCTCTTTTCCATCAAAAGTTTATATTCTCAAAATCCTTTATTTGAAAATAAACACTATTATTATTCATTTATTTTAGAAATATATAATGTTAAATATTCACAGTTTCAATTCTTTTTTAAAGTTTTCCATTAAAATTGGGTAAATCTTGAATTTCAGTGCTAAAAAATATAAATACTCTTTAATATTATTACATTTATAAAAATATCCAATTTCATTAAGACTATCAGTAATCATTTGATAATTTACAATACGATTTATTTCAATATGTGTTACGATACCCTTACGACCTTTTAAATTATTTATTATTAATCTCAATATATTATTTATATAGTAATTTGCCATATCCCTTTTATAATGATTGTATTTTAATAACCCAAATTTTTTTGATAATTGTTTCCTAATTTTATATTGAAGTACTAAGCTGCTTTCTAACTTCGGTTTATATGCTGCTCTCATCAGACTTTCTAGATTATCTACTGTATATAAATATAAACTTTCTGGCATTACATATACTCTTTTCGATTCTAGAAAGTATTCTAAATTAAAAATAACATCTTCACCAATAAAAACTTGTTCATTGAATCGGATGTTTTTTTCTTTAATTAATTTTAATTTGTAAATATTTCTCCATACAAAGCAGAGATCATTATTTGAATGTATGTTTGGTGAACTTAATATTAATTCTTTTCCAGTTAAAACAGTATTTAATTTAAAATTAGGATAAATGACTTTATTTGTTGGCACTGTTTTATATCCGCTGATTACAGCATCACATTGATTTTGTTCCGCAATGCTATACAACTTAGTAAAATAATCTTCACAAATCTGATCATCAGGATCAATAAAAACAATATATTTACCTAAAGCTATATTGATTCCTGTATTTCTTGCACTACTCAATCCTCCGTTTTTTTTATGAATGACTTTAATTCTCTCATCAAACTTAGAATACTCTTCACAAATTTCCCCACAATTATCTAAGGACCCATCATTCACTAGAATTAACTCAAATTCCGAAAATGATTGATTTAATATAGAGTTAAGACATTTACTTAGATATTTTTCCACATTATAGACAGGAACTATTATTGATATTACTGGAGTTTTATTAAGCAATTTTATTCTCCTCTCCAAAAAGAAAATAGCAAATTTATTCATTAAAACATTTTATTAGAATATTAGATAATTCTTCCTAATCAAAATCCCTACAATTAAGCAGGAGTATTTTGTTTAATATTAGAATTTCTGCTCCGTTGTTTTGTTAAGTATTTTCCAAGTTCGATTGAAGGTTTTTCAATGTACTTATAACTTAACAAGGAAGATAATAACGTAATTAATAATGAAATTAATAAGATTAATGGTATCGATAATCTATTAAATACAAGATGAACTATTACTAGTAATACAACTGGATGAATTAAGTAAAGACTGTATGAAATTTTACCAATAAAATGAATTGGATTTTTTAGTAATATTTTAGAAAAAGTTTCAGAACTAAGAGAGAAAACAATAAATATAGCTGCACCAATTGTTATTATCCAATCTATTACAATTTGATATAAAATATAATCAATATCCCCAATTATCTTAGAAGGTAGCATAAAAGGTATACGTGGATAATTAAAAAATAAAAATCCGATAAATAATAAAAGATAATTTACTTTTAAATTCCTAAACTCGTAAATCAAATATTCTCTGTGTTTTGCAAGTAAAGCACCTATCATAAAAATTGAAGTGTAATGCAAAGTAATAAAATAATTTGTAGACACTGGATATTAAATTGAGTAGGAATAACTTTTATTAATATAAAACTAACTGCTGATAAAACCAAAGATAATAAAGTGCTTAATTTCCAATCGAGCCTATGGAGCATTAAAACAACAAAAGGAAATATAATGGATATTCGCATTTCATGAACTAATGACCATATAACCATTACAAATGTATTAGAATTATATTCTCCTAAGAAAGTTAAATGATTCATAATTGCATTAAAAGAAGTTTTAACATTCCACACAGCCCAATCCACCAAGCCTGGAATACTTCCAATTTTAGAGTGTAAAATGATTTTTAATGTTATTGCTTGGAAGATGGTAACCACGTATGGGATGTAAATTCTGCAAACCCTTTTTATAAGATACCTGTGATATTCAATTTTATCAGCTGAGTAAAAAGGTAAAGATAATACAAAACCACTAAGTAAAAAGAATAGAATTACTGCTGAATGACCATTCCAAATAATAGAAATAAAACTTCCAAATTCTGAGTGCATTAAATTACTTCTCAAATAAGGAAATAAAGACAAATAATGTCCTATAAGAACCATTATTGCAGCAATTCCCCTAAGTGAATCTAAATGGTTATAACGTTTTACCATAATCCCCTACATCCATTATCCTTGTAGAAAGTTATTTTAATAACAAAAATTGTATTGTAACTTCAATAGGACAGTGATCCATATCAATTGCACTGCTAAATATTAAAAAATCTTTCATTAAATAAATTAACTACTCTTTTTAACAGAAATTTTCATTATTTTTTGATTTTCATATAAGTTTATCATTCTAATACAAAACCCTTGAGTAAAAGGTAAAATGTTAAATAAAGTAGAATATACTCCAATATCTTTAGTATCTCCTTGGGAAAAATCCACTTCACCATTTCTTCTCGTTACTCTCTTTAAATATTTTAAAGTCTTGTCTGTACCATCAAGACATTCTTTTGAAATACTGTTTATTCTTGATGCATTTAATAAAAACCACCCTAATGTTGCTGTCGCTGATGAGTCTGGTCTGCATTCATTTCTACCTATTTGCCAGTTCCAACTTCCATTTTCCTGTTGAAAATCTAGTACAGATTTTGCAAATTTTATTACGCTTTTTTCTAATAAAGCTTTATATTTATGAGAATGTGGTAGTTCATTCCATGCATCGATTAAACCAATAGAAAACCATCCAAGCCCTCTTCCCCATCCATATATACCTTGTGGTAGTTTATTTTCTATTTTATATGCATGGCTTGGAATCCAATTGTTTTCTAACATCCCGTATTTTTCATACTCCATTATCTGATTCACAGCCAAATTAATACATTCTTTTTTATCATATTTAACCCCATAAGCAATTAAAAACGGACAAATAAATCCTATTGTATCTACATATCTGTAACTTTTCATGGATTTTCTATATTTAACTGTACCATCCTCACCAATATGGTCTCTAATTATCTCCCAAATAAAATCAAGCGCTTTTTGATACTTATTAATATCAATGAAGTCAATCTTCATAATTGCATAAGCCAATATTGCAGCATCTACATTTTGGGGTTCATGTAACCATTTTCCGGTGCTATCAAATTTTGAATTTAAAAAATTTAATAATTCCTTTTTAGCCTTATTATCCTCTTTGTACTTTAAATATTCTGTAATCCCTAATACAAGAGATGCTTCCTGCCAATGTTGTATGGTACTTTTACTATAATTACCTTTTAAAATATCCAGTAAAATAAATCTTGTATTATCGGTCACCTTAATTTTGGGAGTCTTTATTAACCATTTTACTCCCTTTTCTGTTAGAGATTTAATCCATAATTGCTTTTCTTCAAATCTTCCTAATTTAATCCTTTTCATCCAGTCTTTAAAAGTGGGTATTATATCAATTAATACTATTAATGCTGTAAAACTAAGCATTACTATAGAAACAATTTTAATTATCACATTGGTCACCTTTCATAATTACTAATTTATTATTTCATATAATTTTGTAATCTCAGACTCAGTACCTAAATTCTCATTTGCTAAATTACTAATTAACCTTTCCCTTAATTCCTCATTGTTTATTATTGTTTTAATCCCCTCATAAATTGATTGGGAATCCATATCAACAATTAATCCATTTACCATATTAGTTATTTGATCTTTTGCTGTATTAAAATTTGTTACCACTATCGGTTTTTGAAGAATTTTAGCTTCATCTATTGCAATAGATTTTCCTTCGAAGCGGGATGACTGAACAAAAATGTCAGCTTCCCTCATGTAAGGATATGGATTTTGTTTTATTCCTAATAAAATAAAATTTCTCTCCAAACCTTTATTTTTTATTATTTGTTCTAATCTTTGTCTCTCTTCTCCTTCTCCGATAATAAACCATTGAATATCATAGCCATTTCTAATTAACGTTTCACAAGCTTCAATAGCCATATCATAGCCTTTTGCATAAGTAAGCCTTCCCACTGAAGATATTGTTATGCTGTTTGACTTTATATTGGCATTTTCTCCAGACATTTTTTTAATCATTCTAGGAGACACGATATTATGCATAACCTGTATTTTTGAGGTTAGATTTGAAAATCTTCTTTTTAGAATATTAGCACTCTCTTCAGAGACTGTAAGTATTTTATTTAGTTTTTCAAAATAGTTTTTATCTATTTTAGGATCCATTCCTAACATGTCATAATCCGAATGAATAAACCCAATTTTCTTTCCTGCATCCACCTTTTCAATACAAAAATATATCGGATTCTTTTCAAGAAATCCGATAGCAATATCATACCTTTTATTCATTGGTTTTAAGGATTTTGAAATATATTTCCACACTCTTTGTTCACATCTCGCATTATTTTTTTCACTTTTAAAAATATATCCTGCTAATATCCTTGAAAAAGCGATATCCAGTCTTCCTTTTGTAAGATTATCAATAATCGCTGTCTTTATCGGCATATCAAAATACTTATATCCAAATGGTTCTTCAAGAATTTTTACTTGTTTAGGTACCTTATTTAAAAATAAACCCTCTTGTTTAAATAGCAGTAAATCCACTTCATATTGTGAGTAATCAATTGTTTCTAATAACGAAATAAGTGATTTTTCGGCTCCACCACATACAAGTTTATTCATAACAAATAAGATTGTTTTTTTCATATATCTAACCCACTAAAGATCCCATACAACTTGTTTATTTCTCCCTCAGTACCTAATTTAAGCTGGGACAGATTATTGATTAATTTTTTCCTTAAACCTTCGTCCTGAATTAATTTCTCAATATGCTCAGCCACAGAATTTGAATTCATTTCAGCAATTACCCCATCTATTCCATTTGTAATCTGGTCTTTGGCAGTACTAAAGTTTGTAACAATAATCGGTTTATTCAATATCTTCGCCTCATCAATCGCAATGGATTTCCCCTCAAACCTGGATGTTTGCGCGTAAATATCAGCTTGCTTTAAATAGGGATATGGATTAGCCTTTAATCCCAATAAATTAAAATGGTCTTCTAATTTATTTAGTTTAATAATTGATTCTAGTTTTTTCCGTTCTTCACCTTCCCCAATGATATTCCACTTAATATTGTATCCTTTATCTACCAATATCTTACAAGCTTCAATTGCTAATTCAAACCCTTTTTGAAAATGCAACCTGCCAATTGACAGAATAATAATTTCATTATTATTTTTGTTATATAAATCTCGACTATCTTGAACTGCCATTTTATGAATCATCGTAGGAGATACTATATTATAGACAATCTCCACTTTATTTTTTTCACTTGGGAATCTGTTTTTAAAAATGTTTGCACATTCCTCAGACACTGTAACTATATTATTAAGTCTCTGAAAATATCGAATATCAAACTTAGGGTCCATACCCAATTTATCGTAATCAATATGAACCCATCCTATTTTCTTTGCAGCATTCACTTTATCAACACAAAAATAAGTTGAGGTTTTTTCTAAAAAACCAATCGCCACATCATAATTTTTCTCCAGCCTACCTAAGGATTTTTCCAAATGCCTCCATGTATACTGCTCTCTAGTGGAGACATTTTTTTTATATTTATTTTTTAATGTAAAAATAACTCTGTTATAAGCAAGTGATAATTTTCCTTTCATTAATAGTTCCTTTACAGCTTTTGTTATATTCTTTGAAAATAATTGATAGGTTTCAGGTAGAGGCAAAACCCTAACGTCTGTTGGAATAAAATCCATAAATAAACCATCATGGTTTAGCATAAACAGATCTACATCATATTGAGTAAAATCAATCTGAGATAATAGATTGACTAGGCTCTTTTCTCCACCACCAGCTGATAAGCTTGGTATTACAAATAGCAAATTTCTTTTCTCCATAATATACCTCGTTTATCTTACAAGCTCTTTTAAATAATCTACTGCCTTATAAGACATTTTCTTTATTTTTGGTAAAGATTGTTGTAGCTGCTGTTTAATTATTTCCTCATCCCGTACCATTTCGTCAAAGCCATTTTTCAGCTTGTTGCTATTAGAAATTTCTTCAATTCCCAACACTAATTTTTCCTCACCAAATAGGTCTTTTGATATTCCTTTTGATTTTATGCTATAACCTAAAACCATTGTTGGGACACAATTTGAGTAAGCAGCAATTGTTGCATGAGTCCTTGCACCAATAAAAAATCTCATCCTACTAATATAGCCTTTGTATTGAATGGCATTTAAATTATCCGGTAAGATGAGGACTCTTCCTGTGTGTTTGTATTCTTCATAATATTTATATAGGATTTCAAAATCGTTATTTCCGTGGTCTATAACATGAGGGGTAAGGGCTATGGTCATATCTGTACTTGCTAATATATGATTAATAAGTTCTCTTACGGCCACTTGGGAATTCTTGTTTCTTTTCCATACAAGTGGACTAAAATTTAATCCAACAGTATTTCCTTCTTGCCATCCTATAGGCAATTCTAACTCTTCCTTCTCCATCGTAAAGGCTGGATCGGCAACTAATCTGATATTATTTAGACCTCTACTTTTCAGAAAGTTATAAGTAAGTGATTCACGAGCTAAAATTAAATCAAATAATTTAAGGTCTTCGAATTTTCTTTCTGACAAGTCTTCCTCACCAATCGAACAACCCCACAAAACCAACTTTTTCCCCTGTGCTTTAACTTTTCTATCTATCTCATACAACCATGGCTGCTCTCCATAACAATAATTATCACCGCCAATGGACAGACAAATCTCTGCATCCTTAATACGTTTAATAATGTTTTTGTGAATTATACTAAATGCATACGATTCATTATTTAAAAATTTCACATTTAAAGAAGATATTAACCAATCATATGAAAACTTTTTTATTTGTGAATCAGACCCATTAAAAATCTTATCTAGTTTGGGGATTATTTTATCTGTTTCTGGTCTGCTAGAAACTAAGTATACTTGAGCTTTGTTCACTTTTTCCTTTATGATATTAGTAGATGAGCGAACAATTGCTTCACATCCTCTATTTAAACTGCCTCCATGAGCAAACATCATTACTTTCATCCTACTTCTCCTCCAATACATCTATTACGAAATCGACTGTATGCTGTTGCACAGTATAGGCCCAGAATTGACCTTCTTT
This sequence comes from Neobacillus sp. BF23-41, assembly GCF_041106275.1. NCBI lineage: Bacteria > Bacillati > Bacillota > Bacilli > Caryophanales > Bacillaceae > Neobacillus > Neobacillus sp. BF23-41. The sequence goes on from NZ_JBGBPR010000004.1 coordinate 81,346, forward strand.
CGATCATACTAATGACTATTTTTTCATACCTTCCGGATTTGGGTGACATTTCCATTTTATACCTAGGTAGTGCTTCTCTAACAAACTGATTGTTAATCATATTTTTTATGTATTGATATCTTTTAATAAAGCTCAATTCTTTGGTTGGTTTAAAATAAATATAAAGATAGGCCATAACGCAATCCATTAGTTTTATAGATTGCAGTTTCTTAATTGTTTGTAAATCCATATTTGTAACAAATTCTTCTGGTAACATTCTATTGTAAACTTCTAAGGCTTGGCTGAAGTAATCTTTTTTAGCTATATTCCTTGTTGCGCTTCCCTCAACTTCTCTATAATGATACCCGGCATAATCTATAAATCTTACTGCCTTCGCAAAACTGAAACACTGCATATTAAATAGTCCATCTTCGCCTAACGCTAAATTCTGTGGAAAGAGGGCATTCGCATGTGTTATTAGATCTCTTTTATAAATCTTTGTGCAAACAGTATTCAAATCATCTTTTTTAAGAAAATAAGGAATAAGAGTTTGTTGAACATATTCTGCATTCAAATTAATATTTTTTGGAAAATGATAATTGCTAATGACATGATGTCCTTCCATCTTACTTTGAAAATTAGATATAACTATGTCGCAATTCCCTTGTATCGCCAAATCATACAATACTTTATACATTTCTTTTTCAACAAAATCGTCAGCATCTACAAAGCCAATATAATCTCCGACAGCTGCATTAAGCCCCGCATTTCTCGCAGCACTTACCCCTTGATTTTCTTGATTAAATAACTTGATCCGATTATCTGATTTTTTATAGTCGTTGATAATAGCTACACTGTTGTCAGAAGAACCATCGTTTATAAATATAAACTCACATACCTCTAGTTTCTGGTTTATGAGTGATTCGATACAATGAGCAATATATTTCTCTGCATTATAAACTGGTACGATAATACTTACATTAATACCCATTATCAAATCACTCCTTTCTTAACCCACAATTTTGTAAAGCTTTTCTAATTCATAATTATTGCTAAAATCTCTTTCTTTAATATTACGAATGAATGAGTTTCTTAGCTCTTCGCTATGGTAAAATCCTTCTATTCCATTTACTATTCCATCTACACTCAAATCACAAATAATACCTTCTACACTATTTTCAATTTGACTGCTTGCTGTTGGATAGCTGGTAATAAGAATGGGTTTTCCAAGTATCTTAGCTTCTGAAACGGTTACTGCCTTTCCTTCATACCTGGATGGCTGCACATATAAATCACAATCTTTTATATATGGATATGGATTTGTCTGTTTTCCTAAAAGAATAAAGCTATTTTCTAAGTTGTTTTTTGCAATTAATTCTTTCAAATCAGTTTCGAAGCCTCCATACCCAATCACATGCCATTTAATATTCGTTAGACCTTTATCATGTAACATTCTCAGAGCACTAATTGCTAAATCAAAACCCTTTACATAGGATAATCTCCCAACAGAAACAATGTTAAAGGATTGATCCTTGCAACTATTAAAAATTTTAATTTCCTCTGCCATTTTCTTGATAAAGGTAGGTGAAGTTAAATTTTCAATAACTATCACTTTTTCTTTTAATGAAGGATAGGTTGACAGGAAAGATGCCGCACATGCATCAGAAACAGATGCAATAGCGTCGAATTTATTCCATACATTTAGGTCCAATCTATTATCAATTTCTAATTTACTGTAGTCCGTATGAATCCATGCAATCTTTTTTTGGGCATTAACTTTGTTGGCTATAATGTCATGCGGCCATGCATAACTTATCGCCACATCGTATTCTTTTTCTATTCTTGGTATAAAATAAGAAGAATATTTAAGTGAAAGTTGCATTTGAATATAGCCTGCGCCTTCTGTTAATTTCCAAGTCTTCGATTTTATTTCCGCTACATATTTAGCTATTATTCTCATAATGGCTAAAGAGTAATGTCCATCTTTCAAACATTGAATAACAGGTTTTCGGAATACGGTAAATTTTTCAACTTCGGGTAAAATATTTACTCTTTTCGGTATTAATTTCATAAAGTCACCAACATGATGGAAGATTAATAAATCTACATTGTATTTCTCATAATCGAAACTTTCTAACATGTTAATTAGGCTTCTTTCAATTCCACCGATTTCCATATTATAAACTGAAATTAAAATATTTTTTTTCATATCTTCCTCACATTAAGCTTTCATATTTTCTAAGTTATTAATTTTAACTACATTATTTGTTCGATTTAATGAAAGAGAACCGTTCTCTCTTTTGTTAAAAAATAATGTGTTTGCCGGTACAGTTCCTTTTACAACACTCCCAGCTCCAATTACCACATTATCCCCTATATGTGTATCTCTTAAGATAACTACATTGGAACCGATCCATACATTGTCACCAATGGAAACCTCTCCTTTTAACAGATGGTCACCACCACTTTTTTTATAATTATGGTCATGGTCATTAATACATACATTCGGGGCAATTTTTGTATTTTTTCCAATCGATATTCGTTTGACACAGTTTATATTGCAATTATCATTAATGAATACATTCTCATCAATATTTAGCTCTCCATTAAAATCAATCCGGATGCTTGCGTTTTTTCTAATAAACACAAATTTTCCGATATTTATGATAGAACTTTTATTAAAAATTTCTATTCTGCTGTTTGCTTGTAATGAGAAAATGGATGATTTTATATTTCTAAAATAAATTAGCTTATAAAAAAATCCCCTTAATACTCCTATTAAATGGGATAAATTCATAATAAATGTTAAATAAATTCCTCGGTTTTTACATTCAGAAAAAAGAGCAGTAATTATCTTCTTAAGTACCATGGGGAATTCTCCTTAAGGATAAATTTCAGCGATTAATTTTCCTTAACCTTGCAATATTATTTCCGCCTATTATTTTAGACAGATACAATTTTATTTGACCTTTTATTTTTGCCCTCAGTGGCAGCCAGCTTTTATAAAAGTGGTGCATCGCATAAGTATTCTCCGAGATAAAATTCCGGCAATTAATATAATCATATGGAGAAAAATAGGTTTGAGGATAAAAGACACCAAGTCCTTTAATCTCTTGATATTGACCATTTGGTTCCAAACCAACACTTTTTAAAATTTTGGTAATAACTGCTACATTGGTTAAATCATTATGAGTACCATCTTCTAGTATATATTTCTTATTTTTATATGATTCCAAAAATAACCTTATCAAGTTATTCCCTTTTGCAGCTCCAATAGTGCTAGTAGCTATAAAATCCTCTTGTTCAAACCCCCAAAATGAATCATGAAGCAATAGATTGTCAAATGGTTTAAAAACTTCGACATCAGTATCTAAGTAAATTCCCCCAAAGTTATACAAAACAAATACTCTTACATAATCGCTGACGAAAGCAAACTTTCCAGATTTATATGCCTCTTTCACATAGGTATTTGAATTTATATCAAAGTTGGTTTCATTCCATTCTAAAATTTCATAATCTCTTAAATTATTTTTCCAGCTTTCAATACATTTTCTTACTAATTCTGGTTTTTCTTTTCCTCCAAACCAACAGTAATGAATGATTTTAGGTATTTTATACATATAATTACCTCAATTTTTGTTTAGAAACTTTATTTTTTTGTTTCCAAATTTTGATTCTGCCACTTGATAAACTCTATTAAGGTTTTATATTCTTGTTTTTCAATTCCTGATTTTTTTAATTCATTTATAATTTCAATCCATTCTTTATCTTGTTGCTGGTGATATTCGTCAGTTGCTTCTGTCTTAAGTAGTACCTTCAGATCAATATTTAAAACATGCGCAATTTTATTAATAACCTGGATTGAGGGATTTTGGTTTAGATTTCGCTCAATATTACTTAGGTAGGACTTTGAGATGCTGGCACGTTCTGCTAACTCTGATAATGTAAGACCTTTTTTCATTCGGATTTCATATATATTTCTTCCTATCATTGGCAACTACCCCGTTTTATCTTCTAAGATTTTCTTCTGTATTTATACGTATATTCATTCTATTTACTTTAGCCAACATCTTCTTAATAGAATTAATAATTCTAATTTGGTCTTCTTCTGTCATATTTGATCCAGAGGGTAGACATAGACCATTATAAAAAAGACATTCAGAGATATTCTCATTCTCACTGTGTTGAAAATATTTAACACCTTTGAAAACCGGTTGGAGATGAAGTGGCTTCCATACTGGGCGCGCTTCAATGTTCTCTTCTGCAAGGTTTTTTATCAAGTCTCCAACTGAAACTCCTGCTTCTTCCTCGTTTACTGTAATAGCTGTCAGCCAACGATTAGAGAAAGTATTCTCTAATTCAGGCATGAATTGAATCCCTGGAAGATGGGCTAATTCATGATAATATTGATTAAAAACATTTCTTCTTGCTTCCACTCGTTCAGGTAATACCTCTAATTGAGCTCTTCCTACACCTGCTAAAATGTTACTCATTCGATAATTAAATCCGATATAACTATGCTGGTAATGTGGTGCAGGATCTCGAGCTTGAGTTGCCAGAAAGCGAGCTTTTTTTAATGCTGCTATGTCGTTTGAAACTAACATGCCGCCACCTGAAGTAGTAATAATTTTATTGCCATTAAAAGAATAGATTCCAAATTTCCCAAATATTCCACTTGCCTTACCTTTATATGTCGAACCAAGGGACTCTGCTGCATCTTCAATGATAGGAACATCGTAATGATTACATATAGAAACAATTTCATCCATTTTTGCACTTTGCCCATATAAGTTCACAACAATAACTGCTTTTGGGAGTTTTCCTACATTTGAAGCTTCTTTAAATGCCTTTTCTAATGCTAAAGGAGACATATTCCATGTTTCTGGTTCCGAGTCAATAAAAACTGGCTCTGCACCTTGATAAATAATAGGGTTCGCACTAGCAATAAAGGTGAGACTTGAACAAAAAACTCCGTCACCTTTTTTTACATCTAATAAGGAAAGAGCCAAATGAATGGCTGCAGTTCCTGAACTAACGGCCACAGCTTCATTGGCTCCTACATAATTAGCTATTTCTTTTTCAAAGGCATCCACATTGGGCCCAAGTGGTGCAATCCAATTAGTATCAAATGCTTCCTTTATATATTTAATCTCATTCCCGCTCATATGGGGTGACGAAAGATAAATTCTCTTCTTAAGTGTTGTATTTAACAATTAGTTCACCTCCGAACTCATTTGATTATCTTTTTTAACCTTTGCAGGTACACCAACAGCTGTAGAATAAGACGGTATATCATTAATAACTGTTGCCCCTGCACCGATAATACTCCAATCCCCAATCTTAATATTTGGGATAATTGTGGATCCCGCACCAATATGTACTCCGTCTCCGATTTGGACGTTTCCGGTTAGTATGACACCTGGAGAAATGTGTGCAAAATCTCCAACAATACTATCGTGCTCGATAACGGAACTTGTATTGATAATAGAATGATTGCCTATTATCGTTTCGGCGTTAATTACCGAGTTAGGCATAACAACGGTCCCATGTCCTATCTTTGAACTAGGACTGATTATGGCAGAACGGTGAATCAAAGCAGGAAAAGATTCATCTGCAAGATTTAGTTGCTTTGCAATGGATTGGCGAATTTTATTATTCCCGACCGTTATAACGAACATAACATCAATAAAGTATTCAACTAATCTTTTTGCTGATGAAATAGGGCCACAATAAGTATTGTCTATAAGACTTACATTGTCGTATTTGTCATCTAAAAATCCCACTATTTCATATCCTTGATTAGACAAAATTATATCGGATACCACCTTACTGTGACCACCACAGCCAACCACTGCGATTTTCATCCATGTCCCCTTTCTACAGTCGAATTTGAGCCTTTAAAGCTTTCCATCGTGACTTGACCTGGTTGGTTGATTCCTTCAGAAACCGCTACTTTATAGACTGTTAAAAATAAGATTTTCATATCAAGTAGAAAGGAACGATTATTTACATACCAGACATCTAATTCAAATTTTTCTTCCCAAGTTATTGCATTGCGTCCATTTATTTGTGCCCATCCGGTAATACCAGGTTTTACTTGATGACGCTTAGATTGTTCCTTTGTATATAGAGGAAGATACTCCATTAATAAAGGTCTGGGACCTACTAAACTTATGTCACCTTTTATTACATTCAATAGTTGTGGATATTCATCCAAACTATATTTTCTAAGAAATTTCCCTAAGGGGGTAATCCTTAGAAAATCTGGCAGTAATTCACCATCACCATCACTTTGATCTGTCATTGTTCGAAGTTTATAAAGATTAAAGGGCTTACCATTCAACCCTGGACGAAGCTGCTTAAAAATAATAGGAGATCCCAATTTTAATTTAACCAAGAATGCAAGTATAAAGAAGATTGGGAAAAGACTTGTAAATAAAACCAATGAAACTAGGAAATCAAATGGTCGCTTCATAACTGGCCATCCCTTGCTTGTATAACTGAAATAACTTGCTGTTTAATTTCTTCAATTAATTCTATGAGGTTAATATTTTCCGATTTTTGACCCTTTAAGTAAATATCTACTAATATATCCTGGAATTTCTGCTGTGTTAACGTTTCAGATATTTTCACTTTTTTAACCTCTCTTTAAAAACCTTAGCTATTATAATTTGAAGGGGAGATTATTTTTTAGAAATAAATAGGGCCCTATAGATTTATATAATCACTTTTATAAATGATATTAAGTGATAGAACATTTTCATAATAAAAGTAAATTAGGTAGCAACACAATAGCCCATAATAAATAAATCTTCTGTCCCTTTTAGAAAAAAGTTTTATAATCCATGAAATTAATATTAAGCTATAAAGCCCAAAGTAAATATTAAATCTTGCAAAAATCCAATTCTGAGAGGAAATGACCATGAAGACTAATCCTAATAAGGTTAGATTAACGATATAATCGCTTTTGGGCCATAATTCTCTTAGCTTATTCCTACCAAAAAAGGCAACAATCAAAGGCGCTCCAGTTACAGCCACTCTCATCATACTTGCCCCACCCTCGGAAAAATTACTATAGTGACCATATTGGGTATCGTCAAGTGCGTTAAATAAAAGATCTGAGAACTGATTAAATCCCGCTGCAAGTAAGACAGCTACACCTAAAAGGGCAAAAGTAACTTTTGACCATGCTTCCCTTCTTACGATGAAATAAATTGGAATAAAAATTAATGCAGTTTGGTGTATAGTTGAGCCCAATAAAACTACTATTAAAAACAACTTCCAATTTCCATTAAGGATATATCTCGTTGCAGCAAATATAATTGCTGCAGCTAAATACTGTCTAATCCCATTCATAGATACGGTATACATTCCAGCTGCAATGTAAGTAAATAAACTCAATTCAACCATTCGAGAATATTTATATAAAACTAGCACTATCAACATATTCGTGATTAAAGCTACAGTGAATATTAATATTTGAGGATCATGTGAGATTCTCTGCAAAAGTGCTTGTAATACATTAAATCCAAAATCACCCTTATATTTAATAGTTTGGAGAGTATACTCATTAATTTTATAACTATACATATAAAAAAATGTATCACCAATATTATTTCTAAGGCCCGACACAAAAACTAATGAAGTACCAGAGATGAAAATAAGTAGTTTATTTGGCTTAACATATGGAATTTTTATGTCTAGTGGAGCAGCAAAATATCTTCCAAAGTATGAAGAAAAATATACGACAATAAGATTAATCCATAAAATTTCCATAGGCTTTTTACCCTTTCACTAATTCACTTCTTTACTCTAACTACTTTTTAAAATCGTTTTCTTCCCTGTATTTAAAATATAAAAATATAAAGCAATTCCAAGTGGAGTTGCAAGAAGTGTTGTAAATTTATTAGGAGACTCTTTTAAATATTTTGTATTTCTTATCATTATATTGCTTGATACATAATGGATAGATTCTCTGAATCTTTCTTTGAATGAAGGAGCATATCTCATTGCCACCTTTCTAAAGAAAGAAAAACTTCTTGGATTTTTTTTGTATTGTTTGATTATATTCATGCTTGAACCATCCTCTAAATACTCAACATAACAGAGGATTTCATTGAGAACGAGTAATGGATATTCTTGATCAATAAGAATGTATTTATAACTTAGCGGACAATATTTTTCACCAGGAAAAATTGGATAGGGTGGTGTTTTTCTCGTTAATTCTGAGCGATAGACTAGTTTCTTATCACCCTTCACTTTATATTTAGCATATAAATGTGATAATCTTGATTCTTTTATATCCTTTGGCATTTTCGTGCCAATTACTTTTCCATCAGGACTAGCATCTAATCCTATCATTCCTGCATAATTGTCCCCGCCAAATTTTTTCCAATACAAAGTTATTTTTTCAACAGCATCATCAGGCATATAATCATCAGAATCAATGCATACATTAAGTTCTGTATCAATTAATTCGTATGCAATATTATGTGCACCGTGCATTCCCTGATTTTGTTGAAAGTAATAACGTAATGGAACAACGTTCTCTGACTCCCATTTTTCAACTAATTGTCTTGTATTATCAGTTGATCCATCGTCAATTATTAACCAGATAAAATCTTTAGAAGTCTGCCTTTTTAAACTTTCATAGCACAAATGCAGAGTATAAGCACGATTATATGTAGGTGTAAATATGGTTAGGGTTGGCTTCATGCTTATTACCTCCTTTATTAAATACAGTCATAATACTATTTAGCACCAATCTATCAGGCCTCACGAACTGATGATAGTAATTAAAGTTATTTATCATCATTTGATATCTTAAATCATCATTGTTTAATAACTTAAATATTTGTTCAACACATTCTTCCGCGGTCCTAAAAGTAAGGTAATTATTTTCATTCAAAAGATTTCCTGGTACTTCATAGTGCAATTCTTCCGTTACAATTGCCTTACTTGCTGCAATATATTCTGTGAATTTCCAACCAATAGATTCATGTAATCCCATTGTTGCAACACAAATTGAAGATTCTTTTACTTTTTTTATATAATTGTTCCGCTTCGTAATCGCTTTATCATTTATTATGACATCTGGATAATTTTCAAATGAAAACCTTGTTGGTGATATTCCGCCAAAAAATTTGTCACCAAATTCTTGTCTGCACAATCTAATACACTTTACTCGAAGTTCATTAATAAACATACGTTCATCTTTTTTTTCTAAAGAGATTCCATTATTTGTGTCACCATTTACATCCCATAGTCTTGCCATAAAAAGAATCTTTGCATTAGTATCTCTAATGGGAATTTCCTCAAAAGATTCTACATAGTATTGGCCATTATAATATTCAGAGAAAGGTAACATTCGAACAATTTTTTTAATCTTTTCCTTTTTAGGATCTTGCCTCGTAGGTGAATGTGAAATATTCCCAGGGATAGTAACCATATAGTTTAACCCAAGTGGAAACATTTTATTGTTGATATTTAATTTTTCATTATATTTGTTACTAAAGCTTCTTTTGAAATAAAAATCGAAATTCGCTAAAAGGTTATTCATAAATTCAACGTAGTCTTGATTTTCGGTTAAAAGATTATCGTATCCATCATTTACATCATATAAAACACGGTATTGATTATTTATAATTACTTCCATCATATTGTAGGGTAATTTTTCTTTCGTATTTAATTTCTCTACCTTTAAGTCAATAATTCCATTCCTTTTAAGGATTTGAAATCCAGCAGTAATATTATAAAGATGAAGAGGAACCTCTCCTAATCTTATACAACATGATATCTTAGACATTTTTTAATACTCCTAACCCTGAACACCTTTATAGGATACAATTTGAAAATCAGACGTAGTCTTTTCATTATCCTCGATCGGTATAAGATGCATATAATAATCTTGAAGCCATGTAGCAGTTTGTCTAATATCAAATCCTTTATCTTTAATAAAACTGGAGGTATCTTTGTAACACTTTTTTAAAGACATAACTTTCTCTGCCCATAATTTTGTGGGATTATTAATATTTCCATAGCTTATTAAATTAGCTCCAATATCTACTTCATCTGTTATGACATCAGAAATTACACATGGTAAACCCGCTCCCTGAGCCTCAATTAGGGTAACTGGCAATCCTTCGTGGAGAGATGGAAATAACATCACATCAAAAGCTTGTAATAACCTGTTTATGTCACTTCTTAAACCTAAGAACTTTACTTTATCGAGCAGACCCTTCTGCACTGCTTTTTTTTCAATGCTAGTCTTTAATGGACCATCTCCAACTAAGAGGAGATAAGAATTAGCGTTAATTTTTATTATTTCGGAGAAAATGTCCAACAAAAACTCATGGTTTTTTTGATGGCAAAATCTTCCTACGTGGCCCACTATTAAATCATCTTGATCTAACTTTAATTCCTCACGCACAAGTTTACTTACCTCGGTTGAGTATTTAAACTTTTCATAATCAATGCCATTTTTTAATATCAATGCATCAACAGTTTTTGGACCAAATAACCAGTTAGAAGCATCGGTAGAGCAGGCAATTAAATCGGATGCACACTTCTTAATAAAACCTCCCGCGTACCACTTATAACATTTCGCGAATAATCCACCCTCACTATTAGTGTTATGACTATGTGAGATTCTATATGGAATTCCAGCCTTTTTTGCAGCCCTTAGGACGATTCCACTCATCTTATCCATGTGGGAATGTACAATCTTATATTGTTTGTTAATGTTAAAAAATTTATTTAAATGTTTTATATATTGAAAATGACCAACATCATTTATATACGGAATGCGATGTACCCTGCCACCCAACTCATTGATTTCTTTATCAAATACCCCCTCTTTACATGTTAAAAAGTCAAATTGAACCTTAGACCTATCTATATTTCGATACAGATTCATAATTAATGTTTCTGCACCACCTCGGTTCATATTGACAACAATATGCAAGATCCTTAATGGACTGCCCACATTATATCCTCCATTTCATTCATATAACTTCGGTAAATATCACTTTTCTCATCTAAAACCTTTTGGATACTAAAATTCGACATGATCTGTTTACGTCCATTTAAGCCTAGTTCATTTTTCAATTCCCTATTATGTGCTATTAGCTTAATTTTTTTTGCAAAATCAGCTGACTGATTCTCAATGAGCCAACCATTTTTGTCATTCTGTACTAATTCCCTGTGCCCCCTGTTATTATTTGCAATTACTGGCAGGCCGCAGGCCATGGCTTCCATTATATTTACTGGAAGGCCTTCTCTAAGACTAGATGCAACGGCTATATCACTCATTTTTAGCAGATCTTCGATATCATTTCTAAACCCAAGGAAATCAATCATGTCATCAACCTTAAATTTTCGAGCAAGTTCTTGGCATTCTCCTAATAAAAGCCCTTCTCCCGCTAATAAAAGTTTTGCATTTGGAACCTCATCTTTAACGAGAGCTAAGGATTCGATTAGCAATTTCTGGTTTTTGTTTTTATTAAATTCAGCGGCATAAAACATTAAAAAATCATTAGGCTTATAGCCTAATGATTCTCTTAATCTATTTTTTTGTGAGTCTTCCACAGGTTTAAAAATTTCAGTATTCACACCAACACCGTGCACTTGTTTGATTAATTCCGCCTTAAATCGATGAGACTTTGCTAAAATATAATCTTCTTGATTAATCGTGATAAGACAATCTGTTAAAGTAGACAGGACTTTTTCTATTGGATAATAAAGAAGCCAGTTTACTAATGGTGCTCCTTTACAGAAATGAAAGCCATGTGCTGTGTACATGACTTTTGTTCCATGCTTTCTTGTATTCCTTGCTGCTAACCTGGTAAGGACTCCGCCCATAGGGGTATGACAGTGAATAATACTATATTGGTGATCCTCGATAATTTTTTTCAGCTCATCATAAGCTTTTAGATTCATTTTATGAAAAGGTGATCTTTGAACGGGAATAGTAAATTTCTTATCCACATAAGGAAGTTTCAATTCACCAGATGCTGCAACATGTACTTCCCATCCCTGTTCTTTAAACCATTTTAAATATGGTAAATGAAAAGCTTTAAAGTGATAATCCACTGTTGCACAGAACAGAACCCTCTTTTGCATTTTATCTTCCATCCTTTTTTATCGAACTACCTAATCAGCTCTTTTTCAAGAACAGATGAAATGTAGTCTAATAACTGTGTCCTTAAATCTTCACGCTGTAAAGCTAATTCAATACTTGTTTGAATGAAGCCCATTTTTTCACCTACATCGTAGCGTACTCCCTCAAAATCATAGGCATATACAGCTTCATGTTGATTTAAAGCAGCGATAGCATCTGTTAGTTGTATTTCCCCACCGGCGCCAGGTTGTTGTTCACTTAATATGTCAAAAATTCTAGGACTAAGAATATATCGGCCAAGGATAGCGAGGTTCGATGGAGCCTCATCCTGTTTAGGTTTTTCTACTAAGCTATTTACACTGTAGAATCGATTATTAATATTCTTCCCATCCACAATTCCATACCTAGATACTTCATTGTCATGAACTGTTTGTACCCCAAGAATGGATGCATTATATCTTTCATACTGGTCAATTAACTGCTTTAAACAAGGTGTTTGAGCTTGAACAATATCATCGCCAAGCAGTACAGCAAATGGTTCATCACCGATAAACTTGCGAGCACACCAAATCGCATGACCTAATCCTTTCGGTTCTTTTTGACGGATATAATGAATATCTACCATTTTCGAAGACTTTTGCACTTCATTTAAGAGCTCTAGCTTTCCTTTTTCCAATAAGTTTTGTTCTAATTCGAAAGAATTATCAAAATGGTCTTCTATTGCTCTTTTCCCTTTACCAGTTACGATAATAATGTCTTCAATCCCTGATTCAACGGCTTCTTCTACTATATATTGAATAGTTGGCTTATCAACGATAGGCAGCATTTCTTTTGGCATTGCTTTTGTCGCTGGAAGAAATCTTGTTCCAAGTCCAGCTGCTGGTATAATCGCTTTTCTAACTTTCATTTTATTAACTCCTTTAAACTGAGACTGATAATTTTGATTTTGGCATTACTTTATAATTCGCAAGATCAATTAGCCTTTCCCTAATTTCGTCTTTATTTAGGCTAGAGTATGTTAGAACAATTTCCTCTATTTCTTGAATTAATAGGTCAGACGTTTTTCCAATATAAATCTTTGGATAAATTTGTTGCTCATGAACCTCTTCTTCTTTTAGTAATTCTTCAAATAGCTTTTCTCCAGGTCTTATTCCTGAAAATTCAATGCCAATTTCCTCAATAGTATTGCCTGAGAGTTTGATGAGGTTTTTAGCTAAATCAACAATTTTTACAGGGTCTCCCATGTCTAATACGAAAATTTCTCCTCCACTTGCTAGGGCCCCTGCTTGAAGTACTAACCTTGATGCTTCTGGGATCGTCATAAAGTAACGAACCATTTCAGGGTGGGTAACTGTCACAGGACCGCCTTTTTCAATTTGCTTTTTAAATAGCGGAATCACACTGCCTCTGCTTCCTAATACATTACCAAAACGAACGGCAACAAATTTGGTATTACATTCATTGTCCATATGTTGGATAATCATTTCGGCAAGCTTTTTTGCTGCTCCCATTACACTGGTTGGATTCACTGCTTTATCTGTTGAGATCATCACGAAGGTCTTCACTCCAGTCCAGCTGGCAGCATTTGCAACATTCATTGTTCCAATGATGTTATTCTTGACCGCCTCTTCTGGGTTAGCCTCCATTAAAGGTACATGCTTATGAGCCGCCGCATGATAGACAATATCAGGTTGGTATGTACTCATAACCGACATCAATTTCTTCTCATCTTGTATATCCGCAATCACTGGAATGAATTCAATTTCAGTATGTTTATTCGCTTCCTTTAATTCCATTTCTATCGAATATATACTATTTTCACCATGTCCTAATAAAATAAGTTTCTTTGGATTAAAAATCGATATTTGCCGGCAAATTTCCGATCCAATCGACCCTCCTGCACCAGTAACCAAAACGACCTTATTCGTGATATTATCTGAAATACTATTCATATCTAGTTCAACTGGTTCTCTTCCAAGTAAATCCTCTACTTGTACATCACGAAATTGACTTACTGACACTTTCCCTGTCATTAAGTCTTCCAGCAAAGGTAAAATTTGTGTTTTAGCATTTGTTTTGGCACATTCCAGAAAAATAGTATTCAACTTTTTTTTACAAAGTGATGGAATGGCAATCACTATATTTTCAATATCATTTTTCGAAACTACCGACTCGATTTTGTTGATACCTCCAACCACGGGGATTCCTAAAATATCAAGCTTATGCTTTTTTACATCATCATCGATAAATGCCACTGGCAATAAATCCGCCTCATTATTTTTTAATAATTGCCTTGCAACCATGGTTCCTGCTGATCCGGCACCTACGATGAGCGTTCGTTTTTTATTAACCATTTTATTAAGCTGTGAATCCCTTAGCATTCGCCAGCAGAAACGTGAACCTCCAATGAAAGACATATTCAGTAACCACGTTACTGCCAAAAGACGGACATATATTTCCTGAACAATTATTTGTTGGACAACTGCTGCAACAAAGATTGAAATTGACACTATTTTTAAAATGCTTAACAATTCTCCCACACTGGCATATTCCCAAGCTTTTTTATATAGATGAAATTTAAATGACAGCAAATAATGACTTAATAAAATGACAATTGAACTTAACACAATATGAAAGGTAATAACCTTGATGGTTCCATCCACTAAAAAACAACTACCAAAAATAGCCGTTAAAACGATACATGAATCAACAAAGATAAAGAAAGACATTCGTTGTCGGTAAGTCATAATTTTTCTCCTTTCCAAATTCAATTGACTCTACGATGTCTTTGCTTGATCGCATTATCTATTAGTCTCTTAATATCTTCTAATTGATCTTTTGTTGCCTCTTGCTTAATATACCTAACTGCTTTTTTAATTGATTTGGGGAAGCGATCAATATTCATGTCATAACTCCTTCAATTTAAAATGGTTAAGTAAATGTACTTTGTTCAAAAGAACACATACTTAACCATTTTATTTAATGTGGGGCATCTAACCCCTCCTCACATCATACTATCGACGACTAGCGTCTAAGGTTCCCTGACCCACAGTATGACCGAGTGCCTCCATTGATATTGGAAAGGAGACATCTCCAAATTTCACTCAACGATAAAAAATACATTTTTGTTTCTAATAACGAACAAGATTATTAAAAAAATTTCTAATTTAATAGGACTATTGATTTAAAACTGCTCCTACAACCTTTGCTTTGGCATACTTAAGTACTTTTTTTGCTTCGGCCGCTTTTTCTAATTTCGTTTTACCATTTTGAATTACTAGTATGACTCCATCACATTGGTTTGCAAGTAGCTTAGTATCTGTAACCTCTAGCACTGAATTAGAATCTATTATAATAACATCGTAATTTTGTTCTGCCTTTTTAAGGAGATCCTGCATCATCTGTGAACCAATTAATTCAACTGGATTAAATGGAACCACACCGCTTGATAAGAGATCTAGCCTCCAAACTTCAGTATGATAAACAGCCTCAGAAAAGGATAATCTACCTGTCAGAACATCCGTTAATCCCTCCGCATTGGCTGTTTTGAAGAAGGAATGTAAAGCCGGCCGTCTTAAATTAGCATCTATTAAGAGAACTTTTTTCTTCTGCTGAGCCATTGAGACAGCAAGGTTTGTTGCAACCATAGATTTCCCTTCTCCATCACTGGATGAAGTAATTAAAAAAGTGCGACTTTGCAGCTCGGACATCATGAACTTAATATTAGTATGAATCATTCTGAACTGTTCAGATATTATTGATTCGGGATGAGAGTATGTAATGATCGTTTTTTTCTTTATTGATGACTTTCTTCTAAATTTATTAAAGATCAATATTCTCACTCCTAGTTTCAAGTTCAAACTTCATACTTTTTGTTTTCTTCTTTACCATTCTTTTGTTTACTTTTGGGATTCTCCCTAATACAGGAAGACCAAGTAAGGATTCGATATCGTTTTCTTTTCTTATTTTGTCATCTAAAGACTCCAATAAAAATGCTATCCCGATGCCAATTGCTAAACCACCAATAATTAAAAATAGGATTTTATTATTATTTTTAGGATTAATAGATATTGTATTAACTTTAGCTTTTGATAATAAGCGAACATAATCTTTACCAACTATATTCGGTACCTCATCCCTGAAAATTTGAGCAGTCGTATCAGCTATTTTTGCTGCCTGACTTGGATCAGGATCTACCACACTAATACTCACTACCTGAGACGTTTCAACGCTCGCAACAGTAATTTGTCCTGCTAGGGCTTCCGCAGATCTCGTTAGCCTTAGTTTTTTTACAACTTTTTCTAAAATAACCGAGTCTTTCACAATAACCTGTAGGGTTTTCCTTGATTCTTCATCTGCCCCGATGATAATTCTTGAAGAGGACATATACATTGGAGTTACGGAGGTATTATTTAAAAGCACTCCCACTATTCCAGCTAAAACTGAAACCAATGCAATGATCCAAAAACGCCTTTTTATTACTGCAAATAACTCTTTTAAATTAATTTCCTTTGCTTTTTTTCTGTCACCATTACTTTCATTTAAGCTATTCATTAAACCACCTTTTTTGTAGGACATGTCAATCATGTTCTGAATATAGAACAATAATACAAAAAATATATTTTATATCTCTTTACTTCTTTGAATTAATATAAAAAAATCTAAATAATAACTCTATAGTCATTATATTAGTTCCTTATTAAGAACATGTCAATTATAAATTTAATGATATTCAATAACTTTGAATTGTATTAAGATGCCTAAATTACCATCAAACACTAACTCCCATTTGTTTTTTTAGTAAGCTTCTAAACATTCCTCTTTTTTCATTTGCTAGTTGGCTAAATTGTCCTTGTTGTATGATTTCTCCTTGTTCTAATACAATTACCTGATCAGCATTTCTTATGGTTGAAAGTCGATGGGCGATGACTATAACAGTCATTGTTCCTTTGAGTCTATCTAGAGCCTCTTGTATCTTAGACTCGTTTTCAGTGTCTAAGGCACTTGTTGCCTCATCTAATACAAGAATAGATGGTTTACGTAATATGGCTCGAGCTAGAACTAACCTTTGTCGTTCTCCTCCCGAAATCCTTATCCCTCGATCACCAATGAGCGTATCAAGTCCATTAGGTAGATTTTTTACAAAATCAGCCGCTGCTGAGAATTCTAGTGCCTCCCAAATTTTTTCTTCACTTGCATTCTGATCAATAATCAATAAATTTTCTCGTATTGTAGCATTAAACAGAAAGGGATCCTGTGGTACATAGCTGATTGATTTCCTAAAAGAAAGTAAATTAGCACCAGTGAGAGCATTCCCATCGATTAAAACTTGGCCAGTCTCAGGGCGATTTAACCCCATAATTATATCTATTAATGTACTCTTGCCAGCACCTGACCTGCCGACAATCGCTGTCATTCTATTTACAGGTACTTGAAAATTAATATTTTGTAAAGCATAGTTAGGCTCCCTCTGATTATACCGAAAATTAACATTCCTGCACTCTAACCCTGTATTAATAAGAATTGGTTTTACATTATAAAAGTCTCCTACATCTAGTTCTTTTGCATCCTTAGATTGCTTTTGTAAATCTATCAATGCCGTAAAGGCAGGTGAGATTGATCCTAATTGTTCTAAATTAGATTGAATTCCACTAAACCGTGGCCATAATCTTGAAAAAATCATAATTATTAAGATTAGCTCTGCTGGTTGAGCTTGTAACATTTTTATAGAAAAGAACATAAAGATTGCTATAAGGAATGCTGAAGCTACCTTATATGTAAATTGTGAAATGGTATTCAATTCTATTAACTTTACTATATTATGTTCCATTCTTTTACTAATGCTTCGGAACCACAATAAATGGGACTCCTCAAGCATATTACTTTTAATGTCCTTTATGCCATTAAATTGATCTGTAATACCTGCTAAAAACATTTGGGATATTTCATAGGTTTCATTACCTAATGAATTTGATTTTTTTATAAATTTTTTAGTAAAAAGGAAAATTGCTACACCAAAGAACAGGACAAATATAGTCAGTTTGGTTGATAACCAAAAGGCAATCCCTAACTGTATCAAGGTAAATACCAGTGAAGTTAAAAGCTGTAAGAACAAATTTGTTCCGCCACTTACACGTGTAATTTCTGCCGTCATTAAATTGATAATATCTGATTTTCTTTTGTTTAAAAAAAAGGTCCAATTTGATTGTAATAATGTTTTATAGGTTTCCTCACGCAAATAACGAATAAAGCCTTGTTGAATTTTAACATTTAAGACTGTTTGTTTTCTCTCTAAATAACTTTGAGACAATATTATTAGGAAATAAAACACAAGTATTAAGGACAAACTCAATATTTTTGGAAATTTATGAATTACAGAAGACATCCAGGATAGTATTTCAGCAGACTGGGAGTTTACATCTAATACCCCTGTGAGATTTATCAACGGGATAAGCATTAAAATTCCTACACCCTCAAATAAACTAATTAAGACCATGCCTATAAGATTGATATAAAGAATTCGTCCAGAAAAAGAATGTATTTGTTTCGCAAAATATAACACATGATTCATTTCCATATCCTCCTAAGATATCGCATGGCTCTTTGTTTTCCTCCAAGCCCATAAAAAGGGACGTAAAGGAAAATATAAAAAGTGAAGGTATTCGGGTAATGGAAGAGTCTCAGCATCCTCAGGGTAAGGATACAAAAAACTAATAATAAAGAAAATTCTTTGCTGCCTTGACATTAAGGAAGTTAAATGACGTTTATGATACTTGGAAATATCCGCTGGAACAGGATCAGTGTGTAAATTAACCATCCTTTCCAAATAAAAGATTGCTGCCTGAGCTAACATTTTGGGATGTTTCCCTTTTATTAATGGTTTCATTTCTTTTGTAATTGAAATGCTTAATAGTTGGGAACACAAAACAATTGCCTGACCTGCTACATTAAGGAACTGATGCTTTTTCAATAATTTTGCTAAACTTACCCAATTTATATTTTGTTTAACAAGTTGCTTTATATCAATTAACCAACGTAGGCGTGACCAACCATGTCGTGCACCATGTGAAACTAGAAATAAAAATAAATCCTCTCTCCCTAAATAATAGACAGGATAACTTGTTAATGCACTTACTCTTTTTCGTTTCCATAATTCTATAAAAGGCGGTTCTTTTCCCGGGCCAGGATTTAGTCTCCAATGAATTTCTAATTTGATGTTCTTTTGAGGATGGAAATATGTTACATGATGATGCCTCCATGTCCAATCATTTAATACCGTTTGGATATAATCATCTTTTTCATATCCTAACTGTATTAAAAGTTCCTCTACCTTAGCTAAATCATCTATTGGAATCAGAACATCTAGGTCACCCGAAGTCCGTTTGGAAACATCTCCGTAAAGGTCTTCTCCAAGAATGGGGCCTTTTAAAACTAGTAGTTTTATCTGATTGTCATTAAATATTTTACATATCTCCACCATTACACTGCTAAGATGTAGCATTTGTAACGTATTCTTCCTATATGTTAGATTTAAAATTTGAATGACATTTGGGGGAATTAAATTTACATCAAATTTTTTTATTTTCAAAGATAATATCGGATATACCCGATGATGTATAGCTAATTCAAGAAAAAGCTTCCAATCAATATCTTTAAACCAGTCACTTGAGTTAGCCTGAAATCTCTCAACATCTTCTATCTTTATTATTTCTAGAATTAATTTTAATTCTTTAGGGATTAGAGCAAGATCGAGACTGAAATTATTTTCCATGACTTTCCCCTTTATTTCTTAATTACTTTTTTGGCAAATTTGCTAACAACAACAAACCGTTCCATTTCTTCAGCTCCTGTTAAATACAATGGGCCACTGCGCAGCCATGCATGAGCAATCATTTTTCCTGTTTCATCCTTGGCTGTTCCTAAATAAATCGTACTTTCTATATTACGTCTTTCCAACATCTTCATTGCTGCAATTGCCTTAACTAGACACATACTTTCCCAAAGAGTATACCTACTCATCATATTAACTGCTTGTGAAATTTGCTTAAGAAGTTTTCTATTTAGATCATCTATATTTAATGATGTTTCATTCATTTGCTCACCTAAAGAAGAAGCAACTTTTGAAAATGACATGCTTTTAAGAACACGTGCCCAGCCAAGGAAAATAAATGCCTCCACCAATAGTAGCTTTGTTTTTGTATCAAAAAACAAAAAGTATCTTACCCTTTTAAATATTTTCATTTGAAAGTTCCCTACTTATTCATAAATTATAGGTTATTAGATTAATTGTCTGATATTTCAATTAAACCCTCTTCAACTAAATGGTATAAAAATGAAATGACTTGTTCTTCACACTCGGTTTGGACAACATTATATTTTGATTTTAATAGTGATATTAATTGATTAACAGGAATCTTTTCTTCAATTAAATCCCAAATCTCTCCACCAATTTCACCTAAATTGTAGTACTTTCCATTTTTAACACTTAACATTACTTTTTCTCCACCCATATCACTAACGATATTTCCTTTAACTTGGACAACAATTTTATTTAATGAAATTCCTTTATTTTTAATCATTACTTAATCTCCTTTATTTACGGCATTTAATATTATCGATACTAATTGAGTTGCACTAAATCCATAAATAGGCCGTTGCAATTGATATATATCTATTTTATTAAGGATTCCTGCAGTTGTATGGAAATGCCAGTCCATTAGCCCTAAATCTCTAAGTAGGAAATTTCGGAATGTATGAGTAAATAGTGTAGAAAATCTTTCAAGATTTTCAATTTTACGAAGTTTAGTATCTTTATTTTCAGATATAACTAATTCAAAGATACCAGCAAGTGGTAGTTGGGTTGAAACGTATCCTGAGGTAACTGGAACACTGTATTTCGTTTCTCTACCAAAAATCGAGCGGAAATTATTTGCCTCCATTCCAAAATTATTTAGACTATCCTGCCATAGCTTTTGCTGCGGATAAGATGGAGTAACGATTGGAAAGCCATCTTTTGAAAATGATACAGCAATAATATCATCACTTAAAATATTAAAACCTTCGCTTAAGAATGCGGAGGCCAGTGTAGATTTACCTGCACCTGAATCTCCAATAAAGGCATATGCCTTGCCATTAATGGCTATTGAACTGCCGTGTAACGGCAATATTTTTCTTTGCATTAAAATCGAACACATACAAGTGCCAAGTATAAGAAGTCGGATTTGATCTTCATCCGCGTCTTTCATAGGTGAAACAGTTATTTTTTTTCCATCTTGTATACTAAATGTTGCAATATCCGAAATTTGAAACATAACTAAATTCTCATTGACCACAAATTTATTTGGTCCATCGGATAGCTCAAAATATAAATTAGTTATATCATCAATTTTTATCTCAATATCTATCAATTCCAATTGTTCACTCATCATAACTAATTCAGGAAAATAAAGATCACTTGCTACTGTTAAGCCAAAAGCTTTATAAATTAGTTTTTGTTTAACTCCTAACATTATTTCCACTCCAATATTTCATGGTTATTTAAAAGCCCTTATACTCTAATTCACGTATAAGGGCTTTTACATGTAAATCTAATGATTACCACAATCTACGTGGTTCCATATGTACGAAATCCAAGCAGATTTGAACAATCGGTAATCTATATCAACTCCATATTTTACCATCTTTTGTACCAGCCGGATAATCTCTATCCAGTTGAGTATGGTTGTTAGTATTAGCCAGTGTCATACTTACATCAAGCACTTCTAATACAGGTTTTTGCCAATCCTTTTTCATATATTCTCACCCCCTTTCAAGCAAATTGATTAAGATATCGATAAAGAATTAAACTATGCATCGAAATTCTATAATTATAATCAGTAGCAAATTCTGGCCGAGCTCCTTCTTCAACTTTTAACATAGCTGTCTTTATCACTTCGCTATTTAAGTATTCTATAATTCTTTTATCTGTACTAAGTTGTCGAAGCTCATCTTTAAAGTTGTCCCAGTATGGAACCATCCGATGAACCCAATCTGCCCCCTGTACACCTCGTATACTTTGATTTAGCCTAACATTATCAGGTAAATAATTCTCTGTGGAATTCCTGACAAGAGCTCGATCTAAACCATTCTGAACAAATTGTTCCTCTGGTACTGATAAACAAAAACGGACTACTCTTAAATCATTAGTGGGATCCCGTTCCTGTACTGCATAACGTAAAGATAATTTAGCAGAGAGTGTATTAGTCGAATTCCAATGAAAAACATCTTCAAAGTGTCTAACTCTTTGTTCGTACACATTTTTTGTGGAGAACCACCCTGTTTGATCAATACCATAGTCTTTAAGTTTGTTATAAACGTTCGTCCGGATAGCAAACTCTTTGTTTATTATTTGGGGTTCTGTATATATTGTCTCTTCTGGAAAGACTCGATCAATAAACGGAAACGCTATTCTGGTTAACTCAGGAAGCCTACTTAACCTTGGTCCTCCCGTTTTTTTACTATATTGGTTTAGCTCATGGATAAGACGAATCCACTTCATTTTCTTTAAAAGGATAGCGTAATATTCTAAGGCAGGTCCCCAAGATATGCTTAAGTTACCTCTCCCACCAATTAACAATACTCCTATCCCTTCCTCTTGGGCCTTCTCATACATTCCTTTTCTCCAAAATGAATTATGAAAGAATTTGTATGGCATCTCTAAAATATCTATAAAGTCATCGATATCAGAATAAGAATTTTTGCCTTCAAAATCTAAATAGTGATCCTTGATTCCACCTACGTAATTTACGGTTGACTGAATTAATGGTCTTTCATCAGGCATTAAATACTTATGTGTATAATCTATAAAATCCTTGGCTGGGATATAACTGAAAGTATGTAATGGTTTTTCCGTTCCTAAAGTTTTTTTAGCAAAGCTAACAACTGAACCAGAATCTAACCCTCCGCTCAATTGTGATCCAACCCCAAGGTAAGTTCGCAAACATGATTTTACAGCTTTTTGAAATACCTCTTGAAAAGCTTCTACATACTCTCCGTTTGACTTTAGTTTTAGTGGTTCACTCAATGTTAATTTACAATATCTTGTAATATTTATCTTATCTCCAACTATCGTTATGCAATGTGAGGGAGGTAATTGTTCTATATCTTTATATGGAGTAAGAGATGTATCTACTTCACCTACAGGTCCCGATATGGCCAGAAATTGTGCGAGCCATTGTTCGTTCATTACCTTTTCAATATAAGGTAAAGAAAATAAAGGGTGTATGACAGTACAAAATGCAAATTTTTGTCGATTGCGTAGAAAGTATAGGGTTCGAACTCCAGAGAAATCCCTCGCCCCAAAAAGTTTTCGTTTCCTCTCATCCCAAATCATAAAGGCAAAATCACCTACTAAATATTTCGGAGACTCTTCTCCCCATTTATGATAAGAAAGTAAGATTAGTTCACTATCAGTAATATCTTTTCTTTTCCTTTTATCAACTTGTAATCTCTCAAATAATTCGTCTCGATTATCAATAATAGCATCAGCAGTAATCGCTAACTTTCGTTCATGATCATAGTATGGAAGTTTTTCACCTACTGACTCAGGTGTAATCCATTGAGCATGGCAGCCAAGGAAGACTTTGTCACTATGACAGGTTTGAATATCATCAGCCGGATATTTTTCTAATTCTTTCATTATTCGATTTCCGTGCTCTAGATTGATAGGTTCATCATTTAAATGATAAATTCCGGCTATCGCGCTCATCTTTTCCTCCTGCCTGGCTACAAATTATTATTATCTATTATTTTAAGATTCTTTTATCAGTTCACTAAAAAGAACACCGAGCCCGTACTTAACTATAAGGAAATTCAATCGAATTTAAAGTCCCCTATTTATAGTATTATTTTAATAAAATGGTCTGAATCTAATTAGTTTTATAACTTATTACCTATATAATACTCTATATAAGTTCTTTATTACGAACATGTGATAAATTTATAATATATCCTCATACTATCAGTGTCAACTATTTTTCATAAAGAATGATTATATTTTAATGATCGGATATTTAACTCTAATTTCCTCATTATAATAAGGTTTTATAAAAAGTAATTGACACTCCCATGGAATTGTAGTAAATTTTATAAATAATCTAAATATTACTTTCTTATCAAGAGAGGTTGAGGGAATGGCCCGAAGACACCTCAGCAACCATCAATGGCTCGCTATTGAAAAGGTGCTAAGTCCTGCAAATTATTCTCTAATTTGCGAGATAAGAAGAATGACAAATGTGTAATCTGACAAAAGTCTTCTTCTTATAGAAGGCTTTTTTTATTTTTATAAAACAAGGAGAGTGCATTATGTACAAAATTGATACGAAACTTGCCCAAATTGGAAATCGTAGTGAAACAGCAACTGGCACCGTAAATCCGCCTGTATACTTCTCAACGGCATTCCGCCATGAGGGAATTGGCCAATCAACTGGGTTTGACTATACCCGAACAGGGAATCCTACGCGCCAGCTCTTAGAAAAAACAATTGCTGATTTAGAGTGCGGTGATCAAGGATTTGCCTGCAGCTCTGGTATGGCAGCAATTCTAACCATACTTGCTTTATTTCAATCTGGTGATGAATGGCTGGTAAGTGAGGATTTATACGGCGGTACCTACCGTTTATTAGAAAAAGGCTATCAAAAATGGGGCTTGAAAAGTCAATATGTTAATACCTGTTGTCCGGAAGAGATTGAAAAGAAAATTACGCCGCAAACAAAGGCCATCTTCCTTGAGACACCAACCAATCCGCTTATGCAGGAATCCGATATTGCCGCTGTTTCAAAGATTGCCAAGGAACATGGACTATTGCTAATTGTGGATAACACTTTCTATACTCCACTGTTACAACAGCCGATAATACTTGGTGCTGATATTGTTATCCATAGTGCGACGAAATACTTAGGTGGCCATAATGATGTTCTAGCCGGACTTATTGTCGCTAAAGGAAAAGAGCTTTGTGAAGCATTGGCATTCCATCATAATGGTGCTGGAGCAGTGCTGAGCCCATTCGATTCCTGGTTATTAATGCGTGGTATGAAAACTTTATCACTACGAATGGAACGACATGAAAAAAATGCAAAGAATATTGTCGAATTTCTATCCCAGCATGATGCTGTCACAGATGTTCTCTACCCAGGACGCGGCGGAATGGTTTCCTTTAGAATTAAGGACGAAGCATGGGTGAATCCATTTTTACAGAATTTAAATTTAATCAGTTTTGCAGAAAGCTTAGGTGGAACAGAAAGCTTCATTACTTATCCAGCAACGCAAACACATATGGATATCCCAGAAGAGATTCGCATTCAAGCAGGCGTTTGCAATCGTTTATTGCGTTTCTCCGTTGGACTTGAGGATTCACAAGACATCATTGAAGATTTGGAAAATGCTTTTGCCCGTGTTCAAGAAGGAGTGATTGCATAATGGCACACGAAGAATACACATTTGAAACCAGGCTCCTTCATAATAAGCACAAAATTGATCCTACAACAGGAGCGGTTAGTGTACCCATACAGCATGCATCGACCTTTCACCAATCTGATTTCGATCAATTTGGCAAGTACGATTATGGCCGCAGTTTAAATCCGACAAGGGAAGCACTTGAAGATGTCATTGCTGAACTTGAAGGCGGGTTAAAAGGCTTTGCCTTCTCATCTGGTATGGCCGCCATTTCGACGGCATTTCTCCTGCTATCTGCAGGTGATCATATTGTCATTACGGAAGATGTCTACGGCGGTACATTTCGGATGGTCACAGAGGTTCTCACGCGGCTCGGAATTGAACATACCTTCGTCGATATGACGAATTTAAATGAAGTAAAACAAGCCATTCAGGCAAATACAAAAGCGTTCTATGTGGAAACACCATCGAATCCATTAATGAAAGTGACGGACATTAAGGCGATTAGCAATTTAGCTAAGGAAACGGGTGCGTTAACATTTGTCGATAACACCTTCCTTACCCCTTCCCACCAAAGGCCATTGGAGTTAGGTGCCGATGTCGTGCTCCATAGCGCGACGAAATTTTTATCGGGCCATAGTGATGTCGTTGCCGGACTTGCTGTCGTCAAAGACGAAAACTTGGCGAAAAGATTAGGTTTCTTGCAAAATGGGTTTGGGGCGATTTTGGGTGTTCAAGATGCATGGCTCGTATTAAGAGGGATCAAAACGCTGCACGTCCGACTGGAACAATCACAAAAATCGGCTATTAAACTAGCGGAATTTTTAGATGCGCATCCGCTTGTTGAAAAGGTTCATTACCCAGGGTTGGAAAATCACCCACAATATCAAATTCAGAAAGCGCAAGCAGCTGGTCCAGGAGCGGTCTTATCGTTTGAATTGGCTAATGAAGATGCACTTCGCACCTTTCTTGCCAATGTAAAAATTCCTGTATTTGCTGTCAGTCTCGGAGCGGTAGAATCGATTCTTTCCTATCCAGCAAAAATGTCCCATGCAGCAATGCCTCAAGAAGCGCGGGAGAAGCGCGGGATTACAAATAGTCTGGTTCGCTTATCGGTCGGACTTGAAAATCCTGATGATTTAATGAAGGATTTTTCACAAGCATTTAAGCAGGTTGAACAAAGTCAGTTGGTATTTCAACGAGGAGAAACATCATGAGTCTTTTAGAAAAATTAAAAAATCAAATTTTAATAGCGGATGGAGCGATGGGTACACTGCTTTATTCCTACGGAGTCGATTCATGCTCTGAGGAGTTGAATTTATCTCAGCCGGAACAAATCCAAAATATCCATCAGGCATACATTGACGCCGGAGCCGATGTCATCCAAACCAATTCCTATGCTGCTAACTATTTAAAATTGCAGCGCTATGGATTAGAAGATTCAGTTAAAGAGATTAATAGTGCCGCAGTCCGTCACGCCAAACAGGCAGCTCAAAATAACGCTTATGTGCTTGGAACAATGGGTGGAAACCGCGGGATTAAAACGAACTCTATTACAATAGAAGAAATAAAACGGAGCTTTCGCGAACAGCTTTATTGCCTCCTTCTCGAAGGGGTGGATGGAATTTTACTTGAAACCTTTTACGACCTGGAGGAACTTGAAACCATTCTAACCATTGCGAGGAAGGAAACGAAGATTCCGATTATTGCACAAGTTTCCCTTCAGGAGCCTGGATTTTTACAGGATCGTACGCCAGTAAATGACGCCTTAAAAAGACTTGAAGGACTTGGGGCGGATGTCGTTGGTCTTAATTGCCGACTAGGCCCCCATCATATGCTCCTAGCACTTGAACAGATTGAACTTCCGAAGCATGCCTATCTTTCTGCCTATCCAAATGCCAGCCTTCCAACTTATACAGACGGAAAGTTTCATTATGAAGGAGATCCAGATTATTTTCGGAACTCAGCTAAAGCGTTCCGAAATCAAGGGGTTCGGTTGCTTGGGGGCTGCTGTGGTACCACACCTGAACATATCAAAGCCTATGCTTCTGAACTAAAGAATAGTGTTCCAATTACTGAAAAAGTAGTAAAATTAGAGCCAAAGAAGATAATCGTTGAATCGCTTGCGCCAAAAAGGGAGTTTACTCCCCTGCAGGAACTCGTGAAAGAGAGACCATCGGTTATCGTTGAATTAGATCCACCTAGAAAACTAGATACAACAAAGTTTTTCCAAGGAGCTAAAGCCTTAAAAGAAGCGGGAATCGATTCGATTACCTTAGCTGATAATTCACTAGCAACCGTCCGAATTTCCAACGAATCGCTGGGCTATTTAGTGAAACAGGACATAGGAATGCGTCCGCTCATTCATATTGCGTGCCGTGACCGCAATATTATCGGCTTGCAATCGCATTTAATGGGTCTGCATACACTTGGGATGAATGATGTTCTTGCTATTACTGGTGATCCTGCAAGAGTAGGCGATTTTCCAGGTGCATCATCTGTTTACGATGTGTCCTCCTTTGAACTTATTCAAATGATTAAGCAGTTGAATGAAGGATTGTCTTTTTCAGGGAAAGATCTGGGGCAAAAGACAGACTTTAGCATTGCGGCAGCCTTTAATCCCAATGTCCGCTCACTGGAGAAAGCCGTGAAGAGACTTGAGAAAAAAGTTCATTATGGGGCAGATTACTTTATCTCCCAACCGGTTTTTTCAGAGGAAAAATTACTCGAAGTTTATGAACATACAAAGCATCTTGATGCTCCAATCTATATTGGCTTAATGCCACTAACTAGCAGCAAGAACGCTGAGTTCCTCCATAATGAAGTACCTGGTATTAAGATTGCCGATACGATCCGCCAGCGGATGGCCCAACTGAATGATCAACCGCTTCAAGCTGCCCGAGAAGGAATTGCCATTACTAAGTCACTAATCGATGCAGCCTTAGATTTATTTAACGGTATTTATTTGATTACACCATTTTTACGTTATGAATTAACTGCTGAATTAGCGTTATATACTCATCAGCGTGCCAGTGAATTGAGGGGGAACAACTATGCCGAAAACACCATTTTCTGAACAACTCAAAAAACGAATCCTCGTCATGGACGGGGCAATGGGTACAATGATCCAAGAAGCAAATCTTACTGCTGAAGATTTTGGCGGTGAGCAGTATGAAGGCTGTAACGAGCACTTGAATTTAACGGCTCCATCCGTCATTGCTAATATTCATCGTGAATACTTAGA
The DNA here is from genome assembly GCF_041106275.1 of Neobacillus sp. BF23-41. Taxonomy (NCBI): domain Bacteria; kingdom Bacillati; phylum Bacillota; class Bacilli; order Caryophanales; family Bacillaceae; genus Neobacillus; species Neobacillus sp. BF23-41. The sequence goes on from NZ_JBGBPR010000004.1 coordinate 110,118, forward strand.
GGCCGGGGCAGATATCATTGAAACCAATACATTTGGGGCGGCAAGCCTGGTTCTCGATGAATATGAACTTGGTTTTAAAGCCTATGAAATTAATAAAATAGCTGCCTTTCTTGCTGTGAAAGAAGCTTACAAAGTTTCAACTGATGAGTGGCCGCGTTATGTGGCGGGCTCAATGGGCCCAACAACAAAAACCTTAAGTGTAACAGGTGGAACTACTTTTGATGCACTTGCAGCCGCATACGAGGAACAAGCCATCGGCCTAATTGATGGCGGTGTCGATTTACTGCTTCTTGAAACGAGTCAGGATATGTTGAATGTAAAAGCAGGCTATGTTGGTATCGAAAGGGCGTTTGAAAAAACCGGCAAAACACTGCCGTTGTTTATTTCGGGGACAATCGAACCAATGGGTACTACACTCGCTGGGCAGTCGATTGAATCGTTTTTCATATCCGTCGAACATATGAATCCCATTGCTGTTGGACTTAACTGTGCAACAGGGCCAGAATTCATGCAGGACCATGTCCGCTCATTAGCAAATCTAGCATCGACAGCCGTCAGCTGTTATCCAAATGCAGGTTTGCCTGATGAAGAAGGTCATTATCATGAAACACCAGAGACTTTAGCAAAAAAGCTGTCTGATTTTGCCGCCCATGGCTGGCTTAATATTGTTGGTGGCTGTTGTGGGACGACTCCAGACCATATTAAGGCGATTGCCGATGCGATGAAAGCCTACCAACCAAGAGAATTTAAACAAACCTCAGTTCATATGGTTTCCGGGATTGAACCATTCATCTATGACGATCCAACGTTAAGACCCATCATGGTCGGCGAACGGACGAATGTAATTGGCTCACGTAAATTCAAACGGTTAATTACCGAGGGAAAATTTGAGGAAGCATCAGAGATTGCCCGAGCCCAAGTCAAAGGCGGCGCGCATGTCATTGATCTTTGCCTTGCCGACCCTGACCGTGAAGAAATCGTTGATATGGAAAACTTTATTAAAGAAGTGGTTAAGAAAGTAAAAGCTCCCCTAGTGATCGATTCAACCGACGAAAAGGTCATCGAAAGAGCCCTTAAATATTCACAAGGAAAAGCGATTATCAATTCCATTAATCTTGAAGATGGTGAGGAACGATTTGAGGCAGTTGTCCCATTAATCCATCGCTATGGTGCTGCGGTCGTCGTTGGAACCATTGATGAGGAAGGCATGGGAGTAACTGCACAGCAAAAGCTGGCCATTGCTAAACGCTCTTATGATTTATTAGTGAACAAATATCACCTGAAGCCACAGGATCTCATTTTTGATCCGCTTGTTTTTCCAGTTGGTACGGGAGATGAACAATATATTGGTTCCGCCAAGGCAACAGTTGAAGGCATCCGGTTAATTAAGGAACAGTTCCCAGAAGTACAAACGATTCTTGGAATTAGTAATGTCTCCTTCGGGCTCCCTCCTGTCGGTAGAGAAATTCTAAACTCTGTCTTCCTTTACCACTGCACCCAGGCTGGACTTGATTATGCTATTGTTAATACAGAAAAACTAGAACGGTTTGCATCTATTTCAAAAGAAGAAGTTCAATTGGCGGAGGCCCTCTTGTTTGATACAACAGATGAGTCGCTCGCTACATTCACTGAATTTTACCGTGGCAAAAAGAAAGAACCGAAAACAACCGTTCCAAATATGACCTTAGAAGAGAGACTCGCCTATTATGTGGTTGAAGGGACAAAAGAAGGCTTGCTGCCGGATCTAGATCTAGCGCTTGAAACATATCCTGCCCCGCTTGATATTATTAATGGACCATTAATGGATGGGATGAAAGAGGTTGGCCGCCTCTTTAACGACAACCAGCTCATCGTTGCTGAGGTGCTCCAAAGTGCTGAAGTAATGAAAGCAGCCGTTTCGCATTTAGAACCTCATATGGAAAAAGGCGATGTTTCTGCTACAAAAGGGAAAATCATTTTAGCTACCGTAAAAGGCGATGTCCATGATATCGGTAAAAACCTCGTCGATATTATTCTTAGCAATAATGGCTATGAAGTCATCGACCTTGGGATTAAGGTGAATCCAACTGACTTAGTTCAAGCCATTCTTAGAGAAAAACCAGACATGGTTGGTTTATCGGGTTTGCTGGTGAAATCTGCGCAGCAAATGGTGTTAACAGCACAGGATATGAAGGATTCCGGTATAGCAGTACCTATCCTCGTTGGCGGTGCGGCTCTTTCTCGGAAATTCACAGATACGAAGATTGCCAAAGAATATGACGGCCTTGTCCTTTATGCAAAGGATGCAATGAATGGTTTAGCCCTTGCGAATCAATTGAATTCGGAAGAGGAAGTTCAGAAATTAATGCTTGCGAAAAATGAAAAATTAGCCTCTTTAGCTATTCCTAGGGAGTTTGAGCGCCCCTCGACTGTTTCTGTTGCTGTAAAACCGAAACCGGCAGTATCGACCCAGGTTCCCGTCTTTACACCAATGGACACAAAGAGGCATATCCTTAAATCGTATTCACTTTCACATATCGAGCCCTATATCAATATGCAAATGTTGATTGGCCACCATCTAGGTGTAAAAGGGAAAATTGCGAAGTTGATAGCTGAGAAGGATGAAAAGGCTGTTAAGGTAAAAGAAGTCGTGGATCAATTACTAGCAAATGCTAGTGCAAACAATTGGATTACGCCTGCCGCTGTTTATCAATTTTTCCCAGCACAATCCGATGGGAATAAGGTTATTATTTTTCATCCGGAAAATCCTGATCAAATTTTGGAAACGTTCGATTTCCCACGTCAGGAATCAGCACCAGGTCTTTGCTTAGCTGATTTTCTAAAGTCAGTTGATAGCGGTGAAAAGGACTATGTAGGCTTCTTCACCGTTACGGCTGGTAGAGGAATTCGTGAAAAGGCAGATCAATTTAAAGCGGAAGGACGCTTTTTGGAATGCCATGCACTTCAATCATTGGCACTTGAAACGGCGGAAGGCTTCGCTGAATTAATTCACCGCCAAATGCGTGACCGTTGGGGCTTCCCAGATCCACTGGATTTCAGCATGCAAGACCGATTTGCGGCCAAATATCCAGGTCAGCGTTTTTCGTTCGGCTACCCTGCTTGTCCTGAATTAGAGGATCAGAAAAAACTATTTAAGTTAATTCAACCGGAGGAAATCGGGATTCAGTTAACAGATGGCTGTATGATGGAGCCTGAAGCATCTGTCTCTGCAATCGTATTTGCTCATCCGGAAGCAAGGTATTTTAATGTGTTAAGATAAGGATTTTTTATGAGATTCCGCGGAATAAGTTCGTCATTCCGCGGAATTTTTCTTTTTCCGAGAGCACCTCTTGTCGTTATTCCGCCAAAAGGGGATTGAATTCCACCAAACTTGTTTGGGATTCCGCCAATGTGTGTGGATTTCCGCCAAACCAAAACATGATTCCGCCTACTTTGTATTTATTCCGCGAACCGGATTTACAACCTTAAATCTGTGAACCTTTCTTGACATTTTCCAACAAATCTACTATAGTTACCTAGGTAACTAATTAGTAATTTTTGAGGTGACCTACATAAATGAATAGCCATGAATTATTCCATACGCTGCATCAGCTATCACGCCATCTTACCAATACACTCAATGAAGCATTAAAACCATTAGGGTTATACGGGTCACAATGGTCTGTCATTTTTGTTTTAAAAACCAAAGTCTCTTTAAGCCAAAAAGAACTTTGTGATTACTTATTTGTTGAGGCACCTCCAATGACCCGTACCATTCAACGGCTTGTTAAACAAGGATACGTACGTCAGGTCCCCGGTAAAGACAAACGTGAGAAACTGATTCAATTAACAGATGTGGCGTTAAAGATGTTCCCCGAATGGGAAAGAAGAGTCTTTGAAACGAATCAGTCAATATTGAAGCATTTCCCAGAAACATCACAGGAGGAGCTTTTAAATTTGCAAAAAAGCTGGTTGCAACAGCTTTTATAAAAGGAGCGGATCATATGAATAAACCTAAATTATGGACGAAAAGTTTTATAAGTATTTCTTTAAGTAACTTCTTTCTATTTTTAACCTTTTATGTTTTACTCGTCACACTTCCTATTTATGCGATACAGGAGTTCCATAGCAATGCATCAGAAGCGGGATTGATGACAACGGTCTTTTTATTTTCAGCGATTATCTCCCGTCCTCTGGCCGGTCAATGGCTTGAAAAAGCTGGTCACAAAAAGGTGCTGCTTACCGCACTGATAATTTTCTCAGGCGCCTCCCTGTTATACTTTTTTCCAAAAACAATCATTGGTTTTCTTTTCATTCGGTTATTACACGGAATTGGTTTTGGCATGGCAACAACCGCTGCAGGCGCAATCGTGGCAGATCTCATCCCGACTTCACGCCGTGGTGAAGGCATGGGCTATTTTATTATGTCGACGAATATGGCGATGGTGCTAGGGCCATTTATCGGCTTAACGGCCATTCAGCAATGGGGAGCAAAAACCCTGTTTATCGTCAGTGTCATTGTCGCGATTGGGGCCCTGATTACAGGTTTAAGCGTAAAGGTTAAAGAAATGGGGCAAGCAGACCAAATGGTCGTCCATTCTGCGTTTTCATTTCGAAGCTTTTTCGAAGTTTCCGCCATTCCTATCGCAATTGTCGGCTGCTTTCTTGCCATCGTTTATTCAGCGCTTCTTTCTTTCGTATCTGTATTTGCCACTGAAATACACCTTACCGAGATTTCTAGTCTTTTCTTTGTCGTCTATGCGATTGTTTTATTGATTTCAAGACCTTTTACTGGAAAATGGTTAGACCAGCATGGTCCCAATGTGATTGTCTATCCATCCATCGTATTGTTTGCCATTGGGATGTTTATTTTAAGTCAAAGCGGCAGCGCGGTCAGCTTTCTCCTTTCAGCAGGAATGATTGGTTTAGGCTGGGGAACACTTTTTCCAACCTTCCAGACCATCGCCATTCAAGATGCTGCGCCTAGAAAACGAGGGTTAGCTACAGCTACTTTCCTATCAATCTATGATATTGGTATTGCATTAGGCTCGTTTCTTTTAGGCTTAGCGGCCGCAAAAATGGATTATAGTTCGCTCTACTTCTTATGTTCATTCTATATTCTTTTGGGTATTGTTCTTTATTACTTTCTTCATACGCGGAAACAAGCATCCGTGCCAGAACTAAAAAGTCTAAAACAATAAAAAGAATCAGCAATCACCTCTTCTCTAATAGTCAGTATTTGTTATATAATGGTATTCAAATTATTATTAGAGGAGTGATTGTTATGGCAAAATCTAAAGCCAAGAAATTGCGCGAAAAGCTGACTCGTGAAAGCAGAATCAATCCAGAAAAAAAGCGTAGCCCATTTGTTTTTACAGACATGAGGACGAGAAGAACTAAAACGAAAAAGGACCATTTATATCAATTTAAACACAAGAACCATCAATCCCAGGACGGAAATGATGGTTCTTTTTATCTAGTCAGTTAATTTAACTTGAAATTCGGTTTATACGTTAACTCAATTTTAAGCTGATACATGTCTTGGCCCTTGTCTTCTTCTTGCAAGACGACTGTCCAGTTTTTCGCTATCATGTTTCGGAGTGTCTGAAGATTATCGGCAGGCATTTTAACAGTATCTAGAAACTCTCCATTATCAACGAAATCTTCGCCTTCCTTCATTCCAAACTTAATGGCTAACAAGGATTTAAGTGCGCCTTTCGTCAAAAAAGAAAATTCATACCCAGACTTGATGGCCTGATGGCATTTCTGTTTATTTCCGTGATAATAGTCAACCATTGATTTCCATGAAGGAATACCTTCACCGATACTCTCAAGTAATTCTTCATTTCCTTCATTTAAAAGGGCAACGATAGTTGGATTATTAAATCCTTTTGCTTTCATCATTTCAAGCATTAGTGCATAATTTAACGCTAACTTTACCTTTTCCATTTTATCCATCACCCTCTTTTTAATATAAATGGCAGGCAACTAGATGCTCACCATCAACTTCTTTTAGAAGCGGATCTACTTCTGCACAGATTGGTTTAGCAAATGGACAGCGCGATCGGAAGCGACAGCCAGTTTCCATCTCAATTGGGCTTGGTAGCTCCCCTGTAATAATTTCTCGCTTGCTATTCTGTGCTTTGATTGGATCCGGTATTGGAATTGCAGATAATAATGCTTGCGTATATGGATGCAACGGTTTCTTGTATAGCTCATCACTCTTTGATATCTCGACCAATTTGCCAAGATACATCACACCGACCCGGTCTGAGATGTGGCGAACCATTGATAAATCATGTGCCACAAACAAATAAGTCAGCTTCATCTCACTCTGTAAATCTTCTAACATATTTATTACTTGTGCTTGAATGGAAACATCCAGTGCAGATATGGCTTCATCGCAAAGAATGAAATCAGGATTGATCGCTAACGCACGTGCAATACCAATTCTTTGACGCTGACCACCGCTAAATTCATGCGGAAATTTTTCTAAGTCATCCTTTTTCAGGCCTACTTTTTCAAGCATATCGATAATGACTTCTCTTCTTTCATTTTTCGATAATGCGGTATGAATCTCTAACGGTTCATCAATGATTTCTTCCACATTCATATAGGGGTTTAGTGATGAATACGGATCCTGAAAAATCATTTGCATTCTTTTTCGATACGGTTGAAGTTCTTTGTTCTTTAAGTTGGCAATATCTTTACCATCAAAAAGAATTTCTCCCGCAGTGGGGTCGTACAAACGATTAAGGGTTCTGCCCAATGTGGATTTACCACACCCCGATTCTCCAACAAGACCAAACGTTTCCCCTTTATAAATATGAAACGAGATATCATCGACAGCCTTTACAACTTGTTTATTTTTGCTGAACATAGAATTTTTTAATGGGAAGTATTTCTTTAGATTTTTAACTTCAATGAGTATTTGCTTTGTCTCAGTCATCTAGATGATCTCCTTCCACTGTTAAGAAGCACATACTTTTCTGTGTTGCTGAGAAGTTTTTGTATTCCGGTACCTCGATGAAACATTTATCCATCGCATACTCGCAACGTTCAGCAAATGGACAACCACTCTTCATACTCTGAAGCGACGGGGCGGCACCTTTTATAGACTTTAATCTCGTTTTTTCTCCGTCCACCCTTGGAATGGAGTTCAATAACGCTTTAGTATACGGATGTTTGGGTGAATAAAAGATTTCATGCACTAGCCCCTCTTCCATCACCATACCTGCATACATAACCAAAATGCGGCTGCAAATAGTCGCTACGACGCCAAGATCATGTGTAATAAACACTACCGACATATCGTTTTCTTGCTGCAGCTTTTTTAACAATTCTAGAATTTGAGCCTGGATCGTTACATCCAGAGCTGTCGTTGGTTCATCAGCAATTAATAGCTTCGGATTGCAAGCTAAAGCCATAGCAATTAATACCCTTTGTCTCATTCCACCTGAAAATTCATGGGGGTATTGATTAACCCTTGTTTCAGGAGAAGGAATTCCTACCATTCTCAGCAGTTCAACAGCCTCGAGCCTAGCTTCTTTCCTGTTCATACCTCTAACTCTTATTAGTAATTCAACAAGATGATCTCCTGCTTTTTTTAATGGATTGAGAGCTGTCATTGGATCTTGAAAAATCATCGCGATATCGCGACCCCTTATGGCCCTTTTTTCTTTTTTAGATAGGCTTTCGAAATTCTTCCCATCTAAAATGATTTCTCCTGCATCGACTTTTGCATTACTCGGAATAATGCCTAGAATCGATTTAACCAAGATACTTTTTCCGCTCCCTGATTCACCGACAATCCCTAATATTTCGCCCTTTTGAACAGTAAAGTCTATGCCACGGACCACCTCCGTTTTCGAGTTGCCATTGTAAAAGCTTGTACGGAGGTTTTTAACATCTAGTAAACTATTTTTATCCTTTACGTTATTGCTCATTACAGCTAGGCCTCCTAATTATTTCCCACTCGTCTTTGGCTCGACTACTACCCGAAGAATATCACCTAGTCTATTAAAAGAATAAACGGTTAGTACAATGAGAAGTCCAGGTAGTATTGCCATATATGGTGCATTGCCTAAATTTCCTTGTGCATTTTGAAGCATGCTTCCCCATGAAGATAATGGCTGTTGAATCCCGAGCCCAAGAAAGCTTAAGGCTGATTCCATTAATATTGCATTGGCAATACTTACGGTAGATGCCACGATGATAGTAGGAAAAACGGCTGGAATAATATGCTTCAAAATTACTTTTTTCAATGATTGTCCTGATGATTTAGCATATAAAACATATTCTCTTTCTTTTATCGAAAGGGTTTCAGCACGAACTAACCTAGCCGTGCTCATCCATGTAAAAAGACCAATAACAAGAATAATAGCTTTTAAACCTGGTGTAAGATAAATACTTACAACTGTCACAAGAATCATCCATGGAATGGAAGAAATCACATCGACGGTTCTCATTAAAAAGTTATCAACACGGCCACCAAAATAGCCGCTTATTGTCCCTATTAATACTCCAATACAAGTTGAAATAAGCATGGCTAAAATCCCAACTGTGAGGGAAATTCGCCCACCATATAAGGCTCTTGTTAGATAATCTCTACCAAGCTCGTCGGTTCCAAACCAATGCTTCGCACTTGGTCCTTCAAGAACACTTGTAACATCGACCTTATCAGGTGGATACGGAGACAAAAAGGCGAAGATAGATATAAATAAGATAAGAGTAAGGAAAATTAGGGCAATAGCCGCCGTTTTATTGCGTTTAAGTTCTTTTTTAAACTGTTGCATTCTTCTATTTTTCTTACCGGCCAACTTCTATTCCCCCATTCCCTTAATTCTTGGGTCGACAATTCTATATAAAATGTCTGAAACCAAATTCCCAATGATGACAAGGCTTGCTGATAGCAGCATGATGGCCATGACAACTGGATAATCAAACCCTTGAATTGCTTTTACAAAATACGTTCCAATTCCCGGCCAGCCGAAAACTGTCTCCGTTACGACTGCTCCAGTTACTAACATTGGAAGGCTCATTCCCACAATAGTAATGATAGGAAGTAGGACGTTCCTAAGTACATGCCTAAATAAAATAGAAGTTGAATTGGACCCATATGCCTGTTGAACCATAACATAATCTTCGGAAAGCTGGCCAATTGTAGATGAACGGACATAGCGAACAAGCTCTGGCATGAATGAAAGCATTAAAACCGTACAAGGTAGGATCATATGACTTAGAAGATCGGAAAAAGATTCTTCATTTCCAATGGTGTGCATCCCAAGGATTGGGAAGATATTCAGACGGTGGCCAAAAATGAACACAAGAATCATCGCCATCCAAAAGCTAGGAATGGCAATCCCAAATGAACTTAAACCATCAATGACTTTATCCGCTAATTTCCCCTTCTTAGCACCGGCAATTAATCCAAGAAGAATGGAAAAAAACAAGGCAAGGATGTAAGCGGGCAAAACTAGGAGAATAGTATTTGGTATTCTAGCTGAAAGGTCATTTGTTATACTTTCATGCGTGACAATGGAATATCCCCATTCGCCGCTTATAATCCCTTTAACCCAATAAAAGTATTGCAAATAGGCAGGCTTGTCTAATCCATATCTGGCTTTTATCAGTTCAACGGTTTTATTCGTCATGTTCGGTGTCGTCATTGCATCCACCGCATCATATGGAGCCAATTGGATAAGCGTAAAACAAATGATTGAAATAATGAATAGCAAAGGGATCGCCTGTAAAATCCGTTTAAAAATATACTTTAACAAAAATAACCCCACTCCTTACGTTTCTCATATTGACTTTGAGTCTAATCGGAAACGAATACTAGCACACAATTTCTCTTCCATTCAATTACTTTTGGTACTAAAAAATAAAGATAAACAGCGGACTGTTTATCTTTATCTATATCTTCTTAATGAGCTATTTATTTAATAGGATAGCTTCGACATATCCTCAAACGTGTAAACTGGTACTAATCCAGCTTCTTCGATGCCTTTGATTCTAGAATCAATTGCAAGGATTCGTTTGTTTTCTGTTAGAGGATAGAAGGCAGCATCTTCGATAATAAGTTTTTGAATTTCTTCATAAATAACTTTACGCTTCGCATCGTCTTTCTCTACACGACCTTGATTAAATAACTCATCTACTTTGGTATTGCTGTAATGCATGTAGTTTGCTTCACCATTCTTTACAAATAAGGAATTAAAGGTGTCTGGATCAATTCCCATGATGTAGCCGCTAAGATACATATCAAAATCAGTTTGAACGCTTTGAAGCTTCTTGCTTAACGCAGTAGCATCCATTCCTACCAACTCAACGGAAACGCCTGCAGCTTTTAAGTTTTGTTGGATGACAGCGGCTTGCTTCTGCTGGATTGGATTATTAGCAATAAAAGCAAGTTTTAATTTTAGATTAGAAGCTCCTGCTTTTGAAAGTAAGTCTTTCGCTTTTTTTGTATCAAATTTATGTTTTTCTACATTGTCAGTAAAATAGGTTGCTTTCTTTGGTAAGAAAGAATAGGCAGGCATAGAATAATCGGTAGATACATAACTTGCTGTATTGATTTCATCACGATTTAATCCGAAAGCAATTGCCTGTCTTACCTCTTTTTTCTGTACTGCTTTTGAGCTTAAGTTAAATGCTAAGTAACCAATTCGTCCTTCATCGTACGGTTTAATGGTTACATTTGAATCCTTAAACTTGCCTGAATCTGAAGGCTGAATGGCTAAAGCGTTAATTTCTCCTTTTTGGAGAGCCATTGTAGCTGTATTTGGATCCATAATAATACGGTAAACAACCTTTGCAATCTTTGGTGCACCTAAGAAATAATCATCATTCTTTTCAAAAGTAACACTTTCCCCAGCTTTATATTCTTTTAATTTGTAAGGACCAGTCCCCACTGGAGTAGCATTTTTTGAGCTGTTCGCAATGTTTGTTTCCCCTTCGTAAACATGTTTCGGCATGATGAAAATGTTACCCAATGCTTCCACTGCACCCATGCTAACTGTTGGTAAGGTGAATTTAACTGTAAAATCATCTACTTTTTCAACTTTAACTGGTTGATTATTAAATAATAGCTGGCTTCTTGCCCAACCACCATTTTCCTCTTTTAACATTTGCTCATAAGTGAATACAACATCATCGGCAGTAAATGGCTGACCATCATGCCACTTTACGTCTTTTCTTAATTTTGCTGTATACGTTAAGAAATCATCTGATGGTGTCATGCTTTCCGCCAAGAAGTACTTAATATTATCTTTACCGTTATACATATATAATGGAGAATAAAGGGTTTTAATTTCCATTAAACCATAACGGTCACCGGTAGTGATTACGTTAACGGCGTTCCCAGGATCTCCGTCAATTCCATATATAAAGGTATCCGGTTTGTTGGTAGCTTCATTTTTAGAGCTTGACTTATCTAACGATTTTGAAGAACAGCCGGCAAGAACTAGAAAGATACTTAATAAGATGGCTACAAGAATATTAACATTTTTACGAACCAATTTGTCTTCCCCCTACGCTAATACTTTTAATTTGAATTCCTACTAATCTTATATGTATTACAAACAATAATTTTACACGATAGTATAATAATAGTAAATAATATCCCTTTCAATTTCTTATTTTCTCCTTATTCTGCGGTAATTTTTTAAATTGAGGAATTCAAATATATAATAATATTGACGGGCAGTTCATTTTACATAAGTTTCTAATTACGCTAAGCTTAATCTAGCTTTAATTTTTAAAAAAAATGGAGGTTATTGATATGATTGACGTTCTAATTGTTGGTGCTGGGCCTACAGGAGCAAGTGCAGCCCTATTTACAGCCAAAGCTGGTAAGAAAACATTGGTTATTGATAATGATAAAAGTGTGACCAAGCGTGCTTGGATTGAGAACCATTATGGTGTTGCAGAAATTACTGGACCTGACCTAGTTGAAACTGGTAAGAAACAAGCCAGCAAATTCGGTGCAGAAATTGTCCAAGCTACGGTTTCAAATATCAGTAAAACTGAAAGCGGTTTAATAGTTAAAAGCGATCAAGGGGAATATGAGGCTAAACATGTTATCCTTGCCACTGGTATGTCTGTTGATCTAGCTGAAACAGCGGGATTACAAACAAAGCCAGGTACAGAGCCAAGAATCAAGACTATTTTTGACGTGGATGCTGCTGGAAAAACAAATATTGACGGCATTTGGGCAGCAGGAACAGTTGCCGGTGTGAGTATGCATACCATTATTACTGCTGGCGACGGTGCCAAGGTGGCGATTAATGTTATTAGTGAAATAAACGGGGAACGTTATGTTGACCATGATGTTTTAAAAGCTTAAAAAAGGGTACATAAAGGGGGAAGCCAGATGGCAGTAAAGAAAATGGACCATGTCGGCGTAATGGTAAATGACCTTAATGCCTCACTTCTTTTTTATCAAAAAGTGGTTGGGATGGAGTTAAAAGACCAATTTACGATTGCAAACGGTACGATAAATTTAGCCTTCCTTGGGTTCAATGGGTCAGACGAAACAGAATTAGAATTAGTGTATGGTGGAAATTCCGACCTTCCAACTGAAGGGAAAGTTAATCACATCGCCTTTTTAGTGGACAATATAGAAGAGGAATTCAACCGTTTAAAGGGCGTCAACGTTGTTTTCATTAGTGATGAGATCGTGACACTTCCGAATGGATATCGTAATTTCTTTGTGCAAGGACCCGATGGTGAAAAAGTCGAGTTTTTCCAACGTTAAGTTTAAATAAAAGAGAGGGACTCAGCAGCTGGGTCCCTTTTCTTCATTGTGAGTACAAGATGGTTTTCACATAAAAATTGACAGGCAAAACCCTGCCTTTTAAAATTGGTTTAACTTGATTATCATTAGCCTTGGTAATCTAACTAAATATTTCAAAATACTTACAATGAGCGGTTTCATTACTTATCATTTTCTAGAGTAAGGGGAAATTTTATGATTAAAAAAGATACGAATCTTAAACCAGTCGTTGCTGGTTTACTGTTAGCAATTTTAATGGCAGCTATGGACAATACGATCGTAGCTACGGCGATGGCTACAATTGTTGCAGACCTCGGCGGCTTTGATAAATTTATTTGGGTCACCTCTGCCTATATGGTAGCGGTAATGGCAGGAATGCCTATTTTCGGTAAGCTTTCCGATATGTACGGACGGAAACGCTTTTTTATTTTTGGACTCATCGTCTTTCTGATTGGCTCGGCATTATGCGGTATTGCCCAGAGCATCGTTCAATTAAGTATTTTCCGTGCCATTCAGGGGATCGGCGGCGGAGCCCTGATGCCGATTGCTTTTACGATTGTTTTTGATATTTTTCCACCTGAAAACCGCGGGAAAATGACCGGTTTGTTGGGGGCAGTTTTTGGCGCATCCAGCGTCTTAGGGCCGTTACTTGGGGCATACATAACTGATTATATTAGTTGGCACTGGGTTTTCTATGTGAATGTGCCAATTGGAATTGTATCGATTTACTTAATTGTTCGTTATTATCATGAATCATTACAGCATTCCAAGCAAAGGGTTGATTGGCTTGGGGCGATAACACTGGTCATTTCGGTGGTGAGCTTAATGTTTGCCCTTGAGCTAGGCGGGAAAGAATATGCTTGGGATTCTACTCCAATCATCGCTTTGTTTGCAGGCTTCTTCGTCTTTTTTGTGGCCTTTTTCATTGCTGAAATAAAGGCTGCTGAACCGATTTTACCGCTTTGGCTCTTCAAAAGGCGCTTGTTTGCCACCTCGCAAATTTTGTCCTTTTTATACGGCGGTACGTTTATTATTTTAACCGTGTTTATACCGATCTTCGTTCAAGCGGTTTATGGTGGGTCAGCTAAGAATGCTGGATTGATTTTAACACCAATGATGCTCGGGTCTGTTGCAGGGAGTTCGGTGGGCGGTATTTTCGTGACGAAAACCTCCTACCGCAATTTGATGATTGTATCGATTATTTCATATGTTCTTGGCATGTATTTCCTAGGCACCTTGACTGTTGATACAGCTCGTTCCTTGCTGACGATTTATATGATTTTGGTTGGCTTCGGGGTTGGTTTTTCCTTTTCTTTATTACCAACTGCTTCCATGCATAATTTGGAGCCGCAATACCGCGGAACAGCCAACTCAACAAACTCATTTTTACGGTCATTTGGAATGACACTTGGGGTAACGATCTTTGGAAGCCTGCAAAACAATTTGTTTACGGATAAATTGAAGGATGCGTTTAAAGGCATTCAGGGTGCAGGAGATTTTAAAATGGGCGATCCACGCCAAATTTTCCAAGCGAGTGAACGCTCAAAAATTCCCGATTTTATTTTAGATAAAATTGTTCATGCGATGTCGGATTCAATCACACATACCTTTTTACTAACATTGATTCCCATTGCAATTGCGGCGATTACAATCTTTTTCATGGGTAATGCCCGGGTAGAAGTCAGTAAGAAACAGATAAAAGGATAATAGTTAAGCACTTGGGAGATTTTATCCCAAGTGCTTATTTTTGTTATCTTATTCTGCAAACTTCCCGTCCATATAATCGCGATAGGCCTGGCGGATTTCTTCTTCGGTATTCATGACAAAAGGTCCCCTCGCAACGATTGGCTCATTCAGTGGTTTTCCTGCATATAACAACACGCGAAGAGATTCCCTGGCGGTAATAGTAACTTCACTGGTTTGCCCCGCATCGCCTATTCCTAGCAGAAGCACATGGCCTTTTTCGGCCTCTGTCTTACTTTTTCCAAACTGACCTTTTCCTTCTAAAACATACATGAAGCCATTGTAGTCTCCCGGAAGATCCTGGGTAACGGTTGCTCCTGGTTGTAAGTTGATTTCAACCATTGTCACCGGAACATAATTTTTCGTTGTCGATTGGATGCCGCCTGATGAACCGGAAAAGATTCTGATTAATACCCCATCCTCTTCGCGCACTGGCATGTCTTTGGCACGGAGATTTTGATAACGCGGTTCTGCCATTTTGTGCTCACGCGGCAGGTTCACCCATAGCTGCAAGGAATGAACAGTCTCTCCTTCAGCCGGGTCTTCGATATGGATCACGCCTTTTCCGGCTGTCATCCACTGGACATCACCAGGCTCAAGCTCCCCCCGTCCCGCTTTATTATCCTGATGCTCAAGTTTTCCCTCAATCACATAAGTCACTGTTTCAATCCCACGATGCGGGTGGAAATCAAAGGTACCTTTTTTAAAAAAATCTTCTGCTAGAAATAGAAATGGATCTGACTCTTTCATTTGATTTGGATCCAAAACCATTCCCGCTGTATGTATCGGACTATTCTGGTGATGCTGTACCGTCCAAACACGGTCAATACCCCTTTGGAAAATTCCACTCATCCTTTGTACCCTCCCTTTGTAAATTATGATAATGGTATCGTGATCGAGATGTTTTATCAAATTTAAGGATTGTTATGTGCAAAAAAAGAGATTCGCCCATTGAATACCGGGATTGGCCCATTAAAACTAGAAATTCGCTCATTAAATACGGGGATTCGCTCATTGAACTCCGAAAATCACTCATTGAAATATATTTAGATAAATATTTTACAAAAATCGATAAAATTCGGCAGGAATTTCTATACTTCTACTAGAATTCATTCATAAATTGAGAGGAGTGTTAATTTTGCTAATAAAAGAACGGACAAAACCATTAATTATGCTTATATTAGAAGCTTTACTGCGGCGACTCCATACAGTCACCAAAAGTACCAACAAATTTTAGAAGAGCTAGGAAGGAGGCAGGCCGGCTACCTTGGTGAGAAATCGCTCGATTACTATTATCGTGACCTTCCACAGCAGAAATATATGATCCTCCACGATTTAAACCTACCTGATGGTAACTACAACTGCCAAATCGATACCCTTCTTCTAGCACCTGTATTTGCCCTAGCAATCGATGTAAAAAACATGGCCGGAAAGTTAATATTTGATACTGAAAATGAACAGTTTATTCAAATCAACAATGGTATTGAAAAAGGATACGGTTATCCGATTGCTCAGGGAGAAAGACATCAAAAATACTTACAGAAACTTCTTGCTGAACATCATTTCCCTCCAGTTCCAGTTGAATATTTAGTGGTGATTAGTAATAGCAATACTACATATGCTGTTACAGGAAAAAATGCCCACAAAGTTAAACCTCGAGTATGTAAGGCCGACGTCTTCTTAAACAAAATTACCCTTTTAGAGAAACAATATCCGGAACCGCTACTGTCCGCTAAAGACATCCGTAAGCTTTGCCGTCTCCTCGTGAAAAAGAATACCATTCCAACAAGCTATGTATTGAATAAATATGGTATTCAGAAATGTGACCTGTTAACGGGTGTCCACTGTCCTATCCACTCTAATCATTCCCTTGTCCGTAAGAACCAAAAATGGTACTGTCCTGCCTGCGATACTTTTTCAAAGGATGCACATATTAACGCACTGAACGATTATTTTCTGCTGTTTGGTCCCACGATAACAAATAAGCAGTTTCGGGAATTTGCTCATATAAAATCACGGGATGTAGCAAAAAGAATACTGCAATCTTGTAATCTGCAATGCCTTGGAAAGTACAGATCCTGGTCCTATGCTCCAAAGAGCTTCCCAGAGTGAGTTTTAATTTCAAATTTATTAACAGGGTAAAAATGATTCGCTCATAAAGTTGCGAAATTCGCCCATTAAACGCCTAAATTCGCTCATTAATTCTGTAGATTCGCCCATTGAACGCAGAGATTCGCCCATAAATCAAAAATTCAACACTTGAATTAACCCAATAAAGGAAAATATCGATCAAAACCAATAAAGGACACCTAAATTAGGTGTCCTTTACCATAATATTGAGGAAAGTGAGCATTTTTTTCAGAAAATGCCCCCTCGTTATACCTCGAGATCCTTGCCTTCTTCGACTACATGGAAGAGAAGATGGGCTAAATGATGAATCGGGCCATATTCTTCCTCGTCCTCATCGTCTGGTTCCTCATTAAACTCCATGTCATTTAAGAATAGCGCCATAAATTCGTAAAAGTCCTTCAATTGGAAGGAATAGCAGCCAACTGGGTCTTCATTGTCTTCCTCATAATGCAATACCATATAAGAGAGGTCCCCGTCCTCATCCTCTGCATCAAAAAACACAAATAGACCAATGTTTGTGTCGAGCTCAAATAAATGCCTTGTTCCGCCTTCCGTGGCTTTCGTAAAATCTTCTTGACTAAGTTTTTGGATCTGCATGCTATCTACATTATCTTCTTGATGGAATCCGACAACAAATGATTTCATGTTTTCCTCCTTCATTCTTTTCCGTAATAAAAAACACATGTCAATAGCATGCCCTAATTCAAGCACGTTTCATTCCTAATCAGCTAAAAATAGATAAAAAGGTGACATCATTAATCACACTGTTTCTCTTCCCCTTCAAAATGTTCATTTAAGAGTGTATTTTCACTTGGAGCGAAATTAACTGACTGTAAACTCATTTTCGGTTCCAGTCCATAAAGTTCGTCAACTGATTTCCCTTCATTTTTCTCACTTGGAGATTTTTCTTTTTTCATTTTTATCACCTCTTTCATAATAATATTTTCCTAGTATTGTCTGCCTTAATTTTATTTAACATTCCAATCCTCAAAAAAAAAAAACCCTGATCAGTTCAGGGTTTTTTGATAACGATCAGCCAATTGGCGGTTGAATGGGATGATATGCAGGTCCACCAGTTGAATAGGCCACGTCACTGCTTGACGTTGACACTTTCACATCCTTAGGTGAAGTAAAAAGAGCAATCAGTGAGATTGAAAACATTATGACAACAAACTTTTTCATATAAATGCCTCCTTCGATTTAAGTTATTTTATTTAAATAAGTAACCGCATCAATAATCAGACCCTTTTGATTGTAATAATCTGCAAGCATTTTATAAAAACAGGTTAGGTCATCACTATGTTCATTTTCCTCTTCAAAATAGGGAATTACCTTAGATTCCAAATATTTAAACGCTTTTGCTGGCGAGGTCATGTGGAGGAGATAAAATTCCGCCAAGAGTCTATATTTTTTAACCCCCAGCTCTTTTGACAATAAGTTAACTTCTTGGAAGCAATCTTTTGCTTTTTCGATGGAGTTAAGTGAATGGTGCAGCTCCCCAATCGCATGTAATGTGACTAGATAGTGCTGATTTTTGTTTGGCTGCAAGTCCAAACTTTTTTGATAATAGTACAGAGCTTCCTTTGCATTCTTCATTTTAAATTGCAAATGGCCCATATTATGATAGATCTGGGGAAGTAATTTAACTTTCTTTAATAATTCTGCGTTGCGGATTATGTGCTGAAAACACTCCTGGGCTTCCTCATATATATTGGAGTGGGTATAATTAATCCCGAGCAGCATAAGTGTGTGGAGAATTCGGATGAAGTTATGCTGATTCATGAATATTTGCAGGGCCATCTTACCAAAATGGATAGCATGTCCTGATTGCTCAAGTGAGCTTTTTACAAGTGATCGATGATAGAGAAATTCCCCACTTGATGCTTCATTATTATTTTCTGTATGTAAAACATCAAGGATTTCATCCGCATTTTGATATTGACCCTTCCACATTAAGAATATCGCATGATAGTATCGAAATAAATAATCTTCATGTTGGGAAAAATTTTTCTTTTGCTTATATAAAAGAGCTCTTTGATGCTCTGCATCTTCAACAAGTCCCTTAAATATAAGATATCTAAATTTATATAGCTCGTAGATATACATATATTTGGAGAATGGGATGAGGTGTTCCATTTTCACTAGTTTCTGATAATTTTCTTCTATTTCATCCCTTAGATAAAAATTAATCTTACCGTCTAGCCTTCTTAGTAAAATCTTTATTTCTTCTTCTTTTTCCTCCATTTCTTCTAGGCTTATGTTTAGCCGCTTGAGTAACAGGGAAATTGTTTCTTCGTTTGCTTCTTTTGAATTGTTCTCAATTTTACTTAAATGCGGGACAGAGCAAATCCCTTTGGAAAGCTCTGCTTGTGTCATTCCTCTTTGAGTTCGATAGAATTTAATCAGGGCTCCAAATTCCATAATGCCACCCAGCGTGCCTTTCCTTTTTTCACTATTTTACAACAATATGAGTATTTCATACATATACTTTTCAGATTATTAAAAAAAATAAAAATTTTAGAACCACTTAAAACTTGGGAAAATTTTTACAATATACAAAAAAACCAGCCCTCCGAAGGACTGGCAAATCTAAAAATATTTCTTTTTCCAAAAAACGAAGGCTGTTAAACTTGTTAAAAAAGCAGAGATTACTAGTGGTATTGCATAGGAATGAGTAGCATGCTGGAAAGGGATATCAACGTTCATCCCATAAAAGCTCGCTACCATCGTTGGGAAGGATAAAATAATTGTAATGGAAGTTAAGAACTTCATTACAATGTTTAAGTTATTCGAAATAATCGATGCAAAAGCATTCATCATACCCGTTAAGATCGAGCGATAGGTTTCAGCCATTTCAATCGCCTGTGTTTTTTCAATAATAACATCTTCTAATAAGTCCTTGTCTTCTTCATACATTTTTAAATAGTTAAAACGCAAAATTTTATCGAGGACAACCTTATTTGACTTTAACGAGGTCGTAAAATAAACCAAACTTTTCTCTAAAGCCAAGAAGGCGAATAGCTCTTTATTTTTCAACGATTGATGAACGACACGTTCAATTTCATTTGTTTTCTTGTTAATTTGCTTTAAGTACCGAAGATAATAAGAAGAGATGACAAATAGAATTTGCAAAGCAAAGCGTGTCTTTTTAAACGTAAAAAACTCTTTCACTCTGTTTTTCCGAAATTCTTCTAAAATCGGTGTATCTTTTAAGGAAACGGTAATGATACATTCGTCCGTAAGAATAATACCGATTGGAATGGTTTCATAACCAGCAAAACCATCTTCATCATGAACGATATAGGGAAAGTCAACAATAATATAGACTCGGCCATCATCACGTTCAATCCTCGGGCGTTCTTCATCATCCAGGGCATCTTTGATGATATCAACATCCACTTGTGCATCCATGGATACCTTATTAATTTCTTCTTGTGTTGGGGCATACATATTGACCCAGCAGCCTTTTGAGATGACATCTACTTGTTCTAAAACTTTTGTCTCCGTGCTTTTAAATATTTCCAGCATGACTTAACCTCCTCACTCATTTTGTTTGAGGAAGCCAACAACCTTTTCTAGAGTTGATATTCTTGATATTCAATTCAATCCATTCAAAGATAACATTGACTTCCCCTCGCCTACTTGGGTCCGGGTCTACGGAATAACTCAAAAATATCAACTCCTTCTAACCTTTTATATATCCTTTCTTATCATAAACCCTAATCATCGAAAGTACAAAGGAGTTTTTTTGGAATTATTCATCTTCCTCAAAATAAGGGTTTAAATGAATTAAAACTTCCTGAATATTGTCAAATTTATCCATTAATTTTTGTTTAATTAATTTCGCGAGGTCATGCCCTTGCTTGATCGTTTTATAGTGATCGATTGCTATCCGTAAATCCACCAATACATAATGACCCAATTCCCTTGCTCTAATTCGGTCAATGCGTTTTACCTCTTGGAACTCGTTAACAACAGCGATGTATTCCTGAAGTGTCTCTGTATTAATATTACGTTCGAGTAAGATGTCAAATGCCTCTGTTAACATTTCCTTCGCTATTTTAAAAATTAAGTAAGCGACAAAAATACTAGCTGCCTTATCCCCGTATAGTAAAAAATGGATATCGAATCGGTTCCCTGCGATGGAAAGGAGAACCCCTATTGCAGCAGCAATTGATGCGACAATATCTGCTTTATGGTCTAAGGCAATAGCTTCAATTGCCTTACTCTTATTCTGTTTCGCAACCTTTAATGAACTGCGATATAAAATAATCTTGGTTACATACGAAAATACGGCGACCCACATCGCCAGTAAGCTGGGTGATTCCACTTCATGAAAGAAACCGCTGATGCCTTCGTAAACCACATAAATAGCGACGAGAAAAAGCAATATACCAATAATGCCTGAAACAATGACTTCGGCCTTCCCATGTCCATAAGGATGTTCATTATCGGCAGGCTTATTAGCAATTTTTATCACTAACAGCACAATGACAGATGCAAAAACATCTGCGGCTGAGTGGATTCCATCTGCAAAGACCGCGTCACTATGTCCATACCAACCAATGACTATTTTTCCAAATGTAAGAATAATGTTACTGATTACACTGATCCAGGCTACTTTTTTAGCCAGAGTTTCTCTCATCTCCATAAGTAAACCACCTTTAAAATTCCCACTAGAAATCATAGCAAACGTAACCTAGATGGGTCTAGAGAAAAAGTCTTGCCTGCTTTAATCTATGTTGGGCATATGCAAAATCATAATCCTTCTTCACCTTGATTTTCCTCTTTTACCATTTCGATCTCTTCAACAACAGAAATTTTATTGATTTGGTCATGCAGAAAATGAAAAGCTTCGTCTAACTCTTCCCGAGATGGGAATTCATTTTTTTCGTTCATAATGTAACCTCCATTTGAGATTTATTTTTTATTGGGAGTAATCCTGTCAAAAAAAGAAAAAAATACCCTTGTATCAAACACGAAAAGGGAGGAATTAAGATGGACAATAAGAATCAGAAAGCTAATCCAAAGAAAGAATTGGCAGGTAGTTTCTATCATCCAAGTTATTATCAAGAATCGGATGAACTTTCTGCCGGGCTTGCCACTACACATGAGCAAGCTAGTGACACGTATACTGAAGGTGAAATCGGCGCAGTGATTGATGATGTAAATGGTAAGGATATCCCCATTCCACAAAAAGGCTATGATAAACAATAAAATTAGAGAAAACAGCTCTCACTTGAAAGCTGTTTTCTTTTTTTTATCCATCATTTATCATCATGATCAACGTAAGGGTCGTGTTCAAATGCAGGTAAATCCCCAAAGCTTGTCATGATTCCTTCCTCATCAAGGGCATCTTCATATTTTTCATGCTGAGGGTTTGGATAAACCTTGATTTCATTTCTATACATGTCATTTCCAACAAAATTTTCATAGTCCTCGACATAGCCAATGTTTTCGTCTGCTTCAGAATAGATATCACCATAACTATCCTGTGGGAAGGCTAAATCGGATGGAGTTTCGGATGTTCCCCAGGCTGCAACCTCCTGCCATGAATCTTCCGCATCGTAACCAACATTTTCATCCTTTTCATCCATATCAAACTTACCAAATGGCGGCATCAAGACGCCTTCTTCAACTGGTCGTTTGTGTGAAGTAACCTGATCGGGGCTGTGCTCGATACAATAGGTTGTATTTGGCAAGGCCTCTAAACGTTCTAACGGTATTTCCTTTCCGCATACCTCACAGTTTCCATAGGTTCCATTTTCCATCGCATCTAAGGCATGATTTATATTTCTTAGTTCAAATTGATAATGTTCATTTAAAGCAATATCTTTCTCCCGTTCATATAATTCGGTTCCTTCATCGGCTGGATGGTTATCAATGCTGGATAACTCCCCCATTGACTCATGAAAATGACCTCTTTCTAAACCAAAATGATCATTTTGTTCTAAATGCCCTTCCACTTCACTCTTTTCCTGTAACAACTGTAACCGTAACTCAGCTAGCTGCTGTGTCGATAACATGTGATAAACCCCTTTCAATGAAAAGCGCAATTATTTATTACTCGATCTATTTCACCATTTATTGTTTTTATTTTTTTCGTTCTCCTTTATTTTCATTTTTTTCGTGGTTGATTATGTAATGAAAATTTAATTCCATCAAAAACCTAACTAATGCATCGATTATTAACTGAATAAGAATTGAACAGGCGAGTATCTTAATAAATATCAAATAGGAGAAATGAGGAGATTATGTGGTTAATGAAAACTTTGATAAATTCAGACAAGAACAAAAGGAACATCAAGCAGTATATTTAGGCGGTAACAAAACGCAAAAGCCAGGCCTTAATGATCCAGAATATAATAATCAAGATAATACCGACAAATCGCCAGGAGCAACCGGACGTGATATTTAGTTAAAAGGAGAATTTCAATGAGTAAATCTAAAGCCGGTGCGGGCGAAAAAAACGATATGAAATGGTGGCAGCTTTCTTTATTTGGAGTGGGTTGTACAATTGGGACAGGCTTTTTCCTTGGCTCTGGTTTAGCAATTAAGATGACTGGCCCCTCTATTTTAGTTGCCTTTTTCATTGCTGCACTTGGTACTTATTTTGTCTATGATGCTTTGTCAAAGATGACCTCCAAAGAGCCACTACAAGGCGGCTTCAGGTCGTATGCGAAGAAAGCCTATGGAAGATGGGCAGGATTTAGCAGCGGCTGGGTTTACTGGTCCTCAGAGGTGCTAATTATGGGAAGCCAAATGACAGCCCTCTCCATTTTTTCTCGTTTTTGGCTTCCAAAAATACCTTTATGGATTTTCGCCACAATCTATGCTGTTCTAGGATTAGCCGTTATATTAATCGGGGTAAAAGTTTTAAACAAGCTCGAAAATATTCTTGCCATCTTAAAAATCTCAGCAATACTAATGTTTATCGTTATAGCTTTGCTAGCAATTTTTGGGGTCATTAATGGAGATCGCCCGATTCAGTACCCGAATAGTAGAAGCGAAATCATTCCACATGGCTTTAAAGGATTGTGGTCAGCAGTAATATTTGCTTTCTATGCCTTCGGGGGCATTGAAATCTTAGGTTTAATGGCAACAAATTTAAAAGATCCAAAGGAAGCTCCAAAAGCAGGAAAAGTGATGTTGTTTACGCTGATGGTTATTTATGTAATTTCCATCGGCCTAGCGGTCATCATCGTTTCATGGAATCAATTTAATACAAAGGAAAGTACATTTGTGGTTGCCTTAGATGCTTATCATCTAACTTTTGTTCCGCATTTATTTAATGCAACATTAATTATTGCAGGGTTTTCGACAATGGCAGCATCTCTTTATGGAGTTACAAGCGTTCTTGTTACCCTTGGAGAAGAAGGCGATGCACCTGAAAGTTTTTCAAAACAGGGAAAATTAAAGGTTCCCCTCCCTGCCCTGCTAGTTACAATGCTTGGAATTACTGCTTCGATTGTATCCGCGCTGGTACTGCCAGATCAAATTTATGAGTGGGTGACAACAGGAGCAGCATTAATGCTACTTTATAATTGGCTCTTTATCCTTGCATCCTCAAGAAAAATCTTAGAGTTAAAGCTGAAGGAAAAAATAATGTATTCAATTGGTGCTCTATTTATTTTAATTGCTGTCAGTGGAACACTTTTTCACAAAACAAGCAGGCCCGGCTTTTTTATTAGTTTAGCCTTTCTTGTGATTATTGGAGCAATTACCTTAATCATGTCGTTCAAATGGAAAAAGTCTAAGAAAAAAGTACTGAACCCTTGGCCAACCGCATAAAAAATCCAGCGAGTTTATTCGTTGGATTTTTTTGTTATCCAAGTAAAATATTAAAGGCTTGCATGCCAAAATAAATCCCAAAGCCAATCAATGAAAGACCAGATAGGCAGGAAATGACTACAAGTAAATGGGCTGTTAAAAATTGTCTGAAGCTGCTAGCGACACTTGCCATCGCAATATCCCAGATTAAGAGTCCAATAAAAATTGCACTGCTATAAATCACCAATTGACCAGTATTATAGGTTGCAGCAGTTTTGGCAAGTACAGACCCATAAATACCTAACCAAAAAAGAATGGTTAACGGATTGGATATCGACATTAGGAACCCAGAAAAAAAAGATTTGATCAGCGGTTCCTTCCCTCTGGAATGCTCTAAATTTATCTTGCCTGCATTCATAAAGGTTTCTATGCCAGTATACATCAGTACAAAACAACCAAAAAACCAGAGAAAGGTTTGCATAAATGCAGTCTCAAGAAATTGGACAACTCCTATGTAAACAACAAACATATATATGCCATCTGCGACAACTGCCCCTACTCCAATAAGCCACGAGTTCATAAATCCGTTTCTTATGCCTCTGTCTATTTGCGCGGCATTAATTGGTCCAATAGGAGCCGCTAGTGACAATCCTAAAAGTATGTAGCTCAAAAATACATTCATCCATATCTCTCCCCTAATAAATGAGTAGAAGCTTGTCTATCCATTTTTATTCAGAGAAATAGGTTTGTACGACAAAAAAATAAAATGAGCTTACTAATACTTCAGGAAAACTATCACGCTGTTTGAGTTAGTTGTTGGTTTCAGATATTTGTCTAAGGTCAAGATTATAAAACTCATCCTCTACTGTTGGATTAAGCAAATGGTGCCTTGTTTTTGCCAGATTAAATGAATCGATATCAACAATATACTTTGGACGCTGTTTTGATTCTTTATAGATTTTCCCAACATACTCGCCTATTAATCCGATCGCAATTAACTGCAAGCCGCCAATAAGCCAAATCGAAGTAATCAGTGACGTCCAGCCCGTCTCGGTATTCCCAAAAAACTTTAGCGTTAAAAAATAGACTCCAAAGATTAGACTAAAGAAAAATGAAACCAAACCGATGATTAACACAAAGCGAATAGGCGAAACAGAAAAGGAGGTAATTCCATCAAAAGCAAAGGCTAGCATCTTTTTTAAAGGATACTTTGTTTCACCAGCTTGTCTCTCTAGCCTGTCATAATAAACTACATCCGTGCGAAAGCCGAGAAGAGGAACAATCCCTCGTAAAAATAAATTGACTTCGCTAAATCGTTCTAATTCTTGCACTGCTCTTTTACTCATTAATCGGAAATCGGCATGATTATAAACGAGGTCAACTCCCATCTTTTCCATGACCTTATAAAATCCTTGGGCAGTACTTCGTTTGAAGAGAGTATCCGTGTCACGCCCCTTCCTAACACCGTAAACAATTTCACACCCTTTATGAAATTTCAGGACAAACTCACGGATTACATTGATATCATCCTGTAAATCTGCATCAATGGATACAACGCAATCAGAAAGATCCTTTGCTGTAAATAAACCAGCAAGTAATGCATTTTGGTGACCTACATTTCTGGATAATTTTAAGCCCCGTACAAATTCATTTCTTAATCCCTCTTTATAAATCAATTCCCATGTTCGATCCTGACTTCCATCATCGACAAACAAGATTTTGCTTTGTTTAGAAACAAGCTTATCGTTAATCAGCTCTTTCACCAATTGCTGAAGCTCAGCAATGGTCAAAGGTAAAACCTCCTCCTCGTTATAGCAAGGCACAACAATTGTAAGAACTGGTTCCATCATCTGTTTAAAACCCCCGCTGTCTACAAAGTCTTGTATAGATAAATTTTCCATGCTGATGTTTTCGATTCGAATACTTTCATTAGCAATAATTGATTTTCCTTCGCGTTATCGATAGGCAGCGCCGAAAAAATAAATCGGCCTCCCATTTTTTTAAAGACACCCGTATTCAGTTCTAAATGTTTCAAATGTCGTTTAGAATCTTTTTTGATCATATAATGTTTTCCAAGCTGTGCGGTAAAGAGGTAACAACGGCCGCCCCATTTATCAAAATAGGTGCGAACCTTTTTATTTTTAGCCAATTCCCTTTCAATTATTTTCCTAAACTGATGTTTATAGGTTAATGGATAAAAATTATTATAGGTATCCAGTGTGTAAAACCCGTTATATTGAGAGATGGCTGGGTGTATTCCTATACTGGCAACACGATATTCTTCCTTTGGAAGTGCGATATATTCCTCTATTTCATGGAACATTTCCTCAGCAAAAAATGCTTTGACAGAAGGCTTTTCCCGATAAATGATTTCATCATTAAATAGTCCCAAAAAGAGAAGTTGCAAGACGGCATACCACTTAGCTGTTCTAACCCAGCTCTCTCCTTGAAGTGAAAGGACTTTTAATGCAAGGGCAAAGCCTGCATAAATAACCATCGGCCGTAAAAAATGATAGCGGGCGAAATTAAAGGTAGCCAAAAAATGGAATCGCTTGACTATAGGTGCCCATCCCTCATAAAACCAAAAAGCATACCAGATCGATAGCACAATATTTAGTGAGAATAAAAAGACAAATAGGCTTTCCTGCCTCCAAAGCTTTTTTCTGAAGACAAACCATATGGCGGTAATGGTTGCAGGTAAAATAAATAGCGTATGAACCGTCATCACATGGGTGTGTCCGAGCAGATAATTTTTTATGGTAAGCCTAACCGACCTCCAAAAAGGCAAGGTTGGATTAAAATATTCATCCCGACTATTCGGTTCATCGATTAATAGAAAAGAAAAAATGAGCCGATATTCAACTAACATAAAAATAACTGTCATATAAATAATGGCTGCCAAAAAGCGAAGATTCCATCCCTTCCCTCTTAAACAATCAGTTAACCAAAAGAACCCCATGGCCGTTAAAAAAAAGAAAAATCCTAAAACAATGCTTGCATAAAATGGTAAGAGGGTGAGCACCAAATAATCCGTCCATGCTCCCTCACCGTTACGAATGTTAAGAAGTGCCCAAAGTGCAAGCGGCATCCCCAACGTACTCAACATTCCAGACGGCCAAAAAGGCGTCAAGGCAAAGGCAAGAGCGGTTCCAATTTGTAAAAACAGCCACTTCTCCCCAGGTAAAAAGTGTTTTTTTAAGAGCCAATACATGCCAAAAAAAGCTACGATTCTTGTGAGGGCTTGGCTTAAACCATAGGCGATCATTGTTGGAAAAAGGGCGTAAAGCCAGACAATGATACTGTATTCGGTCCCAAAGGCATTTCTCGATAATTGTCCATTGATGATTTGGGGAATGGTCGCATTAACAGGGCCGAACATTTCTCCACTTCTCGTTAAAACCTTATACCATGCCAGGTTCGAATCAAGATTATCATGAACACGAATATGTGCATTTTCCTGGAGAATAAAAAGTGGAGAAAGATAGGCAGCTATTACAAGGAGGGCAATGATGATGAATCTTTGCTCTTTTTTGGTTTCAATAAGCACTCTTCTTCACCTCATAGGTCAAAACTTAAAAAGGACAATTCCGTTTTTAAGTTTGCCTATTGGGAAAATATTATTCCCATTTGACAAAAATAAACCTTCCGGGTTTACCGGAAGGTTTTATATTGTGGACATGAATTAATGTTCTCGAAAATTATAATAGACATTTAATAGAGAATCGAGTTTCTGGCTGCATTGTACTACATTTGGATTAGAATAACCGTAAAGATGCGCTAATTCAACCATTTCTGACCTTGTTTTTTCAATTTTTGATAGTAGCGTATTTAAACCAATCCCCATGAAACCAACCCTCTTTCTATGTTGTAACTATATTAATGTTAATAACCATAATTTATAAGTTTTAACCATTAAATACAAGTAGATTAGAGAAAAATATTCGTATCCTTTGTGAACATTGACCTATTTTTAAAATTATCAAGTAGTCCTATTAGATCGATTCTTTTTCGTCAATAATAGGAAAAGGAATAACTGTTTCAGCAACAAATCTAAGTGATGGAGCTAGATCACGAGAAAAGAGGTGACATTCGTGCCGAACAGAGTATATATCAGTTTCTTGCGTTTACCGCTCCTCGTTCGAATTCTATTAATTGCGTTGCTAGTGTTTCTCTCATTTGGAATATCCATTCATTTTTTAGAGCCTGATACGTTTCCCACCATTTTTGATGGCATTTGGTGGGCCATTATTACTGCATCAACAGTCGGATATGGCGATTATGTACCACATTCCTTCTTAGGAAGACTAACAGCGTTAATTTTAATACTGTTAGGTGTTGGATTTGTTTCCTCCTATTTTGGAACATTGGCAGCCGCTGCCGTTACGAAACAAGATGCCTTTTCCGAAGGGAGAATTCCTTTTAAAGGCGAGGGCCATATCATCATTATCGGTTGGAATGAACGGTCGAAAGAGTTAATAAGTAAGCTTACTCACACGAAATACGCACAAATGATTGTTTTAATAGATGAAACACTTGAATCAAACCCAGTGAAATCACGGTTTGTCCACTTTATCCAAGGGAAAGGCCATGTCGATGAAACGATCATCAAAAGTGATATCAATCGAGCGAAGAAGGTGCTGATTACTGCTGATAGAGGAAACGATGAACTCCAAGCAGATATGAACAGTATTCTTACCTTACTAACGATAAAAGGGATATGTGCTCAAGTAAAATGTATCGTTGAAATATTAACGGCAGAGCAAGTGGTCAACGCCTATAGAGCTGGTGCCGACGAAGTCATACAATCCAATAAACTGACAAGTGTTTTTATGGTTAACAGCCTGCACTCAAATGGGAATGGACTCTTATCAAACATTGTTCATGAGTTACAGGAAAGTCGATTGTCCTCCTATCGAGCCGAGGAGCAGGAGATTGGAAAGCCCTTCAGCGATGTTTGCCATATCCTTTTAAAAAAGGGCTTCCTTCTGATTGGGATTCAAAGAGGGGATGAAACCTTGCTGAATCCATCCCACTCCTTGCCAATCGAAGAAAATGATCAACTGTTAATTTTTAAATAGCCTAATCAGCTAGGAGCAGCATTTCCAATTCCTTTACCAATGATTTCCCCTCATCGATATATGCTTGAGGAAAGCTAGCATCCTTATCAACAGGCTCCTGAAACTGATTGATGGTTCCAGAAAAGGTGCCTGTTCCTGCTTCGTCATCTAGTTCCGCCTCAAATAGGTGCGACAATAGAAACGGTCTCCCTAGCTTAACGGTACAATTATTAGCATCAAGCTGCCCGTCGACTGCTTGAAAGGGCAAGCGCAAGAACTGATAGCCTTCTTCTTCACCACCATTAATTTTATAATCAAATGCACCATGATCATAATCCCAGTTCCCGCCAATCGTATAGCCGATTGGTTTTAACTTTTTTTCAAGCTTATACAAATCAAACTGCTTACCTTCTACCTCTGATGGTACCTCAATCATAAAAATTTACCCCCTAATTATCGATACAAATAGTTTCTCCAAATCAGGTAAATTTCAATAAAAAAAAGAGAACTGATTTATTTACTATCAGTTCTCTTTCAGGTTTATTATAATCGTTTTTCCAATTCAGCCTTTTTCTCTTCATATCCCGGTTTTCCTAGAAGGGCAAACATATTTACTTTATAGGCTTCTACCCCTGGCTGATCGAAAGGATTTACACCCAGTAAGTAGCCGCTCATCGCGCAGGCCTTTTCAAAGAAATAAACAAGGTAGCCTAATGTATACTCATCCATTGCTGGAATGTTAACAATTAAGTTCGGCACGCCGCCATCTGTGTGGGCAAGCATGGTCCCTTGAAATGCCTTATTATTAACAAAGTCAACCGTTTGACCAGCAAGGTAATTCAGCCCATCTAAGTCATTCTCGACAGCTTCAATTTTCAACTCGTGGCGCGGCTTGTCGACCTTAATAATGGTTTCAAATAAATCACGACGACCTTCTTGAACATATTGTCCAAGAGAGTGAAGATCCGTTGAAAAATTTGCTGAAGATGGATAAATACCTTTTTGGTCTTTCCCTTCACTTTCTCCAAATAACTGCTTCCACCACTCTGAAAAATACTGTAGTCCTGGCTCATAATTAATCAGCATTTCAATCGTCTTGCCTTTATTATACAGCACATTTCTAACGACCGCGTATTGGTAGGCGGCATTATCTTCGAGTTCAGAATGACCAAAGTCGGTTTGTGCTTGCGCTGCGCCCTCCATAATTTTTTCAAGGTTTGCCCCGCTTACTGCTATCGGAAGCAGCCCTACTGCTGTTAGGACAGAATAACGGCCGCCAATATCATCGGCGATTACAAATGTCTCGTAGCCCTCTTCTGTTGCTAAAGTTTTTAGAGCACCTCTTGCTTTGTCCGTTGTCGCATAGATTCGTTTGCGTGCCTCATCTTGACCATATTTTTCTTCAAGAAGCTTACGGAAAATCCGGAAAGCAATTGCTGGTTCGGTTGTGGTGCCCGATTTGGAAATAACATTAATAGAGAAGTCCTTTCCATCGAGGACGTCGATTAGATCTCTCATGTAAGTAGAACTGATATTATTACCAACAAATATTACTTGAGGTGTCTTTCGTTTTTCTTTTGACAATGCATTGTAAAAACTATGCTGGAGCATTTCGATCGCAGCTCTTGCTCCAAGGTATGAACCACCGATTCCAATGACAAGAAGTACATCAGAATCAGCTTTGATTTTTTCAGCTGATTTTTGAATGCGTGAAAACTCTTCCTTATCATAGTTGGTTGGGAGTTCAATCCACCCTAAAAAGTCACTTCCTGCGCCTGTTTGCTCATGTAGAGAATGATGAGCAACTTTTACAGCATCTCGTAAATATGTAAGTTCATGTTCTCCGAAAAAGCTTAATGCTTTTGAGTAATCAAAACGAACGTGTGTCATGCATGATCCTCCAGAAATTTATTTTTCACTAACCACTTTATCGAATGATGAGATGATTATCAAGGAAGGTCACTTCGTGTAAGCGCACCCAATTTCGACAAATTTCTTCACAATCGATATATTATAGTGATGCACGATAAATGGCCGTTACATCCTCACGGTTTAACCTAGTAAAGTTTCCAAATTCTCCGTTTTCCATCGCTCTGTCCGCCATTAACTCAAGCTTCGAATCGTCAATGTCATAATCGGCTAACCGTGAAGGTGCTTCGATACTATTCCAGAATTCACGTAACTTTTGAATGCCTTCAAGCCCTGCCTCTTCGACACTCCTGCCTTCAGGATTAACCCCAAACACCCGAACAGCAAGCTGCTTAAAACGTTCCGGCTTCACCGCTAAATTATGGCGCATCCAGTGCGGGAATAGGATGGCAAGACCGCCGCCATGTGGGATATCATAGACTGCTGATACAGCGTGTTCAAGATTGTGAGTAGCCCAATCGCCGCGATATCCCATATTCAAGATGCCATTGAGTGCCATTGTACCGCAATAAAGGATCGTTGCCCGGTGTTGATAATTTTCTAGGTCTGAGAGCAATTTTGGCGCGGTTTCCATTACAGTAATAAGTAGTGATTCACACATGCGATCTTGAAAGTCTGTATTTTCTTCTAAGTGAAAATAGTGTTCAAGGACATGTGACATCATATCGACCATTCCATAAATCGTTTGATTTCTAGGAACCGTAAAAGTATTAACTGGGTCTAATATTGAGAATTTAGGGTAAGTTACTGGACTTCCCCAGCCATATTTTTCATTTGTTTCCCAATTAGTAATGACGGAACCTGGATTCATTTCTGAGCCTGTTGCCGCAAGTGTCAAGACGGTTCCAAAAGGCAGTGCATCTACTGCAAACGCCTTTTTAATGACTATATCCCAGGCATCCCCATCATACTTCGCTCCCGCTGCAATTAGCTTTGTACAATCAATGACACTGCCGCCGCCAACTGCCAACAAGAATTCAATCCCTTCTTGTTTACAAATTTCTACCCCTTTTCGTGCGGTAGTTATCCGTGGATTCGGTTCCACTCCCGGGAGTTCAAAAACCTCAGCACCGATTTCAGATAATAGGCTAATAACATTTTCATACAAGCCACTTCGTTTGATACTGCCGCCGCCATAGACCAGCAAAACCTTTTTACCATAACGAGGTACTTCTGTTTTTAATTGTTCCAACTCACCTTTTCCAAAAATTAATTTGGTTGGATTCAAAAATGTAAAATTTTCCAAAATAAAACACCATCCTTTACCTTTTTCATTATTAGTTATTATGGTTCAATTTGCAAAAAAAACTAGCTAAGATCTAGACAAAAAAATCCTTGCATATTGAATAATGCAAGGATTTTTTTTATACCCATCCTCTAAACAGGGAGGCCTCCGCCATTTTTCTTACACCAACCATATATGCGGCTAATCGCATATTGACGTTGCTAGTTTGCGAAAGATGATAAATATCATGAAACGATTTGATAAGCTTGGAACGTAATTTAACTTCCACCTCATCTTCACTCCAATATAACCCCTGCTTATTTTGAACCCATTCAAAATAGGAGACTGTGACACCCCCTGCACCGGCCAATACATCTGGAACGAGCAGAATCCCCCGGTCTGTAAGAATATTCGTCGCCTCCAGCGTCGTCGGTCCATTAGCCGCTTCTACGACAATTCCTGCTTTGATGTTAGAGGCATTTTCAGCTGTAATCTGATTTGAAATCGCTGCAGGGACCAACACATCACATTCCTGCTCTAGTAATTCTTTGTTGGTGATTGTCCCCTCAAAAAGCGAAGTCACCGTACCAAAGCTGTCTCGGCGGTCCAAGAGATAATTAATATTTAAACCATCAGGGTTATAGAGGGCACCATACACATCGGATATTCCAACCACGATTGCTCCCGCATCATGCATAAATTTAGCGATATAGCTGCCAGCATTCCCAAATCCTTGGACAATCACTCGGGCTCCCTTTACCTTCATTCCGCGTTTTTTGGCCGCTTCTTCAATACAAATGGTTACTCCCTTTGCCCCAGCCTTTTCCCGCCCTTCAGAACCTCCAAGTACAAGTGGCTTGCCTGTAATAAAACCGGAAGAGCCAAATTGGCGAAGACGGCTGTATTCATCCATCATCCAAGCCATAATCTGAGAATTTGTATATATATCGGGTGCCGGAATATCCTTTGTAGGTCCGACAATTTGACTGATCGCACGCACATAACCTCTGCTCAATCGCTCAAGCTCACCGAATGACATCGTTCGGGGGTTACAAAGAATCGCTCCTTTTCCCCCGCCAAAAGGCAAGTCAGCAATTCCGCATTTTAAACTCATCCACATCGATAATGCCTTTACTTCATTAGCAGTCACTTGAGGATGAAAGCGGACACCACCCATGGTCGGTCCAACCGCATCATTATGCTGTGCCCTAAACCCGCTAAAAATTTTTGTAGAACCATCATCCATCCGAACAGGAATTCTGACATCGGACATTTTTAACGGTTCTTTTAATAATTCGTACATTTCTTGGTTATAGCCTATTTTTTTTAATGCATCATGAATAACAATCTGTGTTGATGTGAGTAGGTTCAATTTCTCTATATCCTTTTCATCTTCACTACTCGTTACATCATAAATCCCCATTTTGGCACCCCTAGTTAGTAGTCCATTATCCTAGAACGTTGTTAATCCTCTCTATCGCCCAATTCAATTCTTCTTTATTGATAACCAGCGGCGGCGCAAAACGAATCACCGTGTCATGTGTCTCCTTACACAGTAGACCTTGGTCCTTTAATTGTTCACAATATTTGCGGGCCGGTGCCGTTAGTTCAACACCAATAAATAAGCCGCGGCCGCGAACATCTTTGATTAACGGATTATTAATTTCTTTTAATTTACTGAGAAAATAATCACCAAGATCAAGGGATTTTTCAGCAAGTTTTTCATCCGTTAGCACATCAAGTGCAGCAATCGAAACCGCACATGCCATCGGATTCCCACCAAAGGTAGAACCGTGCGATCCTGGATTAAAAACACCCAAAATATCTTTATTAGCAACAACACACGAAATGGGGAACACGCCGCCGCCAAGTGCTTTACCGAGGATATACATGTCAGGCTCGATTCCTTCCCACTCGCAGGCGAACATTTTACCTGTTCGGGCCAAACCTGCTTGAATTTCATCAGCAATAAACAGAATTTTATTTTCCTTACATAAATCAAAGGCCGCCTTCATAAAGCCTTCCGGCGGAATGACAATCCCAGCTTCACCTTGAATGGGTTCAATTAAAAACGCTGCAGTATTAGGCGTAATCGCAGCTTTTAATGCCTCCAAATCACCATAAGGAATAAGGTTGATTCCTGGCAGCATTGGTCCAAATCCGCGTTTATATTCATCATCAGATGATAAGGAGACTGCCGTCATGGTCCTGCCGTGAAAGTTTCCAATACATGCAATAATTTCTGCTTGGTTCTCTGCCACACCTTTAACATCATAGCTCCAACGTCGCGCCGTTTTCACAGCCGTTTCGACTGCTTCCGCCCCTGTGTTCATTGGCAGCACCATTTCTTTATTCGTTAATTGACAAACTTTTTCATACCATGGGCCCAGCTGGTCATTATGAAAAGCACGCGAAGTTAACGTAACCTTATCTGCTTGATCCTTTAACGCTTGAATAATTCGTGGGTGACGATGCCCTTGGTTTACCGCAGAATAAGCACTAAGCATGTCCATATATTTATTGCCTTCAGGATCTTCTACCCAAACACCCTCTGCACGAGTGATGACAATTGGCAAGGGATGATAGTTATTCGCACCGTATTTCTCCGTTTTTGCGATTAATTCATTCGAATTAACGTTTGTTGTCATAATGAAATTTCCTCCATTTCAAAGCTGGGATATGTATATATAGTTCTATTGTAGCCGAGCTTGAAAAAAGAATGAACACTTCATCAAAACTTTTATTTATGAAAAAGGCTATATTTTTTGTATAATTTTTGTGCATAAAAAAAAAGGCCTAGTCCACTGCTAAAATCATAGCATTTGGACTAGGCTTTTTTTAAAATTTATTTTTTAATTAAATCTTCACGTTGAGACTGGTCAATCCATTCTTGAAGCTTATCTTTTAATGTGTTAAAGCCTTGTTGACCTTCCACTTCTGGAATAATCGCAGCTGCTTGGCGTTTACGAGGCTTCTTTGCTTTTGGAGCAGCCTGTTGTTGAACAGGTGCCTCTTCAGTAGCACGGATGGACAGACCAATCTTGCCTGCACCTTCATCTACAGATAATACTTTAACCTTAATTTCATCGCCTACTTTAAGGTGGTCATTAATATCTTTCACGTAACCATGTGTAATTTCAGAAATATGCACAAGGCCTTGGGTATTATCATCAAGCGCAACAAACGCACCGTATGGTTGAATTCCTGTAACTTTACCTGCTAATATACTTCCAGTTTCGATCTTTTCTGACATGAAAACACTCCTAAGTGATTAATTATTTTATCCATTATATATGCATTATAATATTATATCACAAAGAATGCCTTTAATCAAAAAAGATTAAAATATTAAATATAAAAGGGCTCATTCAAAAATCTTAACATAATGTTCAAGTTGTGCAGGAGAAAGATATACCAAACGTGATACACTAATAGTGAGGAAATCTATTTTTAAAGGAGAGGTGAACCAAATGAATACAATCGGCCAAACCATTAAAAATGCCCGCGAAATGCTCAACATGTCTCAAGAGGAGCTGGCACAAAAAATCAGAGTTGGATCACACACAATTGAGAAATACGAATCTGGTGAACAAATTCCAAGTACGCAGACACTGTTAAAGTTATCTACTGTTTTAGATCTCCCAGCTGCAGAGTTATTAAAACAATAACATATTCAACCATTTTTTTGATGCAATGATCCTTATAGTAAAATAATCCGTTTTTTCTTTTCACGACTGTATAAAAAAAGGGAATACTGGAAAACCTTTATATCATAAGGCTTTCTAGTATTCCCCCCTTTTTTGAAGTGGACATCCAATAATGGTATGTCCCTTTTTTTTTCCTAAACTGCTAAATGGAACAAGAATCAGTTGCTTTAATAGCTAGTAATTCTTTTGCTACTTTCAGACATTTTTCCATTGGGATTACCTTTTCAAATGAAAATTCATAAATGCTTTGTATTTTTTTGGCCAACTCATCCGAGGCATCAAGTTCATGAATTGCTTGGATCGTATCAGCGATTTCTGTTTCATATCCTCCGTTGGACAATTGGAATGGGTCCCACTCATTTAATACGTCAACATATTGCAAATTTATTTGAAGCTCTTTTCTCATATGCTTTTACTCCTAATTTTTGCTTTTAAATAGTATACCATAATACACCGTTTCACTTACTTAAGAACATACTCAGCTAGAACACTTTGAAGCTCGTAGATGTTCAAGTTCTTGTTAAATTGTTTTTGCAAAGGCAGGGCATTTCCAGAAATCCATATTTTCAGTTCCGCATCTAAATCAAAGTTACCCGCAGTTTCAATGCTGAAATGTGTAATGCTTTTATAGGGAATGGAATGGTATTCAACCTTTTTACCCGTTAGCCCCTGTTTATCCACTAAAATCAAACGTTTATTGGTAAAAATAAACATGTCACGAATTAACTTGTACGCTTTATCAATACGCTCATTCGGTGAAAGCACTTTTCCAAATTCCTGCTGTACATCGGCGGCATTTACCTCTGATGCGTTACCCATCAATCCATCTAAAAACCCCACTAACTTCACCCTTTCAGACTAATAATTTACTTCAAGTCCACCCTTACCTTTGGTTAAATAGGCACTTTTATATTGCCCTGGGGTCAACCCTGTATACTTTTTAAATAGGGAGGTGTAATAGCCTTGATTGCATTGGGCCTCCTTGGAATGGAGGCCTATTGTGCGATGTGGGACTATTGTGCTGTTTCCAATATATGCTGCAGCATTTGCTCCCCTGACATCAGGGCTTCACCGCCACCCTGGGCAAAGGAATCACTTCCACCGCCCTTTCCATTTATAAGGGGAAGCCCCTTGGCGATTACTTTCTTCATACTTTCCGTTCCAGATGCCCCCCGCGCACAAACTAGCTGCAGTCGATTTTCAGTTTGTGAAACAAAGTAAACGATTGCTGTTTCATCTTCCGCAGTGATGATTCGGGCAAGCTTTTGCAGATCTTGAAGCGATCTGTTTTGAAATACTTCACTTATGAGTTTCTGCTCATTCGGATTACTTTTTCCAAGTAAGTCTTGCGCCTCAAAATGGAGAAGGTTTTCCTGAGTTTGTTCCAGGGCTTTTTCTAACGTTTTATTATTTTCAAGGAGACGAAGGGCAGCTTGTTCCATTTCTTTTTCTGGTGCATTAAGAATCTTTGTTAATTCTAGCAGCACCTTTTGTTTTTGACCAAGCTGCTTAAGCACTCGGTTTCCACAAACAAATTGGACTCGAACTTTTTTCTTTTGCCTTTCCCAATCCAATACTTTTATTGCGCTAACCTCACCAGTTGCCTTTGGATGCGTGCCACCGCAGCCGTTATAATCAAAGTCTGGAATAATAACAAGGCGAATATCCTCTTTGACCTTGGTTTCTTTTCGTAGTGTAAATTGAGACAACTCTTCTTCAGACACCCATTTAATCTCGATCGGCCTGTTTTCAAGGATGATCTGATTCGCAAGTTCTTCTGCTTTTTGAACTTGGTGCTGGGTCAGATTTTCTGTCTCTAAATCAATCGTGAGCAATTCCGCACCCAAATGGAATCCGACGGTCTTGAACTCGAATAACTGGTCAAAGGCCGCAGATAAAATATGCTGTCCAGCGTGCTGCTGCATATGATCATGGCGTCTTTCCCAAGCAATGATACCAGATACTTCCTGCCCTATCCCTTGTAATGGCCCCACAAGATTATGACGAATTTCCCCGTCGATTTCTTCAACATTTATTACGTTTTGATCAGCAAGGGTTCCTAAGTCGTGTGGCTGTCCGCCACCAGTTGGATAAAAAGCGGTCTGATTCAAAACCACGTACCAATTTCCAGTTGAGTCTTGCTCTTGTTTTAACACCAACGCTGTAAAGGCTTTTATATATGCGTCCTGGTAATACAATTTATTCTCCATTTTTGTTGTGCACTCCTATGTATTTAACATTTATTTATAAACACATTGTCATGAAAAAAGGAAAATAAATCAAGTTATAAGAAAACTGTCCCCTCGGTTATGAAGGAACAGTTTTCTCTAACCATATTATTTCTTACTTGTTATTTCTTTTCTTTACGCTGCGTGGGTTTAGTTGGTGGTTTTTGTACACTTTGCTGGGAGCCGCCCATGCCTTGAGAGAACCCCGTATGCTGTTGTCCGCCCATCAGTTGCGGTAATCCGCCCATGCCTTGAGGGGATCCTGTTTGTTGTCCTCCCATCATTTGCGGGAACCCTCCCATGCCTTGAGGAGATCCTGTTTGTTGTCCTCCCATCATTTGTGGGAACCCTCCCATGCCTTGAGGAGATCCTGTTTGTTGTCCTCCCATCATTTGCGGTAATCCGCCCATGCCTTGAGGGAATCCTGTTTGTTGTCCTCCCATCATTTGCGGGAATCCGTGATGTTGTCCACCCATCATATGTGGATAGCCCGGTTGCTGGTATCCTCCCATCTGCGGGTAGCCCGGTTGTTGGTATCCCCCCATTTGTGGATAGCCATGTTGTTGGAATCCTCCCATTTGTGGATAGCCTGATTGTTGATATCCTCCCATTTGTGGGTAGCCCATTTGTTGGTAACCAGGTTGTCCCGGAAATCCTCCAAAGTATTGCCTTTTTTCCATTATTTTCGCCTCCTAAACTGTCTCCATGCTAGTGTATGTCCACTTTTAGGATAAGTTTAGATTACTACCTATATAGAAGAACATTTCTTAAAATAAAAAACATGATGATGAAAAAAAAAGACTATCACATTTCGGTGATAGCCATTAAAATTTTATTATTTCTCATCCTGTGCATTCTTTTGACCTGCTTTTTTATTTTTAGTAATTTCACCGCAAGCAATCCGTTTACCAGAATCTCCTGCAGGTGGTGTCATGCCATCATCTTTTCCTTCATCAACCACAATCGTGGTTCCTTCTTTTGTAAACAATGAAGTTTTTCCATCTTTTAAGGTGACATTGGGTGCCATTAAGTCTGCCTTAACTGACCCATCATCCTCGACGATTAAATTAGGCAGATCCCCTGCATGGGCACCTTTAGGGTGGAGTAGCCCATGTTCCTTATTTTCAGGGTTAAAATGGTCTCCTGCAGATTTAAAATCTGGAGCCACACATTTCCCACTGTCATGAATATGAATCGCATGTTCCCCAGCTGGAAGGCCCTTTAAATCCACTGATAATTTCACACCACTAGCTTGCTCAGCTACCTTAATTTTACCAAGCGAATCTCCCACCGTATTATACATTTCCACATCAATTTTTCTAATTTCCTTTTCAGTACAACCTGTAAGAATGAGCAGCGGAATGATCAACCAGCTTTTCTTCATATGTATACCCCCACACTAGCCAATTTGCCCTTAGTATGGACAATCTGCCCCTCCTTTATCCAATGAACGGATAAAGGAAAAAGGAACAGCTATTTGTTAACTGTTCCTTTGTGGAGGATGTTGATTTTTTAATTGTTCTTCTAATTCTTTTGCTTTTTGGGCCTCCCGTTTCGAGACTGAAATAATTATTCGCATCGTAAGAAAGGCTCCAATTAAAAAAATCACAAATGTAATGGCAGCAGGAATATATTCTGATTTATCTTCTGGAAAGTATAAAAATAAGGAAAGTACCAATGGTTGAAACATTTTCTTCTTCCTTTCTATCAAGGAACTGCTCTAAAAATTAATTATAGCAACAAAAAACGTTTCAATCCACTTTTCAATCCGATAACAATTTCTTTATTGTAAAACCTTAATCTCTTTAATAATAACATCTTTTTTGGGTTTATCTTGGGCACCAACTGGGGTGTTGGCAATTTTATCAACGATATCCATGCCATCAATCACCTGGCCAAAAACCGTATGACGATGATCCAGCCATGGTGTACCGCCGTTTTTATTATAAGCTTCAATAATTTCTTTTGGATAACCAGCCTTTTCCATTTGTTCTTTCATTGCTGGATCATGTGAAGAGCTTTGCACAATAAAAAACTGACTCCCATTTGTGTTGCTGCCCGAATTAGCCATGGATAAGGCACCGCGGAGATTATAAAGATTCTTTGAAAACTCATCTTCAAAAGGCTTCCCATAAATGCTCTCTCCGCCTGTTCCGTTCCCGTTCGGATCCCCGCCCTGAATCATGAAATCCTTTATGACCCTGTGAAAAATTAGTCCATCATAATAACCTTCTTCACTATGTTTTACAAAGTTTTCAACCGCTTTTGGTGCATACTCAGGGAATAATTTGATTTTAATGGTTCCCATCGACGTTTCCAATTCAACGAGCTTTTCATCATCGGAAACCTCGGTTGAAAGTTGAGGAAAGCCTTCATTTGTCACTTGTTGGTCCCCTTCCTTCTGTTCCGTTTTTGGTGTCGTCGTTTTCGGTGTGGATTCCTCTTTCTTTGTGCTTGTCCCACATGCGGCCAGTACTAAAACAATTGTCAATAATGTAAACAAGATTTGCAAATTCTTTCTCATATATCATTCCTCCATTTTTTTCACTTTAACCGAAATAATTTCCTCACAATGTTTTTAATTTACTATGTTTCATATTAAAATGAAAGAGGAAAAGCGAAAGGGGTGTTTGTTGTGTCAGAATTACAAATCGGTGAATTCGTAACAGCCATTTATAAAACAGGAAAATATATCGGAGAAATAACAGAAGTACGCCCACAGCATTATTTAGTAAGAATCCTCGCAGTACTTAAACATCCGATGCAAGGAGATTTACATAATCCGAAAGATGCTGATGTACTTATTTTTCATGAGAGAAAAGCGCTCAGCTATCGTGAGCAAGCGAATATTCCATACAAAATGGTTAAGATCTTCGAAAATGAAGTTCCAGACTATATGGAGTCCTTAAAAGAGGCCGTAGCCATTATGAAAAAGGAACTAGCAGAGACAACTTCAGAATGGGCTGAGATGAGCTTAAAGGCATTAGAATCGCTAGAAAAAGATTATAAATTATAAAAATGCTAAAGGCCAAATCAGTTTGAATGATTTGGCCTTTTATGCGAATTCACTTAATAACTTTGAGAAATCAATCCGATCACCAATTGTCGTTGGTTCTGGTTTTTCTAAATAACGTTTATCCTTTTCAACGAGCTTGAATATATTAAAGGTAGTCAACGCATCATCAAGTGCTCGGTGATGCCTGCCTGTCCCTTCTTTCCCATATTCCTGTACAGCTTTCCAGAGGCCCGTTTGATTTTGGTCACCAAAAAAGCGTTTATATTCCATGGAAAGATCTAATTCAGCAGCCTTGAGCGGAAAAGCAACCCCTGCCTTTAAGCAATTATGCCGAAGGACCTTCATATCCATATTTCCCCACGTAACAATGGTTGTTTCATAATTATGCTTATTGAACTCCTCTAATTTTTTTACAAGTTCAAAAATAGATAAACCCTTGTCTACTTGCTGCTGGGAAATATGTAAAAAGGATTTACAGCGTTCCGTAAGTTTTGGGAATTTAAGTGGAGTCACAAAGGAAGAAAACTGTTCCGTCACTTGGTCATCAACGACCGCAACTATTCCAACCTCGATAATTTCTGCATAAAAGTCCTTCATTCGTACATTTCGTTCAGGCATTGTAAACTCAAAATCGATAAACAAATATTGCCGCCTTGCTCTCATCAATTTCACCACCTTTACGTTTCTTCTTAATACATTATATAAAGAAACCTGTA
Source organism: Neobacillus sp. BF23-41 (assembly GCF_041106275.1). Classification (NCBI taxonomy): domain Bacteria; kingdom Bacillati; phylum Bacillota; class Bacilli; order Caryophanales; family Bacillaceae; genus Neobacillus; species Neobacillus sp. BF23-41. The sequence continues at coordinate 152,393 of NZ_JBGBPR010000004.1, forward strand.
CAAAAAATTGTGCTTTTTTTCTATTTTTTTATTTCTTACATTATAACATGAAATTAAAGTTAATTTTTTAAATTTTTCATCAATATAAAAAAGAACGGGAATGACTCCATCCTTATTTAGAAACCTGGCATACATGTTTTTATGTTTTTATCTTTTTAACTTAATAACCGCCATCGTACACCTAGACACACAAACAAGGCGGTCTTGCTCGTCGGTAATTTTAATATCCCATACCTGAGTTGATTTCCCTTGATGAAGTACAGTACCTACTGCAGTTACAACCCCTTCCGTTTTGGGACGGACATGATTGGCATTAATCTCTTGCCCCGCAACAGCCTCTACTTCTTTATCAACCAGCTCATACGCCCCTACACTGGCAACCGTTTCTGCTAAAGCAACAGATGCTCCTCCGTGCAGTAATCCAAATGGCTGGCGGGTCCGTTCATCCACGGGCATTGTCGCAATGACCTTCCCTTTTTCGATTTTGGTAAGCTCAATCCCGAGAGATTTAAGTAATGTGTTTTCAATCATTTCTATTCCTCCAATATGTAAAATGTTGTCTATTTAATCTATTCGCTTAATTTATTAATTTTCCTTTTAATTATAGTTTTCTAATTAAAAAAACAGCCCAAGAGCTGTTTTTTCTCATTTAATAATAATACGGGGCACCATAGCCTGGATAAAATGCTCCTGGGTAGCCTACCGGCGGTGGAGGTGGGGGTGGCGGATAAAAGCCTGGATATCCGTAACCTCCATAAAATGGCCGGCTAATTAATGCTCCTCCTAAAAGTCCACCTAGAAAGCCCCCAATCAATGGCAAACCAAAACCAAAACCAATAAATCTATGATCCTGTCCCTGCTGTGGGTTCCGATAATAAGGGTACATGTAGCAAACCTCCTCTCCTCTATACTTGCCTACACTATTTCATATGCGAAGTGTAGGGGTTTGGAGTGGGCAAAAGAGCCCCCGAGATTCATATTGGATTTCCTTAGTAAGGCGCTCATGAGGACAAATATCTGTATCAGAAAGCAAAAACTGTCCTCATGAAGTGTTCATGAGGACAGTACCAGTAATTATTTCTCAATTGGTTCAAACCGTTCCACAAATAAGGCAAGTGTCCGGGTCATGACTCCTGTTGCCCCGGCTGGACCTAAATCATATGCCTTGGAAGAGGTTGCCGTCCCTGCGATATCTAAGTGTACCCACGGTGTTCCTTCGGCAAATTCACCGATAAACGCCCCAGCAACAAGCGCATGGCCTTCACTGCCTGGGGAATTATTTAAATCGGCGACTTTACTGTTTCTTACCCGCTCGATCTCCGTTTCAAATAATGGCAGCTGCCACATCTGCTCACCCGCTTCCACCGAAGCTTCCATTACCTGTTCTAATAATTGCTCATAGTTAGTCATTGCTCCAGTAGTATGGAGGCCAAGAGCTGTTATCACTCCACCGGTTAAAGTGGCCACATCTACCAGGTAATCTGCGCCATGTTGCTTGGCATAGGTAACTGCATCAGCTAACACAAGGCGTCCTTCTGCATCTGTATTTAAAACCTCAATGGTTTTACCGCTCATCGAGGTAATGACGTCATCAGGTTTAAAGGCATGACCGTTAATCATATTATCTGTGGATGGAATGACCGCGACCACGTTTTGCTCTGGCTGGGTCTCACCGATGATTTCCATTGCCCCTAGCACTGCAGCTGCTCCGCCCATGTCCGTTTTCATCCCAACAATTCCAGCTTTTGTTTTAATAGAGTAACCGCCTGTATCAAAGGTAATCCCTTTTCCGACGAGGCCGATGACATCTTTCCATTCGTCTTTTCCTTGATATTTCAGGACAATCATTTTTGGCGGCTCTGTTGACCCTTGGTTAACTGCAAGGAAGGCTCCCATACCGAGCTTTTCGATCTCTGCTTTATCTAAGATTTCCACTTCGAAATCATACCTTACAGCAAGGTCTTTGGCATAATTAGCCATATCTGTTGCTGTCAACATATTGCCTGGGAGGTTAACAAGTGTTCTCGCCGAATTCGTTGCTTCTCCAAACGCAAACCCTACAGTTAGTGATGCTTCGACTTCATCTTCCTCATAAGTATCACAATAAATCGTCACATGCTCGAGTTTTTTCTCAGGCATGTTCGATTTTTGTTTGTAGCCTTCAAATTGGTAAGTGGAAAGAGAAAGTGCTTCACTCAACGCATGTGAGGCATCTAAACCATTTACTTCCACTGCTGTAAAGGAATCTAAATAAACAGCGGTTTCCTCAAGTTTACTCTTTTGGATTTCCTTAAAAAGCCTGCCAAACGCTTCTTTTAGTTTATCGAAGGTTAAATCCTTTTCTTTCCCTAGACCAACAAACCAAATTCGTTTTGCACCGATTTTTCCAAAGCTATGTACTTTACTGATACTTTTTAACTTGGCCGATATATCACCCGATTTTACTAGGTTTGTAAGCTGGCCTTCGAACCGCTGATCAAGACTTGTCAATAATCCTGAAAATTTTTCTGGTTTATCAAAAAGACCAATGATTAAACCCTCGTGCTCAGTAGAGAGGTCTATTTCCTTTTTAACATCAAACAAACTACTTCACCTCCATAATATTGTATTTTTATTATAACGAATAAACGTTTATTTCGACTAACTAATTATCTTGAAATTATATTAAAATAAAAAACAGGCCAGCAGCCTGCTTCTATCGTTTCTCCGAGCTAATGTACTGCCCGCGAAAAACTTGCATCGATTTATCTTCATTTAATGATTTAAGTGTATGCTCTGTCAGTTTCCCATTACCTTTTTCGACGACATAAATATCTAACTTCTTTTTCCCCCATTTATTATAAACATCCTCTACCGTTTCATAATAAAGGTCTAGTTCATTCCCTTTAATAGCCCCGCCTTTATCAGCTACAACTCCATATCCGTATCCAGGGATAAAGAGAATCGTTCCAATCGGAAAAACAGATAAATCTGCTGCGATCGTTGAAAATAAATCACGTTTAACTTTTACTCCTGAGTAGGTAATCCCGTATTCAGGATGACCTTTACTCTTTCCTGTTGATTCTACTCCCGCAGTATAACCAGTGGCTGTAACAGTTAGCTTAGGATATTTTGACCAATCAATTTCGTCTTCTAAGGAACGTGAGGTTCCAGCAACGGTTTCAGTGGTTGAGATAACCGATGCAAATTGCTTAATGAGCAACTCGGCATTTACTCCGGAAATAGATTGGAAGGTCGCTAATATTGCCATCAAGAAAAGACACACCATCGCAAAACGCCTAGTCCAATTTTTCATTTTATTCATAAAAATTTTCACTCCTCCCAAAATATTCATTCCCAAGCTAGAGGAAATTATTCAAAAAAGGCGGAGGAAAATTTTTAGAACTGATTTTTCTATTCCTTATATCCTTGTTCCCCAAAAAAGACCCTTACCTAGAGGTAAAAGTCTTAAATCATCTGGTATTCATTTATTAAAAGTCTTAAAACATTTGGTATCCATTTTTTCGTAAAAGCTTGATTGTAAAACCAGCTGCGACTGCACCAGCAAGTCCACTTATTAAGATAAGAATATCTGCAGTTGCTAGCGAAGTAAACCTATGGCCCAAATCGTTAAAGGCCATTTTACTATTTGTAAAATATTCACTAAACCTTACTTTATCTACAATAAAAATTGCCACAATCGGATAAACTACTGCCATAACCCATGACATTCTTAGAAGCATATTTAAGATAAATCCAATTCCAAAAAATAAAACAAAGAATAATAAAATCGAAATGATTAAGACCACAATGCTCATTTGCATCCGAGATTCCCCCTTATACATCAACATTTAGTGTACTTAATGTCGAAAAGGGAGTCAATATAAACGAATTATTTTTGTAAGGCAATACTTTCCTTACGAAAAAAAAGCCCCTCGAAAGTTTCGAAGAAGCGGTTATGGCTCGTTTTTCAACCGGTACAGAAAAGGTAAAAAGCCTTATTCTTTTTTCTTGCCTGTTCCATTGCAGCACGTACAGGTTTCTGATCCGCCTAGTACTAGTTGAAAATAGCCTTTTCCAGAGCAATAATCACAGGTTTTGGAATCCAAACTCTTAACTGTCATTGTCCATCATCTCCTTAAAAAATTAACTTAATTTTCTGATAATATATCAAGGATTAGCTAAAATGGAAAGGTCAGAATTTGAGCGAATTACCCCAAGAAAACGGATACACATTAAGTATTCTTTCATTTACTAAGTGTTCCTTAAATTTTCTAAAAATTATAAAAATAATTTATAGGCTGTATACCCGAATTGATCCCCAGGATTCAGGTCACTAATACTTGGTTTCAAAAAGGAAACATCATTTTTTATCAGGTATTGGAGAATAATCGATGCGTCTTTCTCGAGCAGCAGTTCTTCTGGAGACATAAATCTCGCTTCAAAGAGTTCGTTTTCCTGGTGGATCACCTCACCCTCTTCTATCGGTTCAAGCAGGAAATGGAGTAAATTATCACTGATTTCACCTTTAATAACACCCGTTCTCAATCCCATGAACCCCTTGACCTGACAGTGAATACCGGTTTCTTCCTTGACTTCCCGAATGACTGCTTCATCCGCAGTTTCCCCCATCTCAACAAAGCCTGCTGGCAATGACCATTGTCCTTTTAAACCGCCATATCTTTTCTTCACGACAAGCCATTGTCCAGCTTTAGACTTTACCACCCCAGCAACAGCCAACCAAACCTTCCCGCGTTTTTCACGATTGCTCACCCAAACTCCCCCTAACAAAGAATTCATTTGTTCAATCATATCAAAAAGGGACAGATTTCTCTGTCCCTTTTTCATTAAAATTTATTATCATTGAACTTTGATAACTGTCTAGCTGCAGCGCCCTGCGGCTAGTGGACTTCGCTCTTCTCCCTACGATAAGTTAAGCACGAATGCGCTAACGCTCTCAGTGTTTCCTTTATCTCAGTCAAAGCGCTCCAGTCCATACGCCGCAAAACGGGCGCTTTTGCTTTTCTTTTTAAAATACATTAAACTTCCCTTTTTTCAATACAAGACCTGCGCCGCCAATCATGTATAAAGAGCGATTATCGACTACTTTTTTCATGAAGGATGCCTTGGCACCAGTTATTTTTTTGCCAAAAACAACACCGATCGCATCATCTTCACCAAGGGAGCAAACAGTCCCTTTATTGTCAAACGTAAAAGTTTCTAACTCAGCTTTATTGCGAACTAGGGCCGCTATATTACGGGCACAAACTTCGCCTTGCTGCATAGCAATTTGAGCGGTCGGAGGATAAGGACGATTAATCTCCTCATTAATCATGAGGGAGCTGTCACCAATCATGAAGACATCCTCAAAGCCAGGAACACGAAGGTCCGGCTGAACTTTTACCCTGCCTCGCATGGCTTCGAAACCTGATTTTTCAACAATCGAGTTCCCACGAATTCCAGCAGCCCAAACGACGGTACCAGCCTTAATCTCACGCGGTTCCTCATCACCTTTTGCTACAAAAATTCCTTCTTCCGTGCATTCCTTAATCGCAGTTCCAATTAAGAATTCGACACCTTTTCGTTCCAATTGTGAAACGGCGTAATTCACTAATTCTGGGTCAAAACCAGGGAGTACGGTTGGTGCAGCTTCAACACAAATAATTTTTACCTTATGGAAATCCACATCATATTCATGGCACAATTCCGGTATTCTGTTTGTTAATTCACCTAAAAACTCAATTCCTGTAAATCCAGCACCACCAACAACAATAGACAAACGATTGTCGTTCTTCACTTCTTCCATATTGTAGGTGGCAAATTGGTATTCAATATGTTCGCGCAATTGACGTGAAGAATTTACATTAGAGATTCCAAATGCAAATTCTTTTAATCCTTTAATACCAAACGTTTCTGGCTCACCGCCAAGGGCAATAACAAGGTAGTCATAGTTGACTTCACCTTTTTCTAAAATAACCTTTTTTTCTTCTTTGTTTATTTCTACTACTGTATCTTGAACAAAATCCACTTTACTGCGATCAATCACATCACGGATATCATAACGTACACGATCATGATGTAACGTACCTGCAGAAGCTTCATGGAGCCATGTGGTTTCATAATGGTAGTCATTTTTATTCACTAATACAATATCCGCTTCATTAACGCCGATTAATTTTTGTAAGCGAACTGTTGTCATTAGTCCACCATAACCAGCACCGAGAATAACAATTTTAGGCTTTCTCAAAGTGATCACTTCCACCTTTTATTTTTTTTGAATAAACTCTTTTTTTCTTAGCTTCCACTGCTTTAATCATTTTTATTTTGAATAACAGAAAAATGTATGTGATATAATTCACGTATGAGTCTAAAAAAAACGAACTGCTTGGTCTGGATATCGATTTTCGCAGAGATTTATTACGCTAAGAAAGTAAATATTTTTTCCATGATTGTCATAAAAATGTGCTTTTTGTGACACAAAAATTTAACAATCTATCCTCAATACATCTTATGCTACTTTCACAGGATTATCAAGCAATTTTTATAAATTAATTAACTTTAAAAGATAAGGAATTGCATCTCCTCTTACTCTTTTAGTCTTTTTTTTAACTATTGTTTCTATTGCGAATATTACCTCTATAATGATGTGAGAATTTTTTATTTTATGATATTATAGTGAGTAGAGTTTCTAACTACAAGTTGGGGGGATACGGAGTGCAAGAGAATCAAAAAGTTTATGACATTACAATCATCGGTGGCGGCCCTACCGGTTTATTTACCGCCTTTTACGGAGGAATGAGACAAGCATCCGTGAAAATCATTGAGAGCTTGCCACAGCTAGGCGGTCAATTATCAGCGCTTTACCCGGAAAAATATATTTATGATGTGGCAGGTTTTCCAAAAATTCGTGCACAAGAATTGATAAATAACTTAAAAGAACAGATGCGCAAATTCGAACCTACCGTTGCACTTGAGCAATCTGTTGAAAAGTTAGAAAAACAAGAAGATGGTACGTTCAAATTAACAACAAATAAGGAAGTCCATTATTCAAAAACGATTATTATTACCGCTGGAAATGGTGCTTTCCAACCGCGTCGTTTAGAGCTAGAAAGTGCTGCCCAATATGAACGGAAAAATCTCTACTACTTTATTGAGGATCTAAATCAGTTTGCAGGCCAAAAAGTTGTTGTTTTTGGTGGTGGAGATTCTGCCGTTGACTGGGCACTAATGCTTGAGCCTATTGCTGAGAAAGTATCTATTGTTCACCGCAGGGATAAATTCCGTGCTCACGAACATAGTGTCGAAAACTTGTATAACTCAAAAGTAGATGTGAAGACACCTTATGTTCCTGCCGAACTTATTGGCGATGAAAGTGGAATTAAGCAGGTAGTTCTTGAAACGGTTAATGGTGAAGAGAAAGTTACACTCGATGTGGATGCTGTTATTTGTAACTATGGTTTTGTCTCATCCCTTGGACCAATTAAGGAATGGGGTCTAGAAATCGAAAAGAATTCCATTGTCGTTAATTCGAAAATGGAAACCAACATACCTGGCATTTATGCTGCGGGCGATATTTGCACCTATGACGGAAAAGTGAAATTAATTGCTTGTGGCTTTGGTGAAGCACCAACTGCCGTTAATAATGCCAAAGCCTTCATTGATCCAAAAGCAAAAATCCAGCCTTTACACAGTTCATCAATGTTCAATACATAGAAAAAAGCGTCCCTCTGCGGACGCTTTTCTTATATTTTTAGCATTCTTCTGGTGTACCTGTTCCCGTAGCCCACGGAAAATACTCCCGGCCACAACTAACATTTGCAACTTTTCGAAGTCATGGACGACAAACTCGTTGTACGTGACACCGACCAGCACCTGCCAGTTAATTTTCCTCGTTTCAACTCGATGCAAAGCTTTGGCTAATAGGATTAATGTAATAAATAAAAATATCCCTATTTAGGTATATTTAACCATAATGATATTTACAAAACCCAATAATTAAAGTATAGTTCTTAATGAAGAACAAACAAGTACTGTAAGGAGAAAGTTGTGTTATATCCTCTTATTAATGAAACAAATAAAATTCATATTGTTAAAGATTTAAATAATTGTGCTTGTGGTCTAGTATTTAATTCTGAAATCGTTATTAAAAAGAAAACACTTAGAAAAATTAAATTTGTTGACTTGGACGAGGTAACTTGTGATAAGTGTGTGTCAAAACTACTTAAATTAGATTAATATCTCGTATTCTAATTAATTAACAAGCAATATTTCTCTATAGACTTTATTTTTTTTAATGAGGAGGATACATGGTAATATGGTAACTGTTGTGTTAGATAAAAAAGATCTGGATAATGAAGAACTAGATACAGTATGGTTAGAACTAATATTAGAAGCCAGAAAATTAGGGATTTCTGTTGATGAAATTAGAGAGTTACTAAAACATTCTTCATAGACCGAATCAACGGTCTTTTTTTAATCTACAAGTGCCTGGGCACTGCATTCAATCCATATGAATATAACGCCTTATTGCTCGGATATCAGCTATTTACCCCGGTAACATCTTCGAATGCCACTCGCTCGAATACGCCAGGCTTAACTTTTCACCCTCAGACGATGTGTAATCGGATCAATGCGGTATAATCCGAAGAAAAGCCGTCGGCCCATACCGTTAGCCTCACCGCTAATTTGTACTCCATCGGGTAGGCTATGCATTGGTCAAATTCCTCCATATCGAATTCGCTTAGCAACGGCCTTGGCTGGTGCTCTTGGTCCTTAAACACGGCTCGTTGCTCTTCGAATACTTGCGGCATAAAGGACGCTGCATTCCATTTAATTAAACCGCGATCTCTTATCGTCATTACGGTCAACTCCTTCGTTCTTATTACACACGAATAAGAGCTCTATAAAAATGGAAAATAAAAACACCACCTGTTATGATGACGTCGTCTTCACAATTTTTTCGTAATAACGAATTGTGTTATAAACTGTCGAAATAATTGGAAATATTTTGATTCCATTTATAAAATCCACATAGTAAGATGTTACTATGAAATTTAAAACTTTAATTAGATAAAGGCAAACCTATCGAAAGGTTGGGACGCAAAGCTCCAGGTCTAAAGTACTTAACAATGATGGCTGAGCTGCCTAAAATAATTAGTATTTTAGGAGGATACATAGTATATGAAAACCGCTCTGTTAAGTGAAAAAGAACTAGATAAAGAATGGGTAGACCTCATTTTGGAAGCTCGAAATTTAGGAATTTCTGTTGATGAAATTAGAAATTTCCTAAAAGTATCATCTTAGACCTGAATGGTCTTTTTTTTTGCCTCTATATACTTCATTATATGAGTCAACTGTTCACCAGTTTAAGTTACCAGCTTGTTGCGCAAGAAATGATTAAAAAATCACTCGATACGCCCGAATGCGAATATTTATTTTGTAATGCCATAATAAAAAGCCTCCCTAACGGTATATGATTAGACATCCCACCGCTAAGAAGGCCGTTATTTTCACCCCTGATTCGCAAATCTCAGGGGTGCATTTGTTTAATTACGGGGTTTTGTACGAACCGTTTTTCGACGTTATCCGCAACCCTTCGCCCTTGTTTCCGATTCGATTACCGGACTAATATCCCGAGCATCAAAACGGCTCAAATCGTTGATATACCGCCTAGCATTCTTCTGGTGTACCTGTTGCCGTAGCCGTTCTAAACGAAGAACCGCAGCCGCATGATGCAATGGCATTCGGATTGTCAATCGTAAAGCCGCCGCCCATCATGGATTCTTTAAAATCAATCTTCGTTCCTTGTAAAATAGCAGCACTCTCTTTATCGACCAGCACTTGAATCCCGAATTGTTCAAAGGTGAGATCCTCTTCGTTTACTGTATGCTCAAAGCCCATACCATAAGATAAACCGCTGCAGCCACCGCCTTTTACGCTGACTCGTAACAGTGCACCTTCTTCTTCGTTATGCTTCATCATTTCTTTAATATGGAGTGACGCTGCTTCTGTTAAAATAACCACTTCATTACTCATTGTATATCCCTCCCTAAATGAGGCTTTTATTAAATTATATACACAGATTGTTAACTACTCAACTAATTGAATCCTATTAACTAATATATGGAATAATAAAAAATAAGGGAGCGGCATTGCTCCCATATTTTATTCATAATGTTGAGCTAAGCGCTTCCGCTTTTCTTAAAACATTGGATTTTCTTCTAGATATTGATAAATGTTATCTACCAACTCATCGGCTGTTTTTCCCGTTACCACTTCGCCATTTACAAGAGCATATAATGTAGTTGCACATTTTCCACAATATCCAAGACATCCATATTCAATAATATCCAAGTTAGGATCTTTTTCTAATTTTTCAAGTGCTTTTTGTGCACCATTAGCAAGATTGCTAATACAAAATTCAATGATGGGTTGAATCATTGCCTTCACCTCTCCACAACTACTTATCCTACTCTATTTCATTTACTTCGTCAATTACCATGTTTACCCTGCTGATGTCAAGAAAATCATGAATAATGTTGTTATTTCGACACATTTTAGATATACTCGTATTTGGTAAAGAAACGAAAGAATTATACTACTTTTTTATATTACACTCAGCCAATTTATTAATATAAAAACCGGATAATCAAAGGGGAAATAATAATGAAAAACCTTGTAATTTTAGGTGGTGGATACGGTGGGATGAAAGTTTTAAACGAACTTCTTCCCAACCATTTACCAGAGGACGTAAAGATTACTCTTGTGGACCGTGTACCCTACCATTGCTTAAAAACGGAGTACTACGCATTAGCCGCAGGAACGATTTCAGACAAAGAAGTCCGTGTTGCTTTTCCGGAACACCCTCGATTAGAAGTTAAATATGGTGAAGTAATCGCCGTTGATACAATGAGCAGAAGAATCGTAATGAAAGATGCAGAACCCGTCGCCTACGATGATTTAATTATCGGTCTTGGCTGTGAGGACAAGTACCATGATGTTCCCGGTGCAGATCAGTTCACTTACAGTATACAGAGTATCGAAAAGTCCCGCCTTACTTACTCCGTCTTAAACAATTTGGGACCTGGCTCGGTTGTGGGTATTGTGGGAGCAGGTCTTAGCGGTGTTGAGTTAGCAAGTGAATTAAGTGAAAGCCGTGAAGATCTAAACATCAAATTATTTGATCGTGGAAAACATATTCTTTCCTCTTTCCCAGAACGTTTAAGCAAATATGTTGAAAATTGGTTTGTGAAAAACAATGTTGAAATTATCAACGGTTCCAATATTACCAAGGTAGAAGAAAATGTATTATACAATCACGATCAGCCTATTCATTGCGATGTGATTGTTTGGACGGCAGGGATTCAAGCCAATAAAATTGTCCGCGATATGGACGGGGAAAAAGACGGAATGGGCAGACTAGTCCTTACCCCAATTCATCATTTACCAAATGATGAACATGTTTTTATACTCGGTGATTGTGCAAGTCTCCCCCATGCACCAAGTGCTCAATTAGCAGAGGGACAGGCTGAACAAATTGTTGAAGTCTTAAAAAGACGTTGGAAAGGTGAAGAACCTCCTACTTCCTTCCCGCAAATTAAATTAAAGGGTATCCTTGGCTCCTTGGGTAAAAAGCATGGTTTTGGAATGATGGCAGACCGTGCCATTACAGGACGCGTCGCCCGCATGCTAAAAACCGGTATTCTTTGGATGTACAAGTATCATAATGGATAAGAAAGCGGAAGCGCCCGTTTTGCGGCGTATGGACTGGAGCACTTCGACTGAGATAAAGGAAACACGGTGAGCGTAAGCGAACCGATGTTGACTTATCGTAGGGAGGAGCGCGAAGTACACTAGCCGCTGGGCGCTGAAGCTAGACAGTAATACAGGTTCAAAGAAATAAATTATGATCCTATAACAAGAAGAAGCATTCCGATGTCGTTGGAATGCTTCTTCTCATTAAATTGCTTTATACCCATATTTCTCTAGTTCTGAAAAAATAGTTTTTAGGCGCGGGTTCCCTTCGCCAACGACTTTTTCTTTAATGACAACTACCGGGTAAAACATATCCTCTTCGACCACTTTTTTGGCAAAATCGAGTTGTTTAATCTCCCCAGTGGGCTGGTAAATATCAACGTAGGTCATTTTAAAAGGTTGATCCGGAAATTTCCTAGCAATAGCTGATTCCAGCCATTCAAACGTTTCTTTGGAAGAAGGTAAATTTACACAACTTGGGCATAATTGTTCCGCACCATAAACAACAATTTCTACTTCGTGACTATTCATCATATGATTCCTGCCTTTTTCTTTAAGATTGACTATCTTATTTATACTATACAAACAAAGTAAATGTCTTTAAATGTGTGTTTTCCTAATTTCTGATAATGGATTTTTAACGCCGATGACATTATAATATAAATTATAGGAAGGGAGTCGATTCATTTGGCAGAACAAGAAATTATTGAGCAAGTTCAAGAAGTATTAGATAAATTACGTCCATTTCTTCTTCGCGATGGCGGAGATTGTGAATTAGTAGATGTGGAAGAAGGCATTGTAAAACTTCGCCTGTTAGGTGCATGTGGAAGCTGCCCAAGTTCAACAATCACACTTAAGGCTGGTATTGAAAGAGCTCTTTTAGAAGAAGTTCCTGGTATTGTTGAAGTAGAGCAAGTATTTTAAATAATAAGCCTTAATTAAAAAAGCGATTGCCTTCCGAGGCAATCGCTTTTTTCGTGATACATGTAATTAATTATTAATAAAGCCATTCCAATAGCGGGAGTTTTAAAGACTTAATGGGCGCATCCGTTAGTTGATAAAAACCAGCCAAAAACCGTTCATATTCGCCAGACTGCCGTAAAATTCTGGTTAACTTCTCCTCCAATACTTTTTTATCCTGTTCAGATGTGGTTATATAATAACTCTCGATGCATTCAAAGTAATGAAGTGGAAAAATTAAGCGCGAATATAATAATCGCCAGGTAAAAGGCGACAATGGAGAAATACTTTGGTACTCTTCAAAAAATCGTTTTAATTCCACATCATAGGTTTGGAAATTGTGAAGGTATCTTTCTCTTGTCCATTCAGCTAGGTCACGGCTGCGATGGTCAAAGACCCAATCGAATGGATTTTTAATCATATAATTATTGAGTGGTCCCCATGTTTTTTGGGTAAAACGTTCATGACAAACAGTGCCGCTATCTGTTTCCAATGGTTCATCATCGATTTCGGTATCCACTAAATATTGAATAGCATTCTCCGTTAACCCTAGATAATAGGGGAAGGAATCAATAAACATTCGTTGAAACTCATCTTCAGGTGTTTGAAAAAGCAACCCATTCCAAACCTTTTCCATTTGCTCAAGCCGCTTTTCCCATAATGACTTCCATTGGCCAATCCTGCTGGACCTCTCTATTTGAAAGGTAACCCTTCTCCCACGCTCATGGAATCTAGCCAATTTCCTCCCCAATTTTATTTTTCGATGCGCTTCTGTTTGTCGATTGGCCAAGACACAATATTTATTTTGTTCCCATGTCGTAATTAGATGACCTTCTTTCGATTGCAAAAAGACGGGGACATTTTGATCACCATAATTTCTTAAATGCTGAGATATTTTTTCAAGCTCGGCAAGATCCTCTTCTTCCTTGCCAGTTGGTTTGGAGATTAAGTAGAGCCAGCCATTTCCTCTTAACGCATCGTAAGTATCTAATTTTACATATTCATCCACCGTAATGCCATATTGATTTTCCAGCATTTTCTGAAGCATTAAGGTCCCACCTCATTTCTTTCCCTTTTCTTACCTCATGTATATGTATTTAGCTTAAAAAACTTGTTTCTGAATAACGAAGAAAAATGATGGAGAATATAAGGCTTTATCCATGCTCTTTTTTAAGGTGAATTTGCATAAGTTAGAATAATAAAGTATATATTTAGTGAAAATCCATAGAAAAGGTGATCAGAGGAATGGCAGACGACAAAAACGTAAATCTAACCGAAGTAACTGCACGCAGATGGCTGAAAGAAAGAGGCGTTGAAGTACAGGACATCGCTGATTTAGTATTCTTTTTACAGGAAAAGTATCACGAAAATTTGAAAATGGAAGATTGTTTAGCGAACGTGGAACGCGTTCTTTCAAAACGTGAGGTACAGAACGCAATTTTAACAGGAATACAGCTGGATATACTTGCTGAAAAAGGAATGCTTGAAGAGCCTCTTCAATCCATCATTGGAACAGATGAAAGCCTCTATGGTGTGGATGAAATTCTAGCCTTTTCCATTGTAAATGTATACGGGTCAATCGGTTTTACAAATTACGGTTACATCGATAAGTTAAAGCCAGGGATTTTAGCGCATTTAAATGATAAATCAACGGGAGAGTGCCATACCTTTTTAGATGATATTGTTGGTGCGATTGCAGCGGCCGCATCGAGCAGACTCGCACACCGGGCGGCACGCGAGGAAAAAGAGAAAAAATAGATTAGAAAAGGATGGGTTGCCCCATCCTTTTTCACATCTCCCATTGATCTAATGAATCAACGGTATAGGTTGGCTTTCGGTCATAGCCGGAAAGCAGTTCTTTTGTCGTTACACCCGTATGAACTAATAAGGTATCCATGCCTGCATTCATACCTGCTAAGATATCCGTATCATAGTAATCGCCAACCATCAATGTCTTTTCTTTTGGTGTTCCTAGTACCTTTAAGGCCTGGTCCATTATGATTGCTTCAGGTTTGCCGATAAAAATTGGCTGTGTTTGTGTGGAAACCGTAATAACTGATGTAAGTGAACCATTTCCTGGAAGCAAGCCTCTTTCTGTAGGTATGGCAATATCGCCATTTGTCGAAATGAATATTGCTCCATTTCGAACGGCCAAACAAGCCACAGCCAATTTTTCATAACTAATCTCTCGATCAATTCCCACTACCACAAAATCGGCATCTTCTCCTCCAAAGTTTAATCCCTTCTCTTCTATGGCTGTCTGAATGCCTTCTTCCCCAATCACATAAACAGAAGCATCATTTTTTCGTTCATAGATATAATTAGCCGTCGCTTGGCTGGTTGTAAAGACCTGCTTCTTTTCCGCGGGAATATCAAACTGGGTCAACTTCTCAGCCACCTGTGCCGGTGTTCTTGATGAGTTGTTCGTCACAAATAAATACGGTATTTGTTGATCGCGAAGTTTTTTCACAAAATCGGAAGCTGCTTCAATTCGCTCTGTCCCTTTGTACATCGTTCCATCTAAATCAATTAAATAGCCTTGATACTTTTTCAAGATTCATCACTCCTAAAATCTATTATGACCAAATAAAACAAAAAGACCGCGAAAAACGGTCTAATTATTAGTTCTTAAACGCCGAAACTGGACCTAATTCATTGGTAAGATAATTACGGACATTAGCTGCAAAATTAACCAGTTCATGTAAGTGTTTTGAAAAGACCTCTTGAAGTTCCCGGTGATTAACATCCGTATAAGCTTGGACAAGTATTTTTCGATACTGAATCAGTATTTTTAAAGATTTCCCCGTTTCAGCTGAAATCACCTTTTCATCCATTAAAATATCAATGATGTCATCGTAACTGCCTGGGTCCCGCATAATAAACCCATCAATCATCGAATTTCCGACATCCAAAACCGACTCAATCATCATCTGGTTTAAACGCTCTAGTGCTGCCTTTTCAAGCGGCGTGGACCACTCCTTTTGACTTAAGAAGAGTTGTATTTGTGTTTCTAAATATTTTAAGATTTCCTCAATTTTTTCTCTGTCAACAAAATACATCGTTTCACTACCTCCATTTTTCTATATGCTACATTTTACAAGCGCTGCTGGACGTGCATAAAAGAATCCTTGCGCTAAGTCAACATTATTTCTCTTTAGCACGGATGCTTCCTCTTCGTTTTCGATGCCTTCTGCGACCACTAGGGATCCCGCTTCTCGTGCGATTAGCATTAAGCCCTGTAACATCGATTCTTTCACCGAATTTTTATCAATATTTTGAATAACGGAACGATCTATTTTAATAATATCCGGCATGATTTCACTAATAATACTCAAACTAGAATACCCGGCACCAGTATCGTCCTTGGCAATATTAAACCCCATTAAACGCAGGGTTTCGTAGAATAAATTGAGGAGGATAAACACGTATGGACGAAAGAAGTAATAAAATCTTTCCCCTTTGCATTACATTTTTGACCTTTTCCATGTAACGACGGAACATTCAATCATTCCTCTCAGGTGTCAACTTTTGAGAATTCAGATTAATTGTAACATAATTTGACATCGTTCGTGTTTTTCGATTCCTAAAAACTTATGAAAATTTAGGAAAATTCTTTACTCCACTACATTCACTTTATTTGTTACTATATAGAAGATGTCGAAAATACGTATTTTTTATTAAGGAGACGGTTAGATGAAAGAACGCTTTTTCTTATACGATGATACAGAAGATACAAAAACAAGATTTGTCAGCTTTGTTGGTGAAAATCAACGCTTTGATTTAGCGATTGTTCAAAGTGACCGCCATTTCGGGAAACATCTGGTTCTTGATATGCAAGGGAGCCGTTTTGCTATCATCGGCTTAGACGATTTGCAAGAGGAAGGCTATCTAGAGTACGCTTTTCAGTTGAATGATGATGATGCAGAGGAATTAAGGTCCTTTTTAATGGAATTAATTTAATGTGTAGTCATGAATTACACTCCCTTTGAAAATAATAGTAGTAAAAGGGGGCGCAAACATGACAAAAAACGATGATGAAAAATATACGGAACTATCTAATGTTGAAGCACGAAGAAACTTTCTTACCGCAGAAGAATATCCTGAAGGTCCTTATGGTTCTCCAATCCGTGAAAACGAACCGGTTCAAAACAAAAGCACACCTTGGACAGATGGGCAACGGCCATACAGCGCCTTTAATTACGAAAATAAAACACTGCATCAAGATCTTCCACGGCAGATGGACGGAGCACATCCAACACATGATGACCCTGAGAAAGATGAACAGCCACCCTATATGGAGACAACGTAAAAGAAGGGCCAGTTTAGCTGACCCTTCTTTTACTTCTTTACTTTTTTCAAGACAAAATATGCACAGCCAAAATTGCAGTATTCATACAGGTATTCACTTAGTGTACTAATTTTTGTATCAAAGGTGGCTTTTTGGTTTTGGTCGTCGAAAAAGCCCTTTAACCGAAGTTGACCATAACCCCAATCGCCAACAACATAATCATACCTTGTTAAAATATCACTAAACCTTGCTTTAAGGGCTTCCTCATTAAAGCCGTTTCTATGTTCTTGGACCATTTCATAAACAGTGTTATTCATTATAATCATGATATTTCACCTCTTTTGCCAGCTAATTCCTAATAACCATTATAACCGATTCCCCATCAATTACTAAGAAAAAAAATCCTCTAAATGGCCATTCTAATAAAAGGAGGTGTTGAAATTGAAAAAATTAGTCATAATCTTGGGATTATGT
Source organism: Neobacillus sp. BF23-41 (assembly GCF_041106275.1). Taxonomy (NCBI): domain Bacteria; kingdom Bacillati; phylum Bacillota; class Bacilli; order Caryophanales; family Bacillaceae; genus Neobacillus; species Neobacillus sp. BF23-41. The sequence continues at coordinate 169,848 of NZ_JBGBPR010000004.1, forward strand.
ACAATGACAGCTGTTACAGGATGCTCTAAGGATATGGCCAACCGTGATGTGTATGAGGAAAGCGGCAATACCATTAATGTTAACAATAAAAGACATGAGCTATACAATGAAGGGGCTAGCCGCGGTGTCCGTAACGTTAGTAACAATTATGGCTTTGTCCGTCACCAAAAGAGTCCGCTGATGAATGATAATACGGCTAATGACCACTATACAGCCTTAGACCGTGAACAGGTGGCAAATATCATCAGTAAATACAGTACTGAAATCCCCAATGTAAATGATGTCGCTACACTTGTCACAGACCAAGAAGTATTAATTGCATATGATACAGATTCAAAAGATCGCAATTTGACGGCAGACCAAGTCAAGAAAACGGCGATGTCTGTCGTTCCAAGATATTACCATGTCTTTGTTACAGACAATAAAGTACTAATGAGGGATGTAGAAAATCTCGCAAACCTTGACTCCACAAGCCGGAACGCCCGGAATTTGGTTAATGGGCTAATTAAGCAAATGAAAAAATCCCCACAAGGGCAGCGAATGAACGCAAGTGAGGACGAGAATGGACTAACTCCTGACGACAAATAGAAAAGCGGAAGCGCCTTGCACAGGGGCGACAGGCATAAGACGAGCCGGCATGAAGGTTGCTTTTTAACCTTCAGGACGAATTGGCTGCTGGAGCTAGACAGTCATATTCCCAAATAAATTAAAGAGTTCAGTCACTTTGACTGAACTCTTTGGTTTTAAGCTTGTTGTGCTTCTTGTTCACCAAGGATTTGCTTGTGTTTTGCTGCAGCATTAACTTGCTCATCTGCATGATAGGATGAGCGGACAAGCGGGCCTGCTTCACAATGGCTAAAGCCTTTACTAATTGCAATTTGTTGTAATTCTTTAAATTCATCAGGGCTATAATATTTCTCAACCTTCAAATGACCTTTTGTCGGCTGTAAATATTGGCCAATCGTCATAATATCGATTTGATTTGCTCTTAAATCATCCATAACTTCGATTATTTCTTCCTTCGTTTCCCCTAAGCCAACCATCAAGCTGGATTTTGTTGGAATATTAGGCTGCATTTCTTTTGCCCGACGAAGAAACTCAAGGGAACGGTCATATTTAGCCCGGGCTCTAACTCTAGGTGTCATCCGTCTAACCGTCTCAATGTTATGGTTTAAGATATCAGGTTTAGCATCCATTAATACACGTAAATTTTCTTCTTTTCCGCCCATATCGGAAGGCAGAACTTCAATACTTGTAAATGGATTTTTCCGGCGAATCGCACGAACCGTTTCCGCAAAAATGGCTGCCCCGCCATCCCTGAGATCATCACGGGCTACCGCTGTTACAACCACATGTTTTAAGTTCATCAATTGAACAGAGTCTGCCACTCGTTCTGGTTCTTGCCAATCAAGCTCTGTAGGTAAACCCGTTTTAACCGCACAAAAGCGGCAGGCACGAGTACAAGTATCCCCAAGAATCATGAAGGTAGCCGTACGTCTTTCTGCCCAGCATTCATGAATATTAGGACAGCGTGCTTCTTCACAAACTGTGTGCAGATTCTTTTCACGCATCATTTTTTTCAAGCCCGTATAGGACTCGTTTGTATTTAGTTTTATTTTTAACCATTCCGGTTTTCTTAGAATTTCTTCTTTCTTACTCACGTTCAGCACACCCCTTGAAACGATATATATGTTTCTATATGTTGTCACTTTAACATACTGAAATAATATCGACAAGCAAATCGGTTTAAATTATCTAGTTCAAACCATCTTGATTCAGCTAAAATCTCGTTTACCATTTATTAACCATAATGAAATGGTTTAGAAAACATAAACTAACCTTGTACATTACTCGGAAGGAGGATTCTTGTGCGGGCTGTTCTAATCATCGGAACCTTTCTTTTATTATTTACCACTTCATTCACGGTCAGGGAGGCTCAAGCAAAAACAAACGAAACTGATCCATATCAAGAAAGAATGAAGCTTTATAAGAAGGTTGAAACGGTTACCCAAATTCCTTGGTATTATTTAGCGGCTATTGATCAATATGAAAGAAGCATCCGCCAGGTCCGCAGAGACTTACCTAAACCAGATAGCGTAATCGGCATCTATTTTCGTCCAGAAGAATGGGCTGGATTAACCAATCCAAATCCTTTGGAAAAAAACCCCGCAATCATCCAGTTTTTTGATGGAAAAGGTGTGGATGGGGATGGGGATGGAAAAGCGAGTCTTAAGAATGATGAGGACGTCCTTTATACGTTTGCCAATTATCTACTTTCATACGGAATTGATCATGATAATATAAAAATCGGCTTATGGAATTATTATCATCGTGATAAAACCGTTAGTATCATTGCTGGAAAAGCAAAAATATATCGACATTTTGGTCGGATTGATCTAGATGCACAAGTATTCCCCGTACCGATCCGCAGCAATCACAGCTACCGGAGCACCTGGGGATCTGCCCGCGGGTGGGGTGGACGAAGGAGTCATGAAGGTACCGATATTTTTGCTGGCTACGGTGTTCCGGTTCGTGCGACAAACTATGGCATTATTGAAATGAAGGGCTGGAATAAGTTTGGAGGATGGAGAATCGGCATTCGTGATATTAATAATACCTATCATTATTTTGCCCATCTCAGCGGTTTTGCTAAGGATTTAAAGGTCGGCCAAATTGTTGAGCCAGGAATGATTATTGGCGGTGTAGGGAGCTCTGGGTACGGCCCTCCAGGAACCTCAGGAAAATTCCCTCCACATTTACATTACGGGATGTACAAAGACAACGGTGTAACTGAATGGTCTTTTGATCCCTATCCTCATTTAGCTAAGTGGAAGCGGATAGAGCGGATGAATGCTCGAAAAAAATAGGACTGTCCATGGTGGATAGTCCTATTTTTAGTTCCCCGATTTTTTGGAGTCCGACTGTTTATCTGGAAGCTGTATTGATGGAGTTACTCCGCCGCCACTATTGTAGAATTGCGGGACATCTCCTTGTATGAGTGATCCGTCAACCGGAATACTTTGAGTAAGCTTTGTTATTTTAGTAGCAAACGGGGTAATAATCTGGACAGACACTTCGATATGAATAGAAACATCGACCCAAGTATTATTGATTCCCATATCTTTTGTCTCAATTTTAACATCTGGTTCCACTTCGCCAATGGCATGAAACTTTACGGGGATCTTCGGACCAAAATTTCCTAATAAGGAGATATTTGTTGCTTGCCCTAGAGGGACATACCAAATAATTCCGTCTTCCTTTTCCGAATTATGCGTTTCAATTTCAACATCAGTTAACTGCTCTAACGAGGCAAGATCACCTTTTTTAGCTGCCTTCAGGTTTTTTTGAATTTGAGCGGTTGTTTCCGCTAAGACCCGGTTTATATAAACTGTATTGAGTTTAACGTTGGAGGCCTTGCCATTTTCACTTGGTAAGATCACAATTACGTCATTGTCTTCACCTGTGTCTGTTGTCCGTTTTGTAATCGCCTTATTAATAACAAGGGAAGCAATATTTCGGGTTTCGGAAGTAGCAATTCTCATTAATGTCGGCTCAATCCCCTTATTCACGAGCCATAAGCCGGTGGCAGTTGAAAATAGAAAAAAGACAAACGTCAATAGCATGACATAACGGAAAGGCAACGGTCCCTTCCTCGGAAGCCGTCTGCGAAACTTCGCCAAAAAAATCACCCCTTCAAGCTATATGTATGCTTTGAAAAGGAGAACTAGCCCTACAAAAAAGCGGAAGTAACCATTTTTACACCATGTTGATTGGAGCGGAAGGCGCGAAGACTCCTGCGTGAGGACGGGGCAGGGGAGTCCCCAGAGGCGCTTAGCGCCGAGGAGGCTCCCTGGACCGCCCGCGAACCGCACGCGCCTGGAGCAGAGACCAACAGCCAAGTTTAATAGTGCCAAATATAAAAAAAAGCCCGCATGGAGCAAGCTTTTTAAATCATTTTTAACAAGGCTTCCTTCCCAATCATTCCTTGGTGAATACCTAACGCCTCTGCCTCCCATGTTACCGACTCTAACGGTGCATTTAGGAGCTGTTCAATGGTTCTTACTCCCACAGCACGGCCGGCAATAATCTTGCGGTCCTTTAATTTATCATTTAATAAACCCACATCCAAGGCACCGCACATGATATATCCCTTATCGCTTGATACAGCAAGCAAGGTTGTTTTTGGAAGTAAAACCGAAACTGCCAAAAAGGTATGGCCGTTTATTTCAATTGGTGAAAGATCAATCAAATGGTCCACACTCCTTTCCTCTCTATCACTTTATGACAGGTTATGAAAAAGCGTGTAGCCCATTCTATGACTGTATTTGTAACTTCCTTTTTAATAAATCCCTTAGGAATTCTGGCAAGAAATACTTCTTTTCTTTTTGCGGAAGAATGTCTTTGAAAAAGTGGCCAAACGTAAACATATCAGGCAGGGCTAACGTATAATTTCTTTCATAATCGACTTCCGTCCCATTAATAAACATGACGTCTCCATGAAAACTAATTCGGTCAAAGACAAATATCCCTAAAAGAGTTCCTCTGAATCCAAGTCCTTTGATATGCTTATGGATTAAGCCTTCATCTTTTGTCTGCCAATAAACCTCTTCTAATTCTTTTCCAGTTAGTTCAACCACACACGGATTTATTGGATGTGGACAAATCTTCAGCAAATCGTAAACCGTAACATCACCCGATAAAGGCCCTAACAATAGCCCTGCGTTAATCATGGCACAATCAGTGTTACACCATTCTCTTAATGCCCTGCAAAGCATAAATGAAAACTCCGTTTCATGAAAAAGATCATTAATTAGAGGCTTAGCTAAGGTGGTTACTTTTTGATTTAAATCGGCTTTTCCTCTTGTAAAATAAGCATCGATTTGCTCCTGCTCATTTTTAGCTTTCGGCAGATCCTTACTGTCATATAAAATGGCCCTCTTAGCGGTAATCTCTTTTTGTTCATCCACTTTGAGAGTAACGTGGCCAACAAAATATCCATACTTACCTGCCGCCCCAAGGAGGGTCTCCTCCACTAGCTTTCCTTTTTCCAGGAAGTGATGGGTATGTGAACCTAATATGACATCAATATCAGGAAATTCAGCTGCTATGGATTCGTCCACATTAAGACCGAGATGGGAAAGTAAAATGATTACGTCTGATTCTGCTTTTACTTTTCCAATCCATATTTTCAACTCTTCAATCGGCTCTGTCACCTTCCAGCCCAGTAAACCATATAGATGGGCAAACGGTGCCGTTAAACCGATGACACCCACCCTTGTGCCCTTTTTCGAATGATAAATCTTATATGGCTTTACCCAGCTAGGAAAGCCTCCATCTTGTTGATAAAGGTTCGCTAACAGAACATCAAACTGAGCGTTTTCATAGAGCTCATTTAAGTTGTCATATGGGAGGTTAACCCCTTCATTGTTTCCGATCGTTACAGCGGTATAGTGACTCTCATTTAACAGATCAATATTCCCTTTCCCTCTTGTCGCTTCTGTGAAAGGGTGCCAGCGATCTATAAAATCACCGATATCAAATAGAAGTACATCCTCATCTTTTTGGTGATGCCTATCATGTTTTATTGCTAGGAACTGCTTAATTCGGGGCCAATTTTCTAAGTGACTGTGGACATCATTTGTATGATAAATATGTATGGTTTCCATCCTAGACCTGCCCAAAAATCCCTTGATAAATTAACCTAACTCCAACAATGACAAGAATGGTTCGTAAAATTAATACAATTGTTTTACTCTTAAGCTTTGTGTTTAAAAAGACACCCACGTTAGCTCCAATCCAAGCCCCAGGAACCAATGCTAAAGCATAAAGCCAGTCCACATTTCCTAAAGTAATATGTGTAATCGAGCTCAGCAAGGATGTTGGTAAAATCATAAACATCGACGTGGCCGTTGCCACATGTGGTGGAAAGAAAAACACCAAAATCATGGTCGGAACCATTAAGGACCCGCCGCCAACACCAAAAACTCCCGATAAAAAGCCAACTACAAAAGCAATCAGGACTCCTATTATTGGGTTATATCCGTATTCAAAGGTTTTACCTGCATTATCAATAAAAGTGCGGATAATTCCCCGATCTTTCCGATAAGGAATGGGCTTTAATTTGTCCTTTAGTAATAAAATAATCGAAATAAAAATAATAAATAGTCCGAAAAAGATATTGAACGTCTTCATATGTAAGCCTTCAGTTACCCATGCGCCCAGAATACTCCCTGGACCACTTCCGATTAGAAAAATCAGGCCGCTTTTATAATCAACTGTTTTGTGTTTCATATAAGCTAATGTAGATGATAGACCTGTAAAAATCATCGTAAACAGTGATGTCCCTACCGCAACCTGAGGTGTTATATGTCCAAAGGCTGATAGGGTTGATAAATAAAGCAACGAGGGAACAATAATAATTCCGCCGCCTAATCCTATTAGCGAGCCTAACGAACTCGCAATAAGTCCAATCACTACTAGAATAATCCATTCCATGTTTTCTTTCTCCTAACCTCTCGCTGTTTTGTATCCCTTTTATAATAAATCTAGCTGGCGTGGAGCAAGTCCCTGATATTCAATTTGTAAAAGGTTGACCATTTCCTTGGCATTGTCTGCCGCATCTCCACCAGAGTTGTTGTTAAAAAGGAGATAAACATCTCTTGATTCCTGTGCTAATTTTTGAATGGAATCTGCCCATTCTTCTAGCTCCTTTTGGTTATAGCGGTAAAGATAACGGACCTCACGCCAATCCTCTCCGATTCGTTTTTGCCAGCCATGGACATTACGACCGTGAAACCTTACAAGAACCTTATCGGGGGTTGTCGTCTCTAATACAGTTGGGATGGAACCAACTCCAGATTGTGGTTCATCACAAATACTATGGATCCATTTTTCTTTTATCATAAAATCAAGTGTTTTTTGACGATACTGGGGAGCGAACCACGACTGATGTCTAAATTCTAATGCGCAAGGTAGGTCACCCATCTCATGCTTGCACCATCTTAAGTATTCGACATTTTCGCGAGTACATGTAAACCATGGTGGAAATTGAAAGAGGGCCATCGCTAGTTTATTTGTTTCTATGTATGGTTCGAGCGACTCTTTGAAAGCTCTGAACATCGCCTGTTTATTTTCAAACGGAATTTCCCCTCGCATATGTCCTGTCATTCCCTGGTAGGTTTTCACAATAAATTGGAAGCCGGCCGGTGTTTCATTGACCCACTTCTCAGCATTCCTTTTAGGCTGAATCGCATAAAAGGCTGAATCTACTTCTACGATTGGAAAGTGGCCTGCATATGCCTTTAGCTTGTCCCTTGACGAAATTTGGCCTGGATATAAGCTATCGTGGTCGCCCCAGCCGGTTACACCGATGTAGATCAAAAAACTCACCTCCAACTATTAATAATAGCATAACCATTTTTCGATTTGAGAAAAAGGGTAGAAGATATTTAGGTGCAAACAACAATTTCATGGCAAATGGGGCAGTCGCCAGTAAAGTGGGGCTATTCGCCAGTTGGACACGCTTATCCGCAAGTTGGACACACCTATCCGCAAGTTGGCGCATCCTATCCGCAAGTTGGCTCACCCCATCCGCAAGTTGGCTCACCTTATCCGCAAGTTGGACACATCTATCCGCAAGTTGGAGCACCTTATCCACAAGTTAATGGCGACTTCAGCAAATCCATACGCAAAAACCCGCCTGCCATTGCGGCAAAGCGGGTAAATTTTATAAAAAATATTATCCGATAGATCCTTCCATCTCGAACTTAATGAGACGGTTCATTTCAACGGCGTATTCCATTGGTAATTCTTTCGTAAATGGCTCGATAAAGCCCATAACGATCATTTCTGTAGCTTCCTGTTGAGAAATACCACGGCTCATCAAGTAGAAGAGCTGCTCTTCAGAAACTTTAGAAACCTTTGCTTCATGCTCGAGCGAGATGTTATCGTTTAAGATTTCATTATATGGGATTGTATCTGATGTCGACTTGTTATCCATAATTAATGTATCACATTCGATATTAGAACGTGCCCCATCTGCCTTACGTCCGAAGTGAACTTGGCCGCGATAGGTTACTTTACCGCCATGCTTAGAAATTGATTTAGAAACGATCGTTGAAGATGTATTTGGAGCTAAATGAATCATTTTCGCTCCTGCATCCTGGTGCTGACCTTTTCCGGCAATTGCAATCGAAAGCGTCATACCACGAGCACCTTCGCCTTTTAAAATAACGGCAGGATACTTCATCGTTAATTTCGAACCGATGTTACCATCAATCCATTCCATTGTCGCATTAGCATCACAAACCGCACGCTTTGTTACAAGGTTGAAGACGTTATTAGCCCAGTTTTGGATCGTTGTATAACGGCAGTAGGCATCTTTTTTAATAACAATCTCAACAACGGCACTGTGCAGGGAGTTTGTTGTATAGACTGGTGCTGTACAACCCTCAACGTAATGCACGTGTGCGCCTTCATCAACAACGATTAATGTCCGTTCAAATTGACCCATGTTTTCAGAGTTAATACGGAAGTAAGCCTGTAATGGCGTATCTACTTTCACACCAGGTGGCACATAGATAAACGAGCCGCCTGACCATACAGCAGAATTAAGTGCAGAAAACTTGTTATCGGTTGGCGGAATTGTTTTTCCAAAGTGTTCGCGGAAAATATCTTCATTTTCCCTTAAAGCAGAATCTGTATCCTTAAAGACGATCCCTAAGTCTTCTAGTTCTACCTTCATGTTGTGGTAAACGACTTCAGATTCGTACTGAGCGGATACCCCAGCAAGGTACTTTTGTTCAGCTTCTGGAATTCCGAGCTTATCAAAAGTTGCCTTGATTTCTTCTGGCACTTCATCCCATGACTTCTCTGATTTTTCGGATGGTTTTACATAATAAGTAATTTCATCAAAATTTAAAGAAGCCATATCCCCGCCCCATTGTGGCATAGGCATTTTGTAAAAATGCTCAAGCGACTTCAAACGGAAGTCTAACATCCATTGTGGCTCATTCTTCAATTTAGATATTTCTTTGACTATATCAGATGTTAAACCACGTTTTGATCGGAATATAGAAACGTCTTTATCGGCAAATCCATATTTATAATCACCGATTTCCGGCATTTTTTTCGCCATCGTCGTGTTCCTCCATTCTTAGAAAAGCGGAAGCGCCTTAGTTAGGCGCTGGAGCTGGACATTGCCCTCTCCCACCCGCGTTTTCTTAATTTTATGCTTGTTCCTCTTCTTTCAAACCTTTTTCCATGGCCTTCCACGCTAATGTGGCACATTTGATGCGGGCTGGAAACTTACAAACGCCCTGAAGTGCTTCAATATCACCTAAATCAAGATCGTCATCGTCGTATTCGATCCCCTGCATCATATCAGAAAAGATCTTTGCTAATTTTAAAGCTTCTTCGATTTTTTTCCCCTTAATCGCCTGCGTCATCATCGAAGCAGATGACATTGAAATCGAACAGCCTTCCCCTTCTTGCTTTGCGTCGACCACAATTCCATTCTCCACTTTTAGGGTTAATTGAATACGGTCACCACAGGTAGGGTTATTCATATTAATAGTATGGCTGCCATCCTCTAAAACACCGCGATTACGGGGATTTTTATAATGATCCATAATCACCTGACGGTAAAGTGTATCTAAATTATTAGAAGACATCGCTGAAATACTCCTTTGTTTTAACAAGTCCTTCAACAAGTTTATCTATATCATCTTCCGTATTATACAAGTAGAAACTTGCACGTGCAGTCGCGGAGGCTTTAAGCCATCTCATTAGCGGCTGAGCGCAATGATGTCCGGCACGAACAGCAATACCTTCTGCATCAAGTACCGTTGCTACATCATGGGGATGAACATCACTTAAATTAAAAGTGATTAGCCCTGCCCGCTTCGCTGCATCAAGTGGACCGTAAATAGTCATTCCGTCTACAGCAGACATTTTTTCCAAAGCATATGCTGCAAGTTTATGTTCATGTTCGGCAATTTGGTTTAAGCCTACTTCATTTAAAAAGTCGATAGCAGCCCCAAGACCAATGGCGCCTGCAATGATTGGAGTACCGCCTTCAAACTTCCAAGGCAGCTCTTTCCAAGTTGATTCGTACAATTGCACGAAATCAATCATTTCGCCGCCGAATTCGATTGGCTCCATGTTTTCGAGTAGATGTTTTTTTCCATAAAGAACACCAATACCGGTCGGTCCGCACATTTTATGTCCTGAAAAAGCTAGAAAATCACAATCTAAATCTTGAACATCAATTTTCATATGCGGAGCACTTTGCGCTCCGTCTACAACCATGATGGCACCATTCTCGTGTGCAATTTGACCAATTTCTTTGACCGGATTGATGACGCCAAGTACGTTTGATACTTGCATGACAGATACAACCTTGGTATTTGCTGTAATCGCCGCACGTGCATCATCGAGTAAAATCGTTCCATCTTCTTGAAGTGGAATGTATTTCAACTGTGCTCCAGTCCGTCTGGCCACTTGCTGCCACGGAATGATATTACTATGGTGCTCCATATAGGTTATAACGATTTCATCGCCTGCTTTTAAATTCGCTGCCGCATAGCTTGCAGCCACAATATTCAAAGACGTTGTCGTTCCACGGGTAAAAATTACTTCTTGAATGGACTTGGCATTGATGAACTTACGAACCTTTTCCCTTGCACCTTCGTAAGCATCTGTTGCTCTTGTTCCTAGTGTATGCACACCACGATGGACATTGGAATTGATTTCACGATAATATTTTTCAATTGCCTCGATTACTTGGAGCGGCTTTTGAGATGTTGCAGAACTATCCAAGTATACCAATGGCTTCCCATTGACCTCTTGATCTAAGATTGGAAATTGTGCACGAATATCCTGGACATTCATTAGCGTACTTTCCTTTCAATTACCTCAGTTAACTGTTTCTTTACTCCTTCAATTGGAAGTTGATTCACAACCGGTGCAAGGAAACCATGAATAACTAAGCGCTCTGCTTCTTCTTTACGAATTCCGCGGCTCATCAAGTAGTAAAGCTGAACAGGGTCAACACGTCCGACAGAAGCAGCGTGGCCTGCCGTTACATCATCTTCATCAATCAGAAGAATTGGGTTAGCATCACCGCGTGCTTTTTCACTTAGCATAAGTACGCGTGATTCTTGTTCCGCATTTGATTTAGAAGCACCATGTTCTATTTTTCCGATACCATTAAAAATGGAGGTAGCACTGTCCTTCATGACACCATGCTTTAGGATATAACCTTCACTATTTCTTCCAAAGTGTACAACCTTTGTGGTAAAGTTTTGCGTTTGCTCGCCACGCCCAACAACGACTGTTTTTGTATCACCGTAGGAGCCATCACCGATCAAATTAGTTGTGTTATCTGAAATTGTATTTCCTTCATTCATTAAACCTAATGCCCATTCAATTCGTGCATCTCTTCCGACAACACCACGACGATTTACATAGGTTGTGATTCCTTTTGCAAGCGTATCAACTGCGCCAAACTGAACTTTCGCGTTTGTATTTACAATGACTTCCGTCAAGATATTTGCAACAGTAGTTGATACTTCCATCGTCGAAATGTAGTTTTCAACGTAGGTTACTTTGCTATTGTCCTCAGCGACGACAATGACATGATTAAACAAGTTCGCCTGATCATTATCATGCACATAAATGGCATGGATTGGTTCAGAGACTTCTACATTTTTTGGAATATATAAGAAAACTCCGCCATTAACTAGTGCAGCATTTAGAGCGGTTAAGCGATGTTCATCGGCATTGATGGCTTGTGTCATATAATACTTTTTCAATAAGTCACCATGTTCTTTAGCAGCTGTAAAAATATCTGTAAAAATAACGCCTTGACTCTTTAGCTCTTCAGATAAAGATAAAAAGGCTGGAGTTTGATTTCGTTGAATATATAAATTATTATTCTCTGCATCCACATCAATCAGTGCTTTTACTTCTTCTGGCAATTCAGCAAGTGAAGTATAGGGAGCACTTTTTACAGTATGTTGTGAGAATTGGGTGAAGTTCCACTTATCAATCTTTGTTTTGTCTGGTCTTGGCATTGGCAGCTGATCGAACTCAGCTAATGCTTTTAGACGTAGTTCTTCAAACCAAGCAGGCTCGCTCGTTTCTTTTGAAAAGGAGCGAACATTGTCCTTGTCAAATGGTAATTTGGTTTCAGTTGTCATTGTAATCCTCCTAACCCTCTCTTACGCTTCTTGCCCAACTGTTTCATCTTCAATTCCTAGCTCTTGTTTGATCCAGTCATATCCTTCAGCTTCTAAGCGTTGTGCCAATTCAGCTCCACCGGATTTTACAACACGGCCTTGCATCATCACATGCACATGGTCTGGAGTGATATAGTTTAAAAGTCGTTGATAATGTGTAATAACTAAGCAGCCAAAATCTTCGCCGCGCATTTGATTGATCCCTTTTGATACTACCTTCAAGGCATCGATATCTAGTCCGGAGTCAATTTCATCTAAGATTGCAATTTTCGGTTCTAACATCATTAATTGCAGGATTTCGTTACGTTTTTTCTCACCGCCGGAGAAGCCTTCGTTTAAATAGCGTTGTGCCATATCAAGGTCCATTTCAAGGTATTCCATTTGCTTATCCATTTTACGGATGAATTTCATTAATGAAATTTCATTTCCTTCACCAAGACGGCTATTAAGTGCTGAACGTAAAAAATCAGCATTGGTAACGCCGTTAATTTCACTAGGGTATTGCATTGCCAGGAATAGACCAGCTCGTGCACGCTCATCTACTTCCATATCCAGGACATTTTGTCCATCTAAAGTGATTGTTCCGCTTGTCACTTCATATTTTGGATGACCCATAATAGCAGAAGATAAAGTAGATTTACCCGTACCGTTTGGACCCATGATTGCGTGGATTTCTCCACCCTTTATTTCAAGGTTCACACCTTTTAAAATTTCTTTCCCATCAATTGCTACATGTAAATCTTTGATCGTTAAAGTTGATCCAGCCATATCTATACCTCCGAAAAGAAAGTGTTGTTTCTTGTAGATTGAGTTATTCTATAACTCTATTCTCATTTTATTCTCATTCCAATCTTATAACAAATGAAATGTATTAGCAACTCTTAAACAGTAAAAACAGTCCATCTATTTTCATTAAGCTTGTACCAAATGAGAATGAAAAGAGGATTTAGAGTGTTGTGAATGATAATTCAGTATATTATTATTAATGGAAATGACACTCGATTAAAATCATACCTCATTTTTTTAGCATTTCCAAGCGAATTCAGGTCTAATGTTCTCTCTATTTTTACCCATCGTCATTGTTTAAATGTATGCCATCTTTAGACACAACTACAGAGAAAAAGCCAGTGTTTCTACACTGACTTTTTTCCCATTTATAACCTTATTCAGAAACTGGTACAACGGCACCTTTGTATTTTTCAAGAATGAAGTCTTGGATTTCTTTAGAATGAAGGACTTCGACAAGTGTTTTGATAGTTTCTTTGTCTTTGTCCTTAGAACGAACGACAACAAGGTTTGCCGGAACAACGTCATCGCCTTCAAATGCGATTCCATACTTTCCGATGTCAATACCGCCTTCTAATGCGTAGTTCGTATTAATGACAACCGCATCGCCTTCACCGCTTTCGAAAGAAGAAGCTAATAATTTTGCTTCAATTAAAGTTGAGAAATCAAGATTCTTTGGATTTTCGACAATATCCTCTACTCTTGCATTTGCGCCAACGCCTTCTTTAAGCTTAATTAAACCTTCTTTTTCAAAAATAGGTAAAATACGTCCATGGTCACTTAGTGAATCACTCATAATAATTTTTGCACCTTTTGGAAGGTCTTTTAAACTTTTATATTTTTTAGAATAAATTCCGATTGGTTCCTTATGAATTTCCCCAACACTCACAAAATCAAAATCCTTATTTTCTTTCATTTGTAGGTCTAAATACCCTGGTGTTTGAAAATAATTAGCGTCGAGTTCTTTATCCCTTAACGCTACGTTTGGTAGGATATAATCTTGAAAAACTTTTACTTCTAGATCAATGCCTTTTTTCTTTAATAAAGGTTTTGCCGCTTCTAGCACTTCTGCATGCGGTACAGCAGATGCACCAACGACTAATTTCTTGTTACCATCATTTCCTTCTTTTTCACCTGTATCGTTTTTAGCACCAGCGCACGCTGTTAGGGCAAATGCTAATAGCGAAATTACAATCAAACTAAATACCTTTTTCATTAATTAACCCCTCCTGTTATCGTTTATCTGTTTTCTTTGTAAAATAATCTCCAATAAATTGGATAATAAAAACTAAAATTAATATCGCAATCGTTGCAACTAAGGTGACAATCGGTCGATTACGCTGAAAACCTTCAAGGTAAGCAAAATGTCCAAGTCCGCCAGCCCCAATGACTCCGGCCATTGCTGTAAAGCTGACTAGAGAAATGGCTGTGACTGTAATCCCTGAAATTAATGCCGGCAAAGATTCCGGTATTAATACTTTAAAAATGATATGAACATGTGTTGCTCCCATCGATTGCGATGCCTCAATAACACCTTTATCGATTTCCCTAAGGGCTATTTCTACCATTCGTGCATAAAAAGGAGCTGCTCCAATAATTAGGGCTGGTAGTGCCGCATTCGCACCGAGCATAGTCCCAAGCAATAATTTTGTAAAAGGAATTAATAAAACAATTAAGATAATAAAGGGGATTGATCTGAAAATATTAACAAAGCCAGCAATAATAACATTAACAGCTCGATTAGCCCAGATATTACCTTTATCTGTTAAAAACAACAACAGACCAAGGAATAATCCTAAAATAAAGGTTGCAAACACTGAAATGGAAGTCATATAAATCGTTTCACGTGTTGCTTCTAATAATTGTTCCCAATTTACCATTTCCATAAGGTTAGCCATTACTGATCACCTCCACGCCTACTTGCTGTGAGTGAATATAATCAATGGCTTTCTGTATTTCGCTAGATTGCCCATCCAAGTGGATAAATAATGTTCCGTATGATCCAGTTTGCGTGTGGGAAATTTTCCCCTGAAGAATATTTACGATAACATCAAAGTCTCGGATGATGTTTGTGATTAATGGTTGTTCTGTTGTTTCCCCTACAAATGAAAGTTGAACCACTTTTCCATGCGGATAGCGTTCAAGTAAATGTTCAATCGTTTCCTTCGTTTCTTCCGGTTCCGTCACCTGCTGCACAAAGCGCTTTGTAATTGGCTGTTCTGGATTTTTAAATACATCTAAAACCGGACCAATCTCTACAACCCTACCGTTTTCCATGACCGCAACCTGGTGACAAATCTTCCGGATGACATGCATTTCATGGGTGATTAAAACAATTGTCAGACCCAGTCTTTTATTAATATCGACTAACAATTCCAAGATAGAATCAGTTGTTTGCGGGTCTAGTGCTGAAGTCGCTTCATCGCATAGGAGCACCTTTGGATTGTTAGCGAGTGCCCTAGCAATCCCCACACGCTGCTTTTGTCCGCCGCTTAATTGGGATGGGTAGGCATTTTCTCTTCCTTCAAGGCCTACTAGTTTAATTAGTTCGTCCACTCTTTTTTTCCTTTGTGAACCATTTACACCTGCAATTTCAAGTGGAAACGCAATATTTTCACTTACCGTCCTCGACCACAGTAAGTTAAAATGCTGAAAAATCATGCTGATTTCCTGGCGTGCTTTTCGAAGCTCACTGCCTTTAATCTTCGAAATAACGCGGCCAGCTACTGTTACAGTTCCGTCGGTTGGCAGCTCTAATCCATTTAACATTCGGATTAAGGTACTTTTACCAGCACCACTGTATCCAATCACTCCGAATATTTCTCCCTCTTGTATATCCAGGTTGACATCATCGACGGCTCTTAGCTGCCCCTGTTTAGAAGGGAAAATCTTCTGGACATTTTTTATTGATATCATTGAATCACCTGCTTCTTATCCAATTTACTTAACATTCTGAAAGATTTGTATTGTAATATACCGCTTATTAATATAGGATTTGACTTTTTTAACAAAAAGATTCTGTTTTAACAAAATAAAAGCCTTTCTGCGCAGGCAGAAAGGCATCATTAAAAATAATCCTTTCTCCCATCTCCCAAAGCAATCGCTTTGTGTGAATTGGCACCATTTCAATAATAAATATTGACGGTTGCCGGGCTTCATCGGGCACATCCCTCCACCTCTCTTGATAAGAGCATCAAGTATCCTATATTCAATTAAAACGTTAATTTGTTTAAGTAATTATATTACAAAAGTTATCGTATCATGGATAAAAAGGGGTGTCAATGAAAATAACTTCATATTCGGAAAAATAAGTTTTGGTAACTTTTATGCATTTACCTTGAATGAGATTACACCAGTAGCAGCCAAAATAGCTGATTCGAGATCTTCGATTAAATCCTCAACATTCTCGATACCGATTGAAAGGCGAATCAAATCCTCTGTTACACCTGCAGCTTTCAGGCCATCAGCATCTAATTGCTGATGGGTGGTGCTTGCTGGGTGAATAATTAAACTTTTTGCATCGCCAACGTTTGCAACATGCGCCCATAGAGTAATCGAATCGATTACTTTGGCTCCTGCTTCTTTACCGCCTTTAATCCCGAAGACAACCATGGAACCTGCACCTTTTGGCAAGTACTTTGTGGCTAATTCATAATCTGGGTGGGATGGGTGTCCTGGATAAGATACCCATTCCACAGCAGGGTGATTGGTTAAATATTCCACCACTTCTTTTGTATTAGCCACATGTTCCTTCATCCGAACATGCAGTGTTTCAAGACCAAGGATAAACTGGAAGGAATTTTGCGGACTTAATGCCGGTCCTAAGTCACGCAGCAATTGGACACGGGCTTTGATAATAAAGGCGATCGCACCTAAGGCTTCGGCATAAACCAGGTCATGGTAGCTGGCATCTGGCGTCGTAAAACCAGGGAAACGCGGTGAATTCCAATCGAACTTCCCACCATCGACTATAACTCCACCTGTAGTTGTTCCATTTCCTAAGAGCCATTTGGTGGCAGAATGAATCACAATATCGGCACCATATTCAATTGGCCGGCACAGATATGGAGTGGCAAAGGTGTTATCAATAATTAATGGAACACCTGCGGCATGGGCAATATCGGCAACTTTTTCAATATCAAGTACACGAAGGCTTGGGTTACCAATCGTTTCAGCGAAAACAGCCTTTGTTTTGTCGGTAATGGCCGTACGGAAGTTTTCCGGATTTTCAGGGTCAACAAATTTCACTTTAATCCCGTATTTTGGAAGAGTCACTGCAAAAAGATTATATGTTCCGCCATAGAGATTTGATGCCGATACGATTTCATCGCCAGCTTCAGCAATATTTAAAATGGCGAGGGTAATCGCTGCCATACCGCTAGCAACTGCTAGGGCACCAACGCCGCCTTCCAATAATGCTACTCTTTCTTCAAAAACGGTAGTAGTAGGGTTGTGAATGCGTGTGTATATGTAACCAGGTTCCGCTAAGCTAAATAGGTTTGCCGCATGCTCTGTATTCTTAAATTGATAGGCGTTGTTTTGATAAATCGGAACGGCACGTGCCCCCGTTACCGGATCCGGAGACAATCCACCATGAACACTCAATGTTTCAAAACGATACTTCTTCTGATTTTCACCCATACTACTTCCTCCTTTTTTGCAATTCAACAAACAAAACCCCCGCTTCAAAGAAGAGGGGGTCTCTCTCCTCATCTCTCAGAGCATCGCCGCTCTGCTGGATTTAGCACCGTGTGATTGTGTTATAAACCGGTTGCCGGGCTTCATAGGGTCAGTCCCTCCGCCACTCTCGATAAGTATGTTTATTGAATTTTCTTTATTATTTGATTATTCACCTAAAACTTTACAGTAAGTTCAATTCCGAGTCAATAGCTATGATTAGAAATTTGTGATTTTTGAAAAATTTTCCTGTGCCTTTGTCAAATAGAAGATGGATTCTATCAATAATGTGGTACGAATTGGAGCGGAAATACTTAATTGGCCGTTATGTTCAAGGGCCCTTAACCGTTCCTTCCCTTCAAGTAGTTGTTTCATTGCCTTAAGGTCACCGCGGATTTCGGATATCGTTCGTGTCTCTTCGCTATCATGAAGTATGAAAATTTCTCCATTCTTTATGATAATCTGAAAAGTATTTTGTTCACAAACCAAATTCACTCGCAAATCGATATGTTCTAGTAACGGCAGAACATGCCTTTGCTGTTTGATTGCTAATTGAAAGTTTTTCAGCATCTCTATCATAATCCACCACTCCGGTCTGCTCTCTTATATTAAATATACAGGAGCGGGGCATGAAATCCTCTTTAAAGTGGTCGACAATTATCAACCTTTTGGAGGGGATTTACGGAGATTTCCTGAGAAATATGTCGGATGGAGAGAATTTTTTGAAAAGTGTTGAAAATTATTCATACATTACATCAAGTTTGTGGGCAGCATTTTGTAAAATGAAGTTAGATTCGAAATCGAAAGGATGTGGATTATGAGTTTTAAAGACCGTATTGAAGCAGATGAAATTAAAATTTTAAGATTTCTAAACTCGCGAATGAAATTAGCTGAAAAGGATAAAATTCGCTTTCGTAACCTTGTGAAAGGATTTGAAGGTGAAGTTATGTTTGACTCATTGACAGAGAAGCTTCAGTGTCCAAGTTATATTCTAAACGACCTGTTACTGGAAACTAATAATGGTAAATTCCAACTTGATACAGTGATGATTACTCAAGACCCCCTCTATCTTTTTGAAGTAAAAAATTATGAAGGTGACTTTTATTTTGAAGGTGACCGATTCTATGCTCTACCCAAAAAGGAATACAAAAATCCCCTGCACCAACTACAACGAAGCGAATCCCTACTCCGCCAGCTGTTAGAAAGCCTTGGGTATCGAATCCCTATTGAGGCTTATGTAATTTTTATCAACCCCCATTTTACCTGTTATAAAGCTCCACTTAATGAACCCATTATCTACCCAAATCAGCTCCCTCGCTTTATGCACAATTTAAATAGGAGACCGTCAACATTAAATGGGATGCACAAAAAGCTAGCTGACCAACTGGTTTCGATGCATCAAATTGAATTACCTTATGATAGGTTACCTCCATATGACTACGGTAAATTAAAAAAAGGTAACATTTGTCGGGTCTGCCTCTCATTGAAGACTACTGTTGTAAATAATAAACTTGTGTGTGAGGATTGCGGTTGTCACGAAGTGATTGATCATGCCGTTTTACGTGTTGTGGAGGAAATTAAGCTGCTTTTTCCTAATATAAAAATTACAACAAATTTAGTTCATGAATGGTGTAAGGTGGTTGAGTCTAAAAAAACAATTAGAAGGATTTTAAAACAAAATTATAGTGTTGAGGGTAAGAAGGAATTTGGTTTCATTAGTTTACATGACCAAAGACTTTTTTAACACAAGTGACACTCTTCACAGTGACCGTTGCTGATCTTTTTTCACCTCGACGGGCACTCTGCACTTTTCACAGTGACCGTTCCTGATCTTTTTTCACCTCGACGGGCACTCTGCACTCTTCACAGTGACCGTTGCTGATCTTTTTTCACCTCGATGGGCACTCTGCACTCTTCACAATGACCGTTGCTGATCTTTTTTCACCTCGATGGGCACTCTGCACTCTTCACAGTGACCGTTGCTGATCTTTTTTCACCTCGATGGGCACTCTGCACTCTTCACAGTGATCGTTGCTGATCTTTTTTCACCTCGATGGGCACTCTGCACTCTTCACAGTGATCGTTTATGGGTTAAAAGCAATTAAAAGCAGATGCACTTTGCGCATCTGCTTAGGATAAATGTTGTTTTATTTTTTCAAGCAAAAATGGAACTGATTGAAAAGCGTAGAGGGTTTCTTTTATCTTGCCGGCTTGAACAAATAATAGGCAAGGGACACTTTCAATTGCAAAATCCCTAGCAAGGTCTGGGTAGAAATTTAAATTCATTTTTCCCATATCTAACTCTACTAGTTGCTCAATGACCTGCAGCATTTTTGAAGCTACCTGACAGGTACCGCACATGGGTGTATAAAAATAGACTAACCCAGTCGCCTTTTTTTCAAGAAAGGCAGATAAATCTGTTCGATTCCATTCGTTCATATATCTTTTAACCCATTTCTAAAAATTCAGTATGAACATCGATATTCGCCCCTATTAGAACGGTTGCCAAATGGTGCACTGGCGCAGTTGCCACCTCACGATACATCCGGTCAATATACAAATGTTCCGCTTGTGGAAATTCTCGTTTTAACTGTTTGCGAAGCTTTTCACCTGAGGAGTCGGCATCCACAAGAATATAGACATCCTTATCCTCAAGAAATTCAATTAGTTCATCTAATTTTGTGATACTGATCGTGCCATTGGTACAAATAATTTCTACTGGTTCCTTAACAATTCTTTTGACCTTATTTTTATCTGATTTTCCTTCGACAATAAGAACTTTGTCAACATACGAATCATTCATCATCCATCACCTGTATTAGAAGTTGTTTATGTTAACATATTCTAAAATATTGATTACGTGTGCATTCTTCTGCCTATGTTAACTTTATCATTATTGTCATTTTAAAAATAGGGATTTGCCTCAGAATTCACGTGAAATTTACCTAGTTAACACCATCCTCCATCATCACAATCTGTATATTTTGCATTTGGGTTTTCTGTTGTTGTGACATGTTGATAGATCTTTTGTTGATCCACTTCAAAATGATGCTCTAATTCTACTTGCATGTGATTTGAAAGCTTCATTTTTCCAATCGGTGTATTATCAAGAAACAGCTCCATTTCCCCATTATTCATTTTGCCAATCACTCGATTGGTAACATCGACTCTTTGCTGCTTTAACGTCATACTCCCACCCTCTTCAATATATTTATTATAAGGTTCCCTAAAATAGTAGAAGAAAAAGTGGGAAATTAAGAGAAAAAGCACCTTGACAAGGTGCTTTTTCGGGATTAATTAGCCTTCTTTAGTCATTTCTTCATATTGTTCAGCCGTCATGAGCTTATCTAGTTCACTGCTGTCTGATAATTCAATGACAATCATCCATGCTTTTTCATAAGGAGATTCGTTGACAAACTCAGGGCTATCACTTAAATCTTCATTTACTTCAACGACTTTACCACTAACTGGAGCGTAAAGCTCAGAAACAGTTTTTACAGATTCAACACTTCCAAATGGTTCGTCCGCAGATAACTCATCGCCAACTTCTGGAAGTTCAACGAAAACGATATCTCCTAATTCATGTTGTGCAAAAGCAGTAATCCCCACACGCACTTTTTCCCCTTCAACCTTTACCCATTCATGTTCTTCTGAATACCGTAATTCTTTTGGTGTACTCATCTTAAAAAACCTCCATTGTTTTTTTTAAAATCTATCATCGAAATAAATCGATTCCCATTAGTAATGAAGGAAGAGCAGGCTT
The DNA here is from genome assembly GCF_041106275.1 of Neobacillus sp. BF23-41. Classification (NCBI taxonomy): domain Bacteria; kingdom Bacillati; phylum Bacillota; class Bacilli; order Caryophanales; family Bacillaceae; genus Neobacillus; species Neobacillus sp. BF23-41. The sequence continues at coordinate 191,313 of NZ_JBGBPR010000004.1, forward strand.
ACTGCCACATTTTTTCATACTCTTCTTCTTTAAAGCCCACGGTGACACGTTCACCATCTGTTAAAATCGGCCGTTTAATTAACATGCCATCGGAAGCCAGTAATTCTAGCAGTTCTTCATCTGTTGCAGACTTCATTTTATCCTTTATCCCTAATTCACGATATTTCATACCGCTTGTGTTAAAGAATTTCTTTAATTCCAGTCCGCTTTTTTGATAAAATTCCTGCAATTCCTCACGACTTGGAGGATGTTCAACAATATGTACTTCTTCATAGGAAAGCTGATGGGCATCCATCCATTTCTTCGCGTTTCGACAAGTGCCGCATTTCGGATACCAGTAAAACGTCAGAGACATCAAGTTCACCGCCTTTTCCTATTAAATATCAATGACTTGTTAGAGTCAATTGAATATTATCATAACGTTTTTCAAAATCCTAATGCAAAAAATATGTTCTACTTAAAAAAATTCGACTAATTTTTCAAAATTCCTTCCTTTTCTAATATAAAAATTTAAGCCCCCTTCCTAATAGAAAGGGAGCCTGATTTAATTAAACTAGATAGCGTTCGGCTTTAATAATGACATCCGCAGCTTCACGTTTTTTCGCAATGACATTAATTGGAGTATGACGTGTAAATTTACGAAGCGAGGACAACATCATACGCAGGGTATCGCCTTGTTCAACAGCCACTAATGTTTCTTTGGCAATCGCCTCAAGCTCATTGAAGGCTTCTTGGCAGTAAATTTGCGTATAAAGAAGTTTCTGCTTGTTCTTATCTAAACCAGTTTTTGCAATTGCTTTTTCAGTACGTAACACAACGGATTCCATTGCATACACGTTAGAAACAAGATCCGCGATATTTGCTAAAACTTCCTGCTCTTTTTCAAGTGCTTTGCCATATTTTTGCGTAGCTAAACCAGCTGCTAAAAGGGCAATCTTTTTTGCATTTCTTACAAGATATTTTTCCTGTGCAAGTGGCTCATCACCAGGTTCTTCTGGTGTTAACATCATTAATTCCTCTTGAAGGGCCACTGCCTTTTGAAATAATGGAAGCTCACCCTTGAAAGCTTTTTTCAATAAGGTGCCTGGCACTAGAAGGCGGTTAATTTCATTTGTTCCTTCAAAAATACGCTGAATACGTGCATCACGATACGCTCTTTCAATAGGATACTCCTGCATAAATCCGTATCCACCATGAATTTGTACACCTTCATCCGTTACATAGGCTAATACTTCACTTGCAAAGAATTTATTCAATGAACACTCAATCGCATATTCAGCAATTGAATTTGCCACTAATTTAATATCCTTTTCTTCTTCAGTTGAAAGTTTGCCTTGGTTTTCTTCGTATAGACCTATGGTACGATAAACAGAGCTTTCTGCCGCGTAAATCTTAGAGGCAAGGGTTCCGAATTTTTCTTTTGTTAAATTGAATTGTGAAATTGGTGTTTTAAATTGTTGACGCCCATTTGCATATTTAACAGTTAATTCAAAGGCCTTCTTGGAACCCCCCACACTGCCAACTGCAAGCTTATAACGCCCGATATTTAAGATGTTAAAGGCAATCACATGCCCTTTACCAATTTCACCTAATAAATTTTCGACAGGAACGGGAACATCTTCTAAAATAAGCGTCCGAGTGGAAGAACTCTTAATTCCCATTTTCTTCTCCTCTGCACCAGTTGAAACACCAGAGAAATCCCGGTCAACAATGAATGCAGTGAATTGCTCGCCATCAATTTTTGCATATACAACAAATACATCAGCAAAACCGGCATTGGTAATCCATTGCTTTTCCCCGTTTAGAATGTAATGAGTACCTGCAGCATTTAATTTAGCCGTTGTTCTGGCACCAAGGGCATCCGAACCAGAACCTGGTTCAGTTAAGGCATAAGCGGCAAGTTTTTCACCTGATGCAAGGGCAGGTAAATATCTGCGTTTTTGGGCCTCATTCCCGAACAACACGATTGGCAGGGAACCAATTCCCACGTGAGCCCCGTGAGAAAGAGAGAAACCACCGCCTCCAGCCATTTTTTCGGTAAGTAGCGATGAGGTAATCTTATCTAGGGCTAAGCCTTCATATTCCTCCGGTACGTCAACGGCTAACAGACCCAGTTCACCGGCTTTTTTAAGGAGCTTCACCGTCCGGTCAAACTCATGGTTTTCTAAATGTTCAAGCTGAGGAACTACTTCTTTTTCAACAAAATCTTCTGCTGTTTTCGCAATCATCAAATGCTCTTCGGTAAAATCCTCCGGTGTAAATAGTTGCTCGTAAGAAATATCTTCAATTAAAAAGCTTCCGCCTTTAATGATTTTTTCTGTTTGGTTTGCCATTATTTATTCCTCCTAATCTTTGATTAATGGGGGCAACTAGCCGCCCCCTTGTAAAAGGTATATGTTCAAGAATGCTTGGGACAGCCCCAAATGAATTAAAGTAATTCAAATACGCCCGCTGCACCCATTCCACCGCCGATACACATCGTTACAACACCAAATTGTTCGTTACGGCGTTTTAATTCGTGAATTAGTGAGAGCGTTAATTTTGCTCCCGTACATCCAAGCGGATGTCCTAGGGCTATGGCGCCGCCATTTACGTTGACGATTTCATCGTTTAGACCTAGTTCACGAATAACTTGTAGGGATTGTGAAGCAAAGGCTTCATTCAATTCAAATAAGTTAATATCCGATAACTCTAGGCCCGCAAGTTTGACGGCCTTTGGAATCGCAACAACCGGTCCCACACCCATAATTTCAGGTGGAACACCGCCAACAGCAAAGGATCTGAATTTTGCCAATGGCTTCAGGCCAAGTGCCTCAGCCTTTTCACGGTCCATGACAAGCAATGCCGCCGCCCCGTCACTTGTTTGTGAGGCATTACCAGCTGTAACGGTGCCTGACACTGAGAAGGCCGGGCGGAGTTTACCTAATGTCTGCAAATTTGTATCTGGGCGAACGCCTTCATCCTGCGAAAATCGAATTGTTTTTTCAACAAGCTTATTGTCATTACCCACCGTCCGGATTGTTACATCGACAGGAACAATTTCATCGACGAATTTCCCTTCGGCAATTGCTTTTGCGGCACGCTGATGGCTTCTTACCGCGAAAGAATCTTGATCATCACGGGAAATTCCATATTTCATCGCCACTTGCTCGGCCGTGTGACCCATTCCCATATAATATTGCGGAGCCGTTTCAGCTAGTTTGATATTTGGACGGACAACATGCCCCATCATTGGGATCATGCTCATCGATTCTGCTCCGCCCGCGATAGCTGTATCGGTATGGCCAAGCATGATTCCCTGTGCGGCATAAGCAATTGCCTGCAATCCTGAAGAACAGAAACGATTGATTGTGATCGCAGGAACGGTATATGGAAGACCTGCTAATGCCCCAATATTGCGAGCCATATTGTTGCCTTGTTCGGCTTCAGGCATAGCACAGCCAATGATTAAATCATCAATATTTCCTTCATAATTTCCAGCACGCCTTAATGTTTCCTTTACAACCAATGCGCCCAAATCATCAGGGCGAACATGGGCAAGCGTCCCTTTCTTCGCTTTACCTACCGGGGTCCTTGCGCCGGCAACGATTACCGCTTCTCTCATGTAAGTTCCCTCACTTTCTTTCAAATTAGAAAAATACAAATCTTTTATATTGGGGTCTATCTCCTCGTTCAAAACGACCTAAACGAAACCTTTTGTAAGAGGGGTCTTACCCCTTATTTTAAAAAATTAGTTTCTTAATGGTTTACCCTTCACAAGCATATGCTGCATGCGCTGCTGTGATTTTGGTTCCGAAATAAGGCTTAAGAAAGCTTCTCTTTCAAGATCCAATAAATATTGCTCATCTACTTCTGTCCCGAATGGTACTTTTCCGCCAGCAATCACATAGGCAATCTTCTTGGCAATTTTCAGATCATGCTCTGAAATATACCCAGATAAACGCATAGCTTCGGCACCAAGTAACAGGGTCGCATAGCCAGTTTCACCAACGACCGGCACCTTTCTGCGTACTTTTTGCTTATAGCCTTGTTCGTGTAAGGCTAACACGGCTTGCTTCGCATCATAAAGCAGATGATCGTTATTAAAGCTGATTCCATCAGAAGAATCCAAGAAATTATTTTCACGTGCTTCTTCAGCGGATGTGGAAACTTTTGCAGTGGCAATCGTTTCAAACACTTTATTAGCGACATTCTGTAGGTCAAATGGTACACCATTTGGAAGGTTTTCTAAGTGCTTCATATAAAGCTCTTTGTTTCCGCCGCCGCCTGGAAGTAAGCCGACACCGACTTCAACAAGACCCATATACGTTTCGGCTGAAGCTTGAATGTGCGCTGCCGGCAAGCACACCTCAGCACCGCCTCCAAGTGTCATTCCAAACGGGGCAGCAACGACTGGCTTAGGACTGTATTTCACTTTCAGCAAGGCACTATGAAGGTTACGGACAATCATATCCAACTCATAAATATTGTCATCCTGCACTTCCATGAGCATCATCGCTAGGTTCGCTCCGACACAGAAGTTCTTTCCTTGGTTGCCGATGACTAGCCCCTTATAGTTCTTCTCAACTTCTTCCACGGCATAGTTAATCATTTGAACAATATCAAGACCAATGGCATTGTTAGGTGAATGGAACTCTAATAGAGCTACGCCATCCCCGATATCAATCAGACTTGCCCCGCTATTCTTTTTAATAACACCTTTTTGTTTCTTAATCTTTTTCAGGTCGAGTGCCTTTGGATTAAGTTCAACCAATCGATATTGGCCGTTATCATAGAAGAACAACTCGCCATTTTCTTCTAAATAGAAAGATGAATGGCCATTTTCTAACATTTCCGTTACCCAGGCTGGAACTTCAAGACCGGCTTCCTTCATTTTTTGAACGGATTTTTCTACACCAATCGCATCCCATGTTTCGAATGGCCCTGTTTCCCAGCCAAAGCCCCATTTCATTGCACGGTCGATGGAAACGATATTGTCAGCAATCTCGCCTAATAGCTGAGCGGAGTATACAAACGACTGTGCCATTGTATTCCATAAGAATTGTCCAGCCCGATCATTGGCATATACAAGCGCTTTCAATTTATTCGCTGTGCCTTTTTCCTGCTTGCTAAGTTCAACCGCAGGTGTCGATAGTTTTTTACGTGGACCATACTCCAACGAGCTTGGATCCAATTCAAGAATTTCTTTCCCCTTTTTCAAAAAGAAGCCTTGACGCGATTTGCTTCCAAGCCAGCCTTTTTCAACCATTCCCTTTATAAAGGGAGGGATTTCGAAAACTTCCTTTTCTTTACCTTCGACTTTTTCATAGACGTTATTAGCCACATGATAGAAGGTGTCCAATCCAACCACGTCTAGTGTTCGGAAGGTTGCACTCTTTGCCCGGCCAATGAGTGGCCCTGTGATGGAGTCTACTTCTCCGACACTTAAGCCCGCCTTCAACATTTCCTGAACAGTTACGAGCAGTCCGTAAGTCCCGATCCGGTTAGCGATAAAGTTTGGTGTATCCTTGGCGACAACCACACCTTTTCCTAAGACATCCTCACCGAAAGTTTTCATGAATGAAAGTACTTCTGGAGCCGTATATTGAGTAGGAATCACTTCAAGCAATTTCAAATAGCGCGGCGGGTTAAAGAAGTGTGTGCCAAGGAAATGTTTTTGGAAATCTTCAGAACGGCCTTCAACCATCGCTTCTACAGAAATTCCTGAGGTATTGGAACTAATGATGCTGCCAGGTTTGCGGTATTGTTCGACCTTTTCAAATACCTGTTTCTTGACGTTGAGGTTTTCAACAACCACCTCAATGACCCAGTCCACATCTTTCAGTTTGACTAAATCATCCTCAAGGTTACCTGCTTCAATCAGGGCCAAATTCTTTTTCACCGCTAGTGGGGCAGGTTTTTGCTTCAATAATTTTTGAATGGACGCGGCACTGATGCGGTTACGAACTTGTTTATCCGCTAAAGTCAGTCCTTTTGCTTCTTCTTCTTTCGTTACTTCACGTGGCACAATATCCAATAATAGTGTAGGAATACCGATATTCGCTAGGTGGGCAGCAATTCCTGACCCCATAACTCCGGACCCTAGGACAGCTGCTTTTTTAATTAATTGGTTCAACATTGTCTCCCCCTTCAAACTTTGAATGAATACTCATTCATTTTTTTGTCAAAAAAAATTCACATATGAATGAGTCTTATTATTACTTACTATAGAATATTTTGAAAATTTGTGCAATCCATAAACGTGGAATTTTATAATTTTTTTTAAAAAAATTTTTTAAATATTTGGCTATAAAAGGGCACCCTAATATCCGAGGTGATAACAATGGCGAAAATGAAGAAGGATCCTTCCAAAGCAGGCGTTAGTGCTGCAAGTGTGAAGGGCAATGGCGGGCCAGGCGGCGAAGAGGCTCACGTTGACAAAAAAAACAGCCAAAACAATCAATTTAAACGAGGATGAAGAAAACAGGCTGAGCACGTCAGCCTGTTTCTCTTTTTGTATAAAAATTCCTGTTTGAGAGACCATAAAGTCGTAAAGATTACACGAATTAGGAGGGTTATTATGCTGCAACAAAATATGAATATGCCCAATATGAACATGCAAAATCAACAAACGAGGATGCCAGAGCCACCCGGAGTTGTATCAACAAAAGATGCCCTTTATTTAACAGATATGATGTCATGGAATTTGCTCTCTGCTAAAAAAGCACACTTTTTTGCCGGGCAGTGTCAGGACCCTGAATTAAAAGCAGAAGCAGAAAAAGTGGGACAAATGCATCAGCGCCACTACCAACAACTGCTAGGTCACCTAGGCCAGCACGCCAACCAACAGCAGCCGCTCAATAATATGCAATAAAGAAAAGACGCACAAAGGAGGAAAGTTGAAATGAATCAATATCAAAACCAACAACAAAAGATTAAAAACCCTGAGACCCAGGTACCAAAAACGCCGCAAATGAACGAACGCGATTTCATCAATGATTTACTAACAACGGAAAAGTATATGACAAGTGCTTACAGTATGGCCTTACATGAAGCAAGCCACGAAGGATTGTATCAGGACATTATGCAGGTTTTTACAGAAACTCAACAATGCCAGCGCAACCTTTATGACCTCATGTTTAAAAAGGGCTGGTATTCAGTTGAAGCTGCTGATCAGCAAAAGCTGCAGCAGTCCTACCAACAGTTTCAAGGATACACGAATCAGTTACCAAGTGGCGGGACTATTCAATAATTGTAAAAACCGGAGGCATCACCGCCTCCGGTTATTGTATGAATTTTAATTTTGAGAAGATGAGCGATGTTGTTCATTCATGACTTTTATTTCATTAATAATCTGCATCATTTCTTCCTTAGCATCCGGGTAGAGCCCATTCCAGTGCTTAGCCAGAGCAGGCATCGACTTGGCAATATGAGAATACAATGCCCATACCTTCACCTTCTCCTTCGTTTCATCAGTGGATTCTCCAACCAAAAGTTCACTATATTTTTCAAGCAAAGCTTCGAACTGCTTCACAAATGCTTTCTCCATCATGACACCTTCTGTCCTTCACAATTTGGGTACATGGGCAGGTTTTGCAGCGCTTGCCTGCCGGCAGTTGGTATGTAAAACAACAGGTCTTTCTTACTCTTACCTCTGTATCCCATTCTTCCAAATATGTCTTTTCAGCAAAGTACTTTTGCAGTGGATTTAAGTTGTAGCGACCAAATAACTTTCCTTCGGCTTCTAAAATTAAGTAGCGAAAATCCTCTGCAACTTGATCATAATCTTTTAGTTCGGTTTCATAGAGCCAAAATAAGTAGACAGCGATATTTTCCCACAGGATTAACTTCGAAATACCGATTGTTTTTTCCAGTTGTGAGATCAGTGGAAAAATGTTCTTTTCAAACAGATCTTTAAAAACGCTGGCTCGCCATTCAGAACGGTCGTTGCCATCCCAGTCCTGAACAGTAACATCGTTAAATGAAATCGCCGGAAGCCAATCTCTCCCTCGAACAGCCGACTCCATTTTTATATTATCCAACGTTACATTTAGCTTTTTATTCAAAGCAGTCATCGCATAAAGAGATATCACGCCTAAAAAGGCATAGCGTTTAATAAAAATGGAAGCAGCTACTTTTTCAGATGGAGCCTCAATGGCATCGGTTAAATTTTTCAAAAAGTCCTTGAGGTACGATTCATCTAAGAGATCGGCAACCTTGAATGAATGCTCTAAGTTGGCCTTGAATCTGTATTTTTCCAATTGATTTTCCACGAATAACTTAACCATTCATCGCTACCGCCTTTTCGAGGATACATCTTCCCTTTCCATAAGGAATGCAGAGCGGTGTCCCAAATAGAGGGTCCATTGTTACCTCACAGTCCATGCCAAAAACATTTTTGACAAGGCTGCAATTAATCACATGTTCCGGTTTTCCTTGGTCATATACCTTCTGATCCTTGAGAGCCACGACATTATGGGCATAACGGCAGGCCAGATTGAGATCGTGAAGTACCATGACAACGGTCCGCTTCTTCTTTTCATTTAGTTCAAACAGCAAATCAAGGATTTCGATTTGATGGGTCATATCCAGGTAGGTAGTCGGTTCATCTAATAGAATGACATCAGTATCCTGAGCCAGTGTCATCGCAATCCAGGCACGCTGTCTTTGACCGCCAGAGAGCGAATCAACCGTTCTTTCTTTCAGGTCCTCTAATCTTGTTGCCTTAAGGGCGTCATTGACCTTTTTCTCATCTTCCTCTGACCATTGTTTTAACCAGGTTTGGTGTGGATAGCGGCCTTGTTTGACGAGCTGCAGGACGGTTAGACCTTCAGGTGCTGAAGGCGATTGTGGTAAAATTGCCATCTTTTTCGCAATGTCCTTCGTCGACAGCTTGGCAATCGCTTTCCCTTCAAGCAAGACAGCGCCAGACTTTGGCTTCAAGAGACGAGCGATTGAACGAAGCAGAGTTGATTTTCCGCAGCCATTTCCGCCAATAAACACGGTAATTTCACCCTTTGGAATCTTCAAGTCTAATTCATCAATAATGAGAGTCTCCCCATAGGATAGTGATAAATTCTTCGTTTCAATCGCATTCATCATCTGACAGCTCCTTTTTGACTTTTTGGTTTGCTTCTTGTCTAGCTCCAGCGCCCAGCGATTAGTGTACTTCGCTAAACGGACGCTTCCGCTTTCCTAGGGATTTCTTGTTTTAAAAAGTAAGTAAATAAAATACGGTGCCCCGATGCCAGCGGTAAACACTCCGGCTGGGACTTCTAACGGTGAAAACAACGTTCTGCCAATTAAATCAGCGATCATGACAAGAATCCCGCCAATCAAGGCGCTCGCTGGAAGCAATGCTCCAAACGATGAACCCACTAACCTTCTCGCCATATGAGGTGCCATTAAGCCGACAAAACCGATGCCCCCGGCAAAAGCAACGGAACCTCCAATCAAGGCGGTGCTGATCATTAATAATAAAAACCGTTGTTTTTGAACCTTGCCGCCTAATCCAGTTGCAACCTCATCACCGAGCTCTTGGATATTAATCGTCCGTGCTACTGCCAAAGCAATTATCACGAAGACAACCGTCCACGGGACAAGGATGGCAACATTACTCCAATTGGAACCGTACACGGTTCCGGTAATCCATATATTAGCTTGGCTCGCCTGGTAAATCGGGCCCATTACCATGGTTAAAGTAGTGATCGCTTGCATTAGCGTTGAGATCCCAATTCCAATCAACACAAGCCTGATCGGTGAAACACCATTTTTCCAAGCAAGAAAATACACTAAAAATCCTATCACTGTTGCACCTATAAAAGCAGCTAATGGCAGCCATGCGATACTTACCGTTAATGAATGATTTTTATCACTAAAAATCGCTAAAAAACTTACAACGGCAGCGGCTGCTCCACCTGTAATCCCTAAAACATCAGGGGAAGCTAGCGGATTTCGGATCATTCCTTGTAAAATACCACCTGCAATCGCTAGTGAAATACCAACCATTAAGGCGACAATAATTCTTGGGAGGCGAAAAGATGTAATAATAAGCTTTTCCATCTCAGGTCCGCCGCCGAATAACACTTTTATAACTGTAAGAGGGTTAATCTTCATTTCACCGCTTCCCGTGCTAACCACAAAAACAAAGAATGCAACGAGGAGTAGGATGGAAAAAGTTAATGATGCTTTTCGATCAACTAAAAAGGACATTTTTCCATTAAAAAGGCGGAAATTTTTATATTTACTCATCGTCCATTGAACCCCCTTCTTGCGATGTAAATGAAGAATGGAGTTCCAATGATGGCTGTCATGACACCAACAGGTACCTCAGACGGCATGAAAATGTATCTTGCGGCGATATCTGCCGCGATTAATAGGATCGCTCCTAATACGCCTGAAAATGGGATGACCCAACGATGATCAATCCCAACAATCGATCTAGTAATGTGTGGGACCACAATACCCACAAAACCAATTGGACCTGCGACAGCTACAGAACCGCCCGCTAGTAAAATAACAATTATGCCTATGGCGATTTTGATAAGTCCTGTGTTTAAACCCAGCCCCTTGGCAACATCTTCCCCCATGGACAGGATATTCATTTTACCAGCAATTAACACGGCACCAATCCAGCCGATCCCAATATAAGGTAAAACCGAGACAAGCGTCTCTAATTTTCGACCCTGGACAGAGCCTGCCAGCCAAAACAAAACCTGATCAAGCATGACCTCATCCAACACTAGTAATCCTTGAGTAAAGGAGGAAAACATCGCTGACATCGCAGCCCCTGCTAATGTGAGCTTCATTGGCGTTAAACCTTCACGTCCAAATGAACCAATGGCGTAAACACTTATCGCTGCAACGGCAGCTCCTAAGAAAGCAAGAACGCTAAACGCATTTAAACTATTTACAGAAAACACAGTCATCGCTACGACAACTGCAAATCCTCCACCTGCATTAATCCCAAATATTCCAGGTGATGCAAGCGGATTCTTTGTTAATGTTTGCATGAGGACACCGGCAATGGCCAGGCTAGCGCCGACGGCTGAGGCGATTAACGCTCTAGGCAGCCTTACGGTTTGAATAATGATATGTTCATTGGATCCGTTATTTTTAGTAAAGGCATCTACTGCTGTTTGCCAGCTGGTATCGGTATAACCATAAATGACACTGGCACACATAAATAACACCATTCCCAAGACGGCAATTATTAATCCAATCCATTTTGATGAAGTACTTTTTAAGAGCATATCTATGGAAACCTTTCTAACTTCTTACTAGAATTAATTAATTTAAGTCTATCTCCAATTGATAATCATTGTCAATGACTTTGAAAATCATTTTCAATTATAACGTGTTCTGTTCACAAAAATGTAAATAATTTTGATAATCATTTTCAATTAAACCGTTGACATATCGGTACTACTCAATTTATGATTAAGTTGTCATTGAAAATGATTATCATTAACAATTAGCTAAGGAGGATACATAAACAATGAAGGCAATCAAGACAATACTTACTCTTTTTTCAGTTATGACCATTTTCTTATTAGCTGCTTGCGGCGGCGGTAATGAGGCAAAAACTGTTGAAAAGAAAAATGAAGCAAAAACTACTACAGAAAAATCTTATACGGTTGAGCATGCGATGGGATCAACCACAATTAAAGGTACGCCTAAAAAAGTCGTTATTCTCACAAATGAAGGAACAGAAGCTCTTCTGGCTTTAGGTATAAAACCTGTAGGGGCTGTACAATCTTGGCTTGGAGATCCATGGTATGATCATATTAAAAAGGATATGGATGGCGTAGAGGTTGTTGGAGTTGAGGGTGAAGTAAACGTGGAGAAAATTGCCTCGTTAAAACCTGATTTGATTATTGGAAACAAGCTGCGTCAAGAAAAAGTGTATGACCAACTAAGTGCAATTGCTCCTACAGTTTTTTCCGAAACACTTAGAGGCGATTGGCAAGAAAACTTTAAATTATATGCAAAAGCTTTGAACCTTGAAGAAAAAGGGAACAAAGTCTTAGGTGATTTTGATCAACATGTAGCAGATTTAAAAGGAAAACTCGGCGATAAAGTAAATCAACAGGTTTCTGTTGTTCGTTTTATGGCTGGTAAATCTCGTATTTATTACACTGATTCTTTTTCTGGTGTTATTTTTGATAAATTAGGCTTCAAACGTGCTGCCCAGCAGGAAGCACTTTTCACTCCGGATAATAAGCTTGGTTTACTCGCTGTAGAGGTAGGCAAAGAAGTCATTCCTAAAATGGATGGAGACCTGCTTTTCTACTTCACCTATGCGCCACCAGGTGATAAAGCAGCCTTAGATACTGCAAAAGAATGGACAAACGATCCACTTTGGAAAAATTTAAATGCTGTGAAGAGTGGAAATGTTCATGAGGTAAGTGACGCAACTTGGAATACCGCGGGCGGTGTTCTGGCTGCAAATATTATGCTCGATGACCTTGAGAAAATCTTACTAAAGAAATAAGCAATTTTTATCAAAAACCCTCCCATTATATATTAGAAAAGAGCAAGGCTTGCCATGGCCTCGCTCTTTTTGTTTACTTTGAATATTTTTTCTGCAGATTTGAACGGGGATTTTGCCGACCTGGCCTAGATACCCATAATTATGTGATATAGCTCTCCTATCCTGGCGGGATTCCGCTAACTTTTCTGGTTTTTCCGCCAAACTTATCCGGGATTCCGCGAATTTCTCAATTTATTCCGCCAAACTTATCCGGATTTCCGCGGACTCCCCGATTTATTCCGCCAAGCCAGAATAGACACCCCATAAAATGCGGTATAGTTCTCCTATCCTGGCGGGATTCCGCTAACTTTTCTGGTTTTTCCGCCAAACTTATCCGGGATTCCGCCGACTTCTCAATTTATTCCGCCAAACTTAACCGCAATTCCGCCAAATCCTCGGTTTATTCCGCCAAGCCAGAATAGACACCCCATAAAATGCGGTAGAGTTCTCCTATCCTAGCCGGATTCCGCTAACTTTTCTGGTTTTTCCGCCAAACTTATCCGGGATTCCGCCGACTACTCAATTTTATCCGCCAAACTTAACCGCAATTCCGCCAAATCCTGGGTTTATTCCGCCAAACACCAATTTCAAGCACAAAAAAAGAGCGAACCCACTTCGCTCTTTTTTCTATATTAAGCTGTTGTCGAAAACATGTACTTTTTATAATGGTAGCGAATCGAAAAAATTAAGCCGAGCCCGAACATGTTCCCCATTAAGGCGCTGCCTCCATAACTGATAAACGGTAGAGGAATCCCTGTAATCGGTAGAACGCCAATCGTCATCCCAATATTTTGGAAGACGTGGAAGGTGATCATGCTGATGACCCCTACGCAAATATACGTATAAAAATTATTCTTTGTTTCCATACCAACCTTGGTAATATGATAAACCAATAAGAAAAACAGACTAATCAATACACTTGCCCCAATAAAGCCATATTCTTCGCCAACGACACTAAAAATAAAATCCGTTTGACTTTCAGGCAAATAAACTTCACGGTTTCCCAATCCTTTACCGCCCGTTTGGCCTGATCCGATCGCAAGTAATGATTTTGTCAACTGATAGGCGTCCGATCCTTGGTAACTATAAGGATCTAGCCAAGAATAAATCCGACGAAGCTGATATTGGCCCACCCCAAGGTACTTTTCCAAAACTTCTGGATGCCATAATACAAAGTAAAAAATCGTTCCAATTAACGCCATACCTACTGCAAACAATGGTGTGAGCAGCTTCCACGAAATCCCCGAAATAAATACCATCCCTAATAATATCGCTAAGAATACAAGCGATGTCCCTAAGTCCTGCTTGATAATAAGTGCTAAAGGGACCATGGTTACAATGCCAAGCTTAACTAAAAGCCAAAAATCCGTTTGCATGGTTTTTATTTGAGTTTTGAGGTGATGATCTTCAATCACGCGCGCAAGAGCCAATATAATGAAGATTTTAACAAACTCAGATGGTTGGAGGGTACCAATGCCAGGAACCTTAAACCAGTTTTTCGCCCCATTGATAACTGGTGCGATGCTTTCCGGGGCAACAATTAAAAATCCAAGCATAAGTATTCCAAACCCATAAGCATACCAGGTTAGCTTTCGGAGTTGATCTGAATCGAGGGTCATAACCCCAGTGATAATCCCTCCACCAACCGCGTACCAAACAATTTGCTTGATTAAAAAATTCTCCTTGTATTGTCCGCTCGCCTGCGCACTAAAAATTGCTAAACAGCTCGCTAAAAACAGTAATATCAATATAAAAACAAGATTGTAATCAAGTTTTGAAGTTTTGTCGTTATTTGAAGTCATATCAGTTCCACCTTACTATGAAATGCTGCATTCCTTCATTATATTTTTATTATCAGTAAATCACAACTTCTAAACTGTGAATGGTTTAATTTACATAAATTAGAAAGCGGAAGCGCCCATAGTTTTTTCTTCTTATTTATTAAAGTAGATCCGCTGCAATTCCATAGCCATCCATTCCAGATTACTTGGAACTTGTGGAATGCCGTATCCAATAAAAAGCGGGGTGGTCACAAAGCGCGAAACAACCTTTGCATAGATTTTATTTTCAATATGATGAAAAAACAAGTTATAGCTCGTTGCTTTGAATGGAAAATGGTTCAAAATATAATGAACAGCCGTTTGCAGGTAATCCGAAAACTTTTCCTGGTAACACGAATCATCCATTTCAATATTGAATTCATAAAATCCAACACGGGGCTTTGTCGACAGCGTAAACCGGGCTTCCGCTGTTTCATCAATTACAATCCCTTCAAACATTTCATGGGTTACCTTCTCTTTATAATCAATATCATCCAAGCCAATGATTTGCATATGAGGATGGGAGAGCGTACCTCCTGACAAAGGTCCATGGTTTTTGAAGAAGATCACAGATTGATAGCGGCCAGTTTCCTCCATAGCTAACCAATGCTTGATTCCAAATCTCATCAATTTATGTAAATGCTCTTTTGGGTAGGTCGATAATTCACCATGACAATCATCCGTTTCAATTAACACCGTTTGATAGGTATTTTCTAAAACAGGATATTTATTTTTCAAAAGAATAATCGGTTCGTCCACAGCGATAAGGTTCGTTAGTTGATCTCTTTCGCAAAATGGACAGGCCTGGTCTTTGTTTCGAATATTTTCGGGCTTCATAACACCGATCGACGTATTAAAATGAAGATGTGAATTTTCCAAATGCGTTTCTCCTCTCGAACGAGTATATTTCTATTTTATGGGAGGATGCCATCCAATTGCACTTATTTTGTTTAGACATTAGATATTTTCATTGCCTAATTGGAAACGGAATCCTAAAATAGAATACGATTTCATTAAATAGGTAATTTTAGCATATCTTTTAAATGTACAGGCTTAACATTTCTTTAGAATGTGAGGGTAACTATGTTAACAAAATTAGAAGCACTAATTCTGGGGATTATCCAAGGTTTAACCGAATTCTTGCCGATCAGCAGTACTGGCCATCTTTATTTAGGAAGAAATTTATTCGGCTTACAGGAAGCCGGACTCTTGCTCGATACGATGCTTCATGTCGGCACATTGCTGGCTGTTTTTGTTTTTTATAAGGATGAATTTATAAAAATTATCAAAAACCCGTTTAGTAAGTTAACCTTTTTGTTGATTGTTGGTACCATCCCAGCGGTAATCTTTGGACTTGCGTTTAAAGATTATATCGATGAAATTTCGAAAACTGGGGTTACGATTGGCTGGGAGTTTTTAATTACGGGGATCTTCCTGTGGATCGCTGATTCAGCGAAAAATGGCTACAAGAAAATGGATGATATCAGCTATAAAGATGCCCTCATTATCGGTACCTTTCAGGCCGTTGCGATTATGCCTGCGATTTCTCGTTCAGGGATGACGATCGTTGCGGCGCTTTGGCGAAAATTAGATCGTGAAACAGCTGCTTATTTTTCCTTCTTATTGTCCACACCAGCCATTGCTGGCGCGATTGTCCTGCAAACGAAGGATTTACTCAGCGGTCAAGGTGAAGAAATCTCCTTGTCGGCATTGCTCGTTGGTATTGTCGCTTCTGCTGCCTTCGGTTATGTTGCCGTTAAGTGGATGATTGGCTATTTGAAAAATCATTCCTTAAAACCATTTGCAATTTATGTTTGGGCATTAGGAGTACTTGTGTTAGTTTTCCAATTTACAGGTAAATTTTAGTGAGTTAAGGTTCAGAAAAATAGTTTCGCAAACAAAAATGGGTTTTCCGCAATTAGGATGAGAACTCATGCGATATTTATAAAAAAACAACGAAAAAGCGACTCGACAGCACTCGAGTCGCTCATTTTTATAATGAAACTGGCAATTTCGCCATTTCTTTAGCTGCTTTTGCTGCTTGTTCCTTCGCTTTTGCCATAATTTCAGGAATCATCTTTGGATTATGATCCATTCCCTCGGCAAATACCGTTTCCATTAATTCAAAGCCAAGGAATTCAAGGGCTTTACTCAAATAACGGTCACCCATTTCAAAATCAACCATTCGGCCGATGGAATAAATGCCTCCGCGTGTTTGAATGTGAATTGCCTTTCTTCCGGTAAGAAGTCCCTCTGCACCGTGTTCAGAGTAAGTAAATGTTTTCCCCGCAATAAATAAGCAATCCATGAAGGATTTTAAAATTGCGGGTGCACCAAGGTTCCATATCGGTGTAACAAACACATAGTAATCCGCATCAATAAAACGGTCTGCCAGCGCATGCATTTTTTCTAGTTTCGTCCGCTCTCCTTCTTTAAGCTGATCTTTTGTATAGCCCATAAATGATAGTTTTGCACGTGCATAAAGTAAATCCATATCAATCTCAGGGATATCCATACTATATAAGTGCATATGCTCAATTTCCACATCAGGCTGTTCCTTTTTGAACTCTTCTAAAAATACTTCCCCAATTTGCATTCCTTTTGAAAGTTTACTATCATTTTTTGGATTTGCTGTTATATATAGAAGCTTAGACATTTAGATCCGTCCCCTTTTTCGCAAATTTAATATTCTCTCCTTATATTACAATATTTGTCTATGCTCACGATTGAACAATGAGTGAAGTTTGTGAAAATCTTGTGAAAACTTGATTGTTTTTTGAACAACTCATGACAATCCCAAACGAAACTTAACAAATCTTAACAAAAGTCACTTTTATTATGCTATTCTTTTTATAAAATAAAAACTGGAAAAAGGAGGGTGACATATGGGTGAGAAGGCTTATACACCCGATGAAGTGGCCCAAATCTTTCAAATCTCAAAGCATACGGTTTATGAGTTAATTAAAAGAGGTGATCTGCAGGCATTTAAGATTGGGAACAAAATGAGAATTGAACAAGCTGAGCTGGAAAGATTTAAAGAGAACACAAAGGCTCCCGCCAAAAAAAGTCTATCTGAACCAACAGAGACTCCATGTAATCCGTCCCAATCCATTCGATTATCAGGCAGTCACGACTTTCTGGTCGAACATTTCGCGAAACAAGCAGCTACAGCATTATACTTGCAAATCCAGCCCTCATACATAGGCAGTCTTGAAGGGTTAATGATGCTATACCGGGGCCAATGTGATATTGCTGCAATTCATTTACTCGATCCAAACTCACAAGAATATAATCTGCCATTCATTCATCAACTTTTTGTATACGAATCAATTTTGGTGCTTAGATTAGCGGCAAGACAACAAGGCTTTATTGTCGCGAAAGGCAATCCGAAAAATATTCATGATTTTCCTGACCTGACGAGAAATGATGTTCAATTTGTTAATCGCCAGAAAGGGGCAGGAACACGATTTTTACTTGACTCAAAGCTTTCCAGCTATGGAATCGATCCTAGTAAAATTAGCGGGTATAGCAAGGAGGAGTGGAATCATTTATCTGCTGCCTCGCACATTTGCAGGGGCATGGCTGATGTCACCTTCGGAATTCAGTCGGCTGCAAGCCATTTAGGATTGGACTTCCTCCCAGTAGCGAAAGAACATTTTGACCTTGTATTCCGCTTCACCTCTGAAAATAAACAAAGTTTAACAGACCTAATTCAGTATTTACAATCTGCTAGTTTCAAAGACAGTTTAACGGATTTGGAAGGATATGATATATCAGAATTAGGAAAAATCACCTATCAAACCAGTCAAACGGAGGAAACAAAAACATGTTAAAAAATCGTTATCTTGGATTCTTATTGGCGATGCTGCTAGTAATTTTAGCCGCGTGCGGAAATTCTGACACAAAAGATTCAGCAGAAAAAGTAAAAAAGACTGAACCTATGGCAGCACCAACTGAAATGATCCTTGCCACAACAACAAGCACACAAGACAGCGGCTTACTAGATGTCCTGATCCCAATGTTTGAAAAAGAAAACAATGTAAAAGTAAAAACCATTGCAGTTGGTACAGGGCAGGCATTAGAAATGGGAAAAAAAGGGGAAGCAGATGTCCTTCTTGTTCATGCTCCAGCAGCTGAAAAGGCAGTTGTTGATGCCGGTGATGCCATAAACTACAAACGCGTGATGTACAATGATTTTATTCTCGTAGGACCAAAGGAAAATCCAGCAGGTGTCAGCGGTGACGACATTAACGCAGCTTTCAAAAAATTGTCTGATTCGAAAGCTACTTTCGTTTCACGAGGTGACGATTCTGGCACACATAAAAAAGAACTTGGTATCTGGGCAGCGGCAAGCATTAAACCGGCTGGGGAATGGTACGTTTCAACTGGACAAGGCATGGGGCAAACCTTACAAGTGGCCGCAGAGAAAAAAGGCTACGTCTTAACTGACCGCGCTACATGGCTGGCACAAGAGAAAAATTTGGATACCCTTCAAATCGTCGTTGAAGGCGGCAAAGATTTAATGAACATTTACCACGTGATGCAAGTAAATCCTGAAAAACATGACAAAATTAATAGCAAAGATGCTGAAAAATTTGTACAATTTATGGTAGATGCGAAAACACAAGATGTGATTGAAGATTTCGGTAAGAAAGAATACGGTCAATCATTATTTATTAAGTATACAGAATAGTAGATGAAGGCCCTTTTTTAAGGGTCCTTCTGTTTATAAAGCTATAGAAAATCCTGGAGGCACTTTAAATGGAACTACTCATTGATGGACTAAAAAAAGCGATAGAGATGCTCCTTTCTAGTGATCAGGAAGTATTTGCGATTACCTGGCTCACTCTTAAAGTTTGTCTAATTTCCATCCTGATTAGTACCTTGATAGGATTGCCGCTTGGCATTTTTCTTGGATTAACTAGATTCAAAGGCCGCAGACTTCTATTATTATTCATCAATATTGGTTTAGGGCTGCCTCCTGTTGTTGCTGGACTTTGGATTACGATGCTTTTATGGCGCTCGGGTCCGCTCGGAGACCTTACCCTGCTTTATTCACCAACAGCGATTGTCATGGCACAAATATTAGTGAGTTTGCCGATTGTCACCAGTCTAACCTGCACAGCATTTCAGCAAATTAGTGAAAAAATGCTTCTGCAAATTAAAGCACTTGGAGCAACAAAACTACAGACCTTATGGATTCTCATTAAACAATTAAAAATTGCGGTATTGGCAGCAATTATGGCTGGCTTTGGCCGGGTCATCGCTGAGGTTGGTGCTGCGATGATGGTCGGCGGGAATATCCAAAGCGACACGCGCATTTTAACGACGACGATTGTGATGGAAGTTTCAAAGGGGAACTTTGATATTGCCTTAGCGCTATCGTTTATATTATTATCGGTTGCCCTGTTGATTACGGCAGCGTTAACATTTTTACAGCAAAGGAAGCGAATATCATGAACCCCTTAATTGAGCTGCAGAACATTACGTATAAAGCCCATAATAGAATCATTCTTGATATTCCTGAATTTCAGATTCAGACCGGGGAATTTCTCGGTATCATGGGACCAAATGGTGCGGGGAAAAGTACGCTGCTAAAGTTGCTGGCGTTTCTTGATCAGCAAAATAGTGGTGAAATCCTTTACCGAGGACAGGCCATTCCTAAGGGGAATGCACCGCTTGAGCTGCGAAGGAAATTCTCCATTGCTCTCCAGCAGTCCTTATTGTTAGATGGAACTGTTTTTCATAACATTGCGATAGGTTTAACCTTAAGAAAAGTCTCCAAATCGGTAATCAAGGAAAAAGTGGGGCACTGGATGGAGTTATTTGGGATCAGTCATTTGGCGAAAAAAAATGCGCTATATTTATCCGGCGGCGAGGCACAGCGGGTCAACTTAGCGCGGGCGATGATTGTTGAACCGGAGATTCTGTTTTTAGATGAACCTTTTTCCGCTTTAGATTTTCCAACAAAAATTAGGTTAATGGAAGATTTCAAGCAAATTATTGACGATGCCAAGACAACGGCTGTTTTTGTCAGCCATGATCTGATGGAGGTCAATTATCTCACGAAACAGCTTGCAATCATTGTAAATGGTGAGGTGAAACAAGTAGGACTAACCCCACGCGTCCTAGAACATCCGAATTCCTCCACTGCATCCTTCCTAAATGAGTGGAAAAAGTTTTACCCCGTTGCACGTTAATTGACAGTTCCGGTTTGGAGCTGTTTTTTCTTTTGGCTCTGTTAACCTTGGCTGTTGATTTCCGCTCCAGGCGCGTGCGGTTCGCGGGCGGTCCGGAGAGCCTCCTCGGCGCTAAGCGCCTGTGGGGTCTCCCCTGTCCCGTCCTCCCGCAGGAGTCTCCGCGCCTTCCGCTCCAATCAACTTGAACATAAAATCAACAATGACATTTAACACATCCTTTTTTTTTCAAGAGTGAATTGCACAGAAGGCCCCCGCGCACTGCAGAGGCCTTCTTCGTGTATTTAGGGTTAGTCTTCCTGAGGAAACCACAAAGTAACGCTTGTTCCCTTATTTAACTTGCTTTTTACTTTTATGACGCCCCTATGCGCATCCATTAAGGCTTTTACAATCGAGAGGCCAATTCCAACTCCTCCGGTTTTGCGGTCTCGTGATTTGTCCCCGCGATAGAAGCGTTCGAATATATGCGGAATATCTTCCTCAGCCATTCCTGATCCCTCATCTTGAATCTTGAAGCCGACATAGCCAGACATATCCGTTTGGACAGAAATGGTGACGTTTTTTCCTTCCGGTGTATACTTTAGGGCATTATTGAGGATGTTTGACAGGATTTGCATCAAGCGATCCCTGTCTGCTTTAAACATTTCGTCCTGAACAGGTTCTTCAATATGGAGATGGACACCCTTCTCCGTAAACAACGGCAGAAAAATCTCAAATAACGCGGCCAGCACACTTCCTGCATCCAATTCCATTTTTTCAAGTCGAATCTGCGGATTTTCAGCGGCAAGAAGCTTTTCTAGTTCATTGACGAGCCTAACCAACCGCATTAGCTCTTCATGGGTTGTCTGCAAACGCTGTGGAGTCGGCTCCCAAATACCATCCTGAAATGCTTCAATTTGACTTCTCAATGTGGCCAGCGGTGTGCGAAGCTCATGGGCCAGATCACCCGTAAAATGCTTTCTCAGGTTTTCTTCCTTTGCCAACGACACCGCAAGATTATTAAATGAAATCGCAATGTCCTTTACCTCGGTGGGCAAGCCCGATAATGGAATCCGAATATCAAGATTATGATTCTGCAGCTCATTTGCCGCAAACGATAGCTTCTGTAATCCTGAAGTGAGTTTTTTGGAAAAAAGCATACTAAAGATAATCGCCAGCACGAGCGTCAAACAAACGGCTGCATAAATGTACAATTGAATCGTTTGGATAAATGTATACTCATCATCGATTAAACCTTTCGGATAGATGGCGACAAGTTTCCCAATGATATTATCATCTACCCTTAGTGTATAGGTTTGGGAATGCCATTCTTCACCATTTGGAGCAGGTTCAGCTAACCCGAAGCTATTCAACATGCCACGGATGTTCGAGGAATCCATTTGCAATTGCCCCAGCCGATCATACAATTGGAAGTAAAGCTGATCGGTCATCGCATGTTCGTGCAAGAGCCCAAACACGGGGTCACTGGTGAAATGGCCATTTTTTTTATAATCCTTTTCAATTTCCGTGATAATCCGATCAATCTTTTTTTCCCGATTGTGATCTAAATAGCTGCTGAAACTCTCTTCAAATCCATATTGGATAAAAAAACTCACAATGATGATGGCAATCATTGAGATGAGTATTAAATAAAAGAGAATTTTAGACCGGAGCGTTTGCAGCATCTAATACGCCTCCAAATTTGTAACCCATCCCGAATACCGTCACGATAAAATCTGGCTGCCGTGAATCCATCTCAATTTTTTTACGAAGATTTTTGATATGGGTATCCACACTGCGTTCATAGCCCTCATAATACATGCCTTCATCCTGAATCTTTTCAAGCAAATCCATCCGGCTGTAGACCCGGCCCGGATTCACCGCCATATTGGTTAACAGCTTATATTCAATCGGTGTTAGGGTAATATAGTCTCCGTTTACGGTTACTTCCTTTTTTATTAAGTCAATGACAAGCCTTTTCCCATTGAATTCAAGTCGTTCTACTTTCTCCGACTTTTTCACACGCCTTAAAATAGCTTGCACGCGAACAACGACTTCCCGCGGGCTAAACGGTTTGGTTAAATAATCATCCGCACCCATCACGATTCCGTTGATGCGGTCATCTTCTGCCGATTTGGCGGTCAGCATCAGGATTGGCACGTCCGATTCTTTTCGGACCAGCCGGCAAACTTCTTCACCTGATATATCGGGCAGCATTAAGTCTAATATGATTAAATCAGGGTTTAGTATTTTTACTTTTTTCAAGGCATCTATTCCATTATCGGCACTATGAATTTCATAGCCTTCTCTTACTAAATAGGCTTCAAGAACCTCTATGATTCTACGTTCATCATCTACTAATAATATCTTCATTTTTACCACTCCCCACATAATAACTATATCATTTCAAGTCTGTGATGTTTGTAACTTCACAAATTCACCACAAGTTCTTCATAACATCTTCAATCTTTCTCGGTAAGATGTGAGTGTAGTTAGGAATGAGGGAATAACTAAAAGGAATCCCAAGTTTTTGTTATCACCTCATTGATGCAGTAGTTGGTTCAAAACCATCTTACTCATCCCAAATTTAACCTCTCTTTTTTATATAGTTCGGACGTCCCAATCGGTGGGGCGTCCATTTTTTTTATTAAATTTGCTACAAAATAAGGCGCTCGTACAGCAAACTCTATAGTATGCTTAGGGAGTGAGGTGCTTGGAAATATGAATAAAATATCAGTTAAAATAGGCGTTCTATTTTTTATTGCAATCTTTATACTAGAAGGCATTTCGATGTTTTTTTTGCATAATAATATCATTCATTCCCGGGTTCATGAAGAGTTAACTTCTCTCCAGACACGAGGGAATAATCACCGTGAGATCCTCGAGGCTTCATTTCATGATGAAACCATTCGGCACATTGCCATAATGGAGGCACAGACCGATACACAGGTGATTCTGACAAAACCAGATGGAACGATTTATATGTCGTCCAATAAGGTTGCAGATGAAATGAAAAAAATCATGAATATTAAGCCAAAAAGTGTGCCACACGAGGGTTTGATTTTAGAAGACGACTGGAAAAACGAAGCTTATATCGCTTCCATTAGCCCAGTAATTGTTGATAATAAAATCAACGGTTATGTTTATATGTTTCAAAATACAAAAAAAATCAAAAATTTAATTTCCGGACTTAACCAGCATTTCCTGATTGCTGGCCTGCTTTCCCTCTTGTTTATGATTATTATCATTATCTTTTTGACCAGGTTTGTCACTCACCCGCTTATTCAAATGAGTGAAGCAACAAAACGGATCAGCAAGGGTGATTTCTCCGTCTCCCTGCCAAACGTTGGTAAAGATGAAATCGGAGAGCTCGGGGAATCCATTAAGGTGTTAGCAAGTGATTTAGAAATTCTAAAAAATGAACGGAATGAGTTCCTTGCAAGCATCTCGCACGAACTCCGTACTCCACTGACTTATATTAAGGGCTACGCAGATATTGCCCGCCGACAAGGAACGAACAATGAGGACAGAGATAAATATTTAGGAATTATTTTTGAAGAGACTGGCAAGGTATCGAAACTAGTGAAGGAATTATTTAATCTCGCAAAAATGGATGAAAATACTTTTTCAATAGAAAAAGAAGAGGTTCATCTATTACCTTATTTTCAAACAATCATTGAAAAAGTTTCACCGGCTTTCTTGGAGTACCAGATCGAAATCGTTCTCGAATGCCCGGATCATCTTTATGCAAAAATTGACCCGATGCGCTTTGAACAAGTGATCCTCAATCTGATTGATAATGCACGGAAATATTCGGAGCCGAAAACTAAAATAGACGTCGTCGTTAAAAGAATCGACGGAGCGATTCACATGATTGTTCAGGATGAAGGGAAGGGTATCCCCGAAGAAGATTTACCGCGAATATTCGAGCGATTTTATCGTGTCGATAAATCACGAACGCGTGCTCTCGGCGGTACCGGACTCGGACTCTCAATTGTCAAACAATTAGTGGAGGCCCACGGCGGAACCATTGAAGTTTCAAGCAGCCACAATCTAGGAACGACCTTTGAAATCATATTATAAAAAATCCTTATCGCCATCGATAAGGATTTTTTTTCTTATTCTGCTTTTTTCTTCACTTCATCTGTCAATTCCTCAATGCTTTTTCTTACATTCGACTTGCCAGAGTAGTTTTCAATTAATTCCTTAACATCAATCCCGCTTGATGCTTTTAATGATTCTTGAAGACTAGCCATTAAATTAGTTGCATAACTGGTGATTTTATTGGCACCGCCATTCGCTCCAGAGCCGCCCGTATCGACAACCGTAATTTTATCAATATTGGATAAGGGGGCAGCGACTTGCTTCGCATATTCTGGGAGCATTTTGATAATCATGTCTAGGATTGCCGCTTGGCCGAATTGCTCGAATGCTTCGGCAATTTTTTCCTTGGCTTCGGCTTCTGCTAAACCTTTTAAGCGAATAATTTCTGCTTCCGTCGAACCCTGTGCCTTTTGCGCTTCCGCTTTGGCGAGACCATCCAATCGAATCCGCTCTGCTTCCGCTTTAGCCATTGCTTCGATTCGATATTTATTTGCTTCTGCTTCTGCCATTTCTTTTGCCTTATTTGCGGCAGCCGATTGTTCCACAGAATAACGGTCGGCGTCCGCCTTTTTCTTCACTTCCGAATCGTATTGACGTTCGCGACGTTGAATTTCTTTTTCTTCCAATTCAATTTGTTTCTGTCTTTCGATAATCTTGATTTGCATTTCTTGTTCCATTACTTCTTGTTTCGAACGTGCACTTTCTAGGTCGTAGGCTTGGTCAGCACGTGCTTTGGCGACATCTTGTTCACGGCGGTACTCGGCAATTTTCAAAAGATTGATTTTTTCCGCCTCAGCAATTTCTGTGGCCCGCTCTAACTCATTCCGCTTTGCTTCCTTAGAAGCCTCTGCTTTTTTAATACGGGTTTCTTTATCCGCTTCAGCTGTGGCAATATCGGCATCTCGTTTAACTTGAGCGATACGCGGTTTCCCAAGGGAATCAAGATATCCATTTTTATCGCGAACATCCTTAATCGTAAACGAGACAATCACTAAGCCCATTTTAGCCAGATCTTGTGAGGCAACTCTTTGAACCTCTTGTGAAAATTTATCGCGATTTTTATAGATTTCTTCTACGGTCATTGAGCCAAGGATCGAGCGTAGATGGCCTTCAAGAACTTCCCTGGCTTCACTTTCGCGATCTTCCCTTGGCTTTCCAAGATACTGCTCGGCAGCAGTCGCAATTTCACTAATCGAACCGCCGATTTTAATAATCGCTACCCCATCGGCCATGACCGGAACACCTTGCTCAGTATAGACCTCTGGAGTCGTTACTTCTAGTTTACTAGATAGCAAGCTGAGTGGTTTTGCCTGTTGGAAGACTGGTAAAATAAACGTACCGCCGCCGCGGATAATTTTGATTTTGTTTCCGGATTCGTCCACATGGACATTTCCGTTGCCAAGGAAGCTTCCTGTCACAATCAAGGCCTCATCCGGCCCTGCAGTTCTGTACTTGGTAATAAAAACGCCAATTAAAGCTAGAAAAATAAGTGCAACAATCCCAATAATAACCCAGATAATGTTAAATTCCATTTCCTAAAACCTCCCTATAAAAAACTCTCTAATTGATGATGAACCGTTACTTGCAGGACACCATTTTCTACTTGGACCACAAGGACATTCGTACCGCTTGGAATCGTGTCCCCATCAAAGCTTGATGCTGGCTTGGCAATTCTGCCGCTTGTACTGTCAATCATTACTTCCCCATACCCGTCAACAGGGATGGTGGTAATTACTGTCCCAGTCCGGCCACGCAAATCTGATTCTTTATAGACTAGTGACTCCTCCACACCCGACAGCGGGACAAGAACAAAGACATTTAATAACGTCACCACAATCAAGGATGCAGCAGCCGAGATGCCTAAAATGAGTAAATAATGTAATGAAGAAAGTCGCTCAAATAAATAACCGCTTGCCGATAGGAT
Organism: Neobacillus sp. BF23-41; assembly: GCF_041106275.1. Classification (NCBI taxonomy): domain Bacteria; kingdom Bacillati; phylum Bacillota; class Bacilli; order Caryophanales; family Bacillaceae; genus Neobacillus; species Neobacillus sp. BF23-41. Next base: position 217,848 of record NZ_JBGBPR010000004.1, read on the forward strand.
GGTTATGAAAGCGAAAATCAAGACTGGGTTAAGAAAATCGAGTCCGTCACCAAACCCATGAAAATGAAAGACATCGGCAAACAAGACATAAATTAAGGTTAATACCCCGGAAATGATTAACCCATATAAATAAATCGTTTCTAAAGGAATGCTAAATGGTTCCATGCGCATCAATCCTTTTCATTCATATAAAAGGCATTTTTTCATTTTTTGCTACGTAACCACCACTCCTCATCCATAAGCATCATCCTTTCTATGTATCTACCTTAAATACGGTTAGATTATGGAAAAGTTTCACTTTTTTATTAAAATTTACCGGTTTTATTTTATACTTCGATAATGCTTGTCGAAGACCTGCCGTGCTATTAAGAAGAATCTATGAACATTTTCACTTTAAAATAAAAAAGTGCCATAGCACATGGCTACAACACCTTATTGAATCATATTCAAGAACTTCCTTGTTCGTTCTTCTTTTGGATTGGTGAAAATTTCTTCTGGCTTGTTCCTCTCGACAATCACACCTTGGTCCATGAAAATGACTTCATCGGCCGCTTCGCGGGCAAAGCGCATTTCATGGGTAACAACGATCATTGTCATTCCCTCCCTAGCAAGGTCCTTCATGACCTTCAATACTTCACCAACCAGTTCAGGATCAAGTGCGGACGTCGGCTCATCAAAGAGCATTACCTCTGGTTCCATTGCTAGTGCCCGGGCAATGCCGACACGCTGCTGCTGACCACCGGAGAGCTGGGCGGGAAAGTAATCAATTTTATCACCAAGGCCCACTTTTTCAAGTAATGCTTGTGCTTTTTTCCTTGCAGCCTCTTTCCCCTCGCCTTTTACAATGATTGGCCCTTCCTTGACATTCTGAATAGCTGTTTTGTGAGGAAAGAGATTATAACTTTGAAAAACCATTCCAGTTAGGCGCCGAAACGAGGAAATTTGTTTTTTAGGTACAGCTTTAGAAAAATCCAAACTTTGACCTTCGATGGAAATAACACCTTTTGTCGGAGTTTCCAACACATTCAAACAACGGAGCATCGTTGTCTTACCGGATCCCGATGGACCGATGACAACGACCACTTTTCCTTTTTCAACGACGAGGTCAATCCCTTTTAACACCTCTAATTGACCAAATTGCTTATATAATCCTTTAATTGAAATCATCGTAAAACTCCCTCATTAAGACGTGTACCGGTCCATTCTCTTTTCCAAGTATCCTTGCAAGATCGAAAGGAAAAAGCAAATGACCCAATAAAGAAGCGCTGCCTCTACGTATACCAATAGAAATTCATAGGTTGTTGAAGCAATTTCTTGGGCCCGGCGAAACATCTCTGTTACAAGGACAACTGACGCAAGAGAAGTGTCTTTTACAAGACTAATAAATGAATTCGATAATGGCGGTATGGATACTCTTGCTGCCTGCGGAAGAATGATTCTTTTTAACGCCTGAGTATAGGTCATTCCAATCGAATAACCGGCTTCCCACTGGCCCTTAGGAATGGAGATAATCGCTGCCCGAATGATTTCTGAAGCATAGGCCCCAACACTTAGAGAAAAACCAATCACCGCGGATATAAATGGATCTAAGGTAACTCCGATATTAGGAAGTCCATAAAAAATAATAAATAACTGAACAAGCAATGGTGTTCCACGAATCGCCGAAACATAAAATCTGGCAATCCCTTGAAAGAATTTAACCTGAGAAATTCGGGCAAGAGCCGTTAACACCGCCAGAATAATCCCAATGATAAACGAAACGATTGTTAATGGAATGGTATTCATAATAGCACCCTCCAGCAGTGGCTGGAGGGAAGTTTTTGCAATATCGATTAACCTTGCCGTTCTCTCTGGGTCAGCAAAAATACTATTTAAGTACATCTTCACCAAACCATTTCTCAGAGATTTTTTTGTAAGTGCCATCGTCGACGATATCTTTTAGCGCTTTATTCACTTCGTCAACAAGTGTGTCACTTTTCTTTCTAAACATAAAGCCGCTTGAAGAAGCATCATTTGCGGTTGCAACAACCTTGATTGGCGCATCTGGCTTTTGCTTTTTATAGTCTAAAAATGAAAGCTTATCGTTAATGGTCACATCCACACGTTTTTGAGCAAGGAGCTCAACTGCTTGCTGGAAACCATCCACTCCAACAATCTTAGCTCCATATTTCTTTGCCATATCTGCGTAGTTACTTGTCATCGATTGAGCTGCATTTAATCCTTTAATATCTTCAAATGCTTTAACCTTATCATTATCTTTATGGGCAATCAGGACACCTGCTGAAGTAATATATGGGTCTGAGAAATCATACTTTTCCTGACGGTCTGGACGAATCCCAACTTCGTTAGCAATTATATCAAAACGCTTCGCATCTAATCCAGCAAACATCGCATCCCACTGGGTTTCTTTAAATTCAGGTTTAACCCCGATACGTTTAGCCACCTCAGTCGCAAGATCCACATCAAATCCAGTTAGATTGCCACTAGTATCATGGAAAGTGAATGGAGGATATGTACCTTCTGTTCCAATTAAAAGTGTTCCTTCATCTTTTACCTTTTTCAATAAATCATTATCTGCTTTTTCAGCAGTTTTGTTATCAGTTTTTTTATTATCTTTATCGGCATTATCCTTGCCGCATGCTGCTAGTACAAACATAAAGCTTAATAAGAGTGCAAAAATAATAGTAAGTTTTTTCACTGGTGAAACCCCCTAATTCAGATTGTTTTTATCGGATTTAATCATATTACACAGATTCGCTTCTGTCAAAGGAAAAGATGTGAACGAAATTAAAATTATTTTACCCTTTTTTATAAAAAAAAAACCTATCAGAGAACTTCTGACAGGTTAAAAATTTATTATGCTGATAAAATTTCTTCTTATTCTACCTTTGTTGGCATTTTTCTTCCCCAAAGTGGTCCATAAAAGAGGATTCCGCTCATTATCAAAATCATTCCGTAGGTGAAAGTTTTGATATCAGCCGTCCCGGCAATAATAACCCAAACCGAATAAATGGTGGACAGCAGGGCAATAATCCCATCCGTAACTCTTGAGCGATCTCCTTTATACGTCTACCAGTTACTACTAATTTCAGGTGATATACTGAAGAAATAATAATATAAGACCCACTGCAATTTGTGTCAATGGTTACTCTTTACTGCAAAAAAGAGACTGCTTGCTAAGCAATCTCTTGTCTATTTATTTCCACCACTCGTCAAACATGGTTGCTGGTAGTTGGCGTTTATGTTCAGTCATCTGATAACGATGTTCAATTTTCTCTGCGGCCTCTTTTGAAACTGGCTTTCCTTCCAGATAATCATCAAGTTCATCATATGTAATCCCTAACTCTGTTTCGTCGGCCTGACCAGGTTTTTGGTCCAGTAAGTCTGCCGTTGGTATTTTTAAATATAAACGTTCATCTGCACCTAGCTCTTTTAACAAGGCTTTCCCCTGCCGCTTGGTTAAGCCGCTGAGCGGAAGAATGTCAGCCCCGCCATCGCCATACTTCGTATAGAAACCCGTGACTGCTTCTGCTGCATGGTCCGTTCCAATCACAAGCAGTCCCTCCATGCCCCCGATTGCATATTGAGCAATCATCCTCATCCTAGCTTTTACATTTCCTTTTTGATAATCACTTAAAGGTGCCCCTTGATAACTTGTATCATATTCCTTTTGTACATCATCAACGGCTGTTTTGATATTAAAGACTGTCTCACGATCTGCACGGATAAAGGCTAATGAACGCTTAGCATCTTCCTCATCTTGCTGGACACCGTAAGGAAGACGAACAGCGATAAACAAGGCATCCAGTCCTTCGTTGCGCAGCTCCTCAACTGCCAGTTGAGCGAGGCGGCCTGCAAGAGTAGAGTCTTGACCGCCGCTAATCCCTAAAACATAGCCCTTTGCCTTTGTTTTGATTATGTAATTTTTCAAAAAATCAATTCGTTTCCGAATTTCTTCTTGCGGTTGGATGGTCGGACTTATGTTTAACTCCTTCATGATCTGTGCTTGCAAACTCATTTAGTGTTCCTCCTGACTCACAATTGATATATTAAATAATGTACCATAAATTTCTCTATTTCACTAAAAACTACAAGAAAGTTAGTGATTGGGGTAAATTATAATAAATAGTTCTTGGAGGGATTGGATGGAAGCAAAAACGTGTAATGAATCTCGAGTCGTGAGAACGAGTCGGATTTTTCCTAATGATGTAAATAACCATAATACCTTGTTTGGCGGAAAGTTAATCAGTGATATTGATATGATTGCCTCTATTTCGGCAGTAAGGCATTCCAGAGCGGAATGTGTCACTGCTTCAATTGATTCGGTCGACTTCCTTAGTCCAATTACACCGAAGGATTCAGTTTGTATCGAAACGTTTGTCTCGTCAACAGGATCTTCTTCCATGGAGATTTTCGTCAAAGTTATTGCGGAGAACCTGATGTCCGGGAATAGAAAAATTGCCGCGACTGCTTTTTTAACATTTGTTGCATTGGATGACAATGGAAAACCGACAAAGGTTCCAGGAATCATTCCTGAAACTGAAGAAGAGAAAAAACTATTTGAAACAGGAAAAGAAAGAGCCGAAAAGCGGAAAGAACACAGAAAAAGCAGTAAAGAGTTGGCAAGTGTACTGACTTCACATAAACCTTGGGAATAAGAACAGCGGAAGAGCTGGAGCTAGACAATAGAAAAAAAGCAAAGATAAGGTTCGCGAAAATCGCGAACCTTTTCATTCCCTTTAGAGGAATACATCAAAATATCTAAAATGTACTAATCTACAGCTGATTCACTGCGCGCCTTCCAACTCATTACGTCATCTTCTTCATCAATCTCAATCGTGACATCGACGACACCTTTTTCTGCCATAATCTTTTCGTGTAAACGGTCTTTAATATTATCAGCCGCGGCCACCGTTAATTTTGGATCGACCTCGATTTCTAACTCCACATGCAGGTCCTCACCCTCTTTAATAACAGTTATCCCTTGAACATCTTTGACATCAGGGTCCTCCATAACAAGAGTGCCGATTTTATTCTCCATCTCTTCATCTGCTTGACCAAGGACTCCTGCCGCATTATCCAAAAAGACTCTTCCAACAACAAAGAGCATCATCCCACCAATAAGCATCGAGGCCAAACCCTCTATTTGATGGAATGCAGTGAAGTGAGAAATGACGACTGCAATAATCGCTAACAAGCCGCCCAAGGTTGCAACAAGGTCTTCCATGAAAACAAGCTTTGTCGCAGGTTTAGCTCTACCCATATTGGCAAAGCTTTTAGTAAAATTTTGAAACCCACTTGCTTCAATCTCAATTTCATGTAAAATCTCTTTCATTGCTTTAAATAATACAAACGTTTCAAGAAGCGTCGCAACGGCTAAAACTACTAAATTAATGATAAAACCGCCCGACTCTGTAGGATGTACAACATGGTGGTAGCCTTCTTTTATGGTTTCAAATGCCATAATTCCGACAATTAACACAGCACCCAAAAGAACAAGATTCACTAAGCGCCCGAACCCATTTGGATATTTTTCAGTCGGTGCCTTCTTGCTTAAGGCGGAGCCGATAAACACAAAAAACTGGTTCGCAGCATCACCGAGGCTGTGCATCGTTTCAGCGAACATCGCCACATTGCCTGTAAACATAAAAGCGACACCTTTTATAATTGAAATGATCGTATTAATTATTGCCGCCAGCATGGCAGATTTATTGCCACGTTTTAATAAATGCAGTAGTTCGCCCATCGTATCCTCTTTTCTTTGTTAAACTTTGCTTTTCTTAATATTTTCAAAAACAACTCATTTCATTATAAATAACTTTGATTAACAATGACAACAAAAGGAAACTCTTCCAAAAAGATGATAAAATAAGAGAAATGAACAGCGTATTGGGAGGTTAGAGTATGACATTAGATGAAATCATGTGGAAGCTTGCTGAACTGGGGTCGGAACAAACAAAGAAAACCTTTATCAATCACGGCGTACAGGGAACTTTCTTTGGGGTAAAGGTCGGCGATTTAAAAAAGCTAGTGAAGTATGTGAAAAAGGATCAAGAATTAGCGCTAGCGTTATATAACACCGGCAATCATGATGCCATGTATTTAGCGGGACTTTCTGTGAATCCAAAATTGATGGAAAAAGAGACACTTCAAGAGTGGGTTAAGCAAGCAAATTGGTATATGCTTGCAGAATATACGGTGGCCGGAGTGGCGGCGGAAAGTAACTTTGCCCTTGAGTTGGCAAGAGAATGGATAAAATCCGAAGAAGAAATGGTTGCCGTCTGCGGATGGAATACGTATGCCAATTATTTGTCGATCACTCCTGATGAAAAGCTCGACATCGAGGAAATTCGCAACCTCCTCCATCAGGTGGAAACAACTATTCATGAAGAAAAAAACCGGGTCCGCTATGTAATGAATGGATTTGTCATAAGTACCGGTGCCTATTTAACTGCTCTACATGAAGAGGCAATCAAGGTAGCTGAAAAAATCGGCAATGTTCATGTGAATGTCGGCCAAACAGCTTGTAAAGTGCCATTAGCAACTGATTATATAAAAAAAATCGAACTCCGCGATAAAATTGGCGTCAAAAGAAAAACATGTATTTGTTAATATAAGGGACCCCAATTATTGGGGCACCCTTATTAATTATACGTTCTTAAGGACCATATATAAGCGGTTGTTCCTGTGAGCTTGTTCATCTTCTGGAGCTAAATCGTATTTTTTTAGCAAATGGAATACCTCGTTTAAAAGGTCTTGTGTATGCTCTTTTTCAAAGAATTGATTAAATAATGGCTTCATATCTTCAGGCAAAAAAGCAGCAAGAGATACGTATTTACTTTTTACATCTTCATGGGTATGGTCTAACTTACATTCGCTCATAAAGTCACCTCCTAACAGTTCATACACTTAGTATAAACAAAAAAGCCCAAAAATGGGCTTTTTTTATGCCTTCTTATTCTCAGTCACTTCTAGTACATCCAAAAGGAAAACAAAGACGGGAATTCCGACAATCAATCCCCAAACACCAAAAAAGTGCTCGGAGAATATCAAGACAATGAATGTGTAGAAAACAGGAAGGTTTGTTTTTGAACTCATTAAATTTGGATTGAGAATATACGCCTCAATACCATGAATAATCATAATGGCAATGCCGACATAAAGGACTTTGATCAAACCGCCAATACTATAGGCAATAATCGCAAGCGGAATTAATGAAATAATCACACCTGCAACAGGAATAAGACCCAAAATAAAAATCAAGATGGATAACCCGCCAAGCTGTGGGAAATCCAGGATCCATAAGGAGATGGTTGTCAAAATACAGTTCACAACAGCAATGATTAGTTGGGCTTCAATCACTTTACCAAACGTTCCAACAAATTTTCGTCCAAAAAATTCAATTTCACTATAAATAGGTGAAACTTTACTGGTTCTAAATTTCTTTGTAAAGGCAATCAAACGCGGCTTTTCCAACAGGAAGAACAAACTCATTAACAGAGCCAATAAAATTTGCAAACCAATTTTACTAATATCAGTAAAATATTTAAATACAAAGGTAAAGCCTTGCTCTAAATAGCTTGAGATTTTTATTTCTTCCATTCGACTCATTATATAATTCAGTACAATATTATCATGCTTAGTTGTATAAAAGGCGGTTAATTGCTTGATTAATGCGGTAATTTCGCCTGCAATCATTGGAAGATACATGACCAATCCATAAGAAAGCAAACCCACAATACTCGCATAAGATATCACAACAATTAACTTTCGGTTAAGCGGAATTTTCCTTTCAATGAATTGGACTAACCGATCCATTAAAAAAGTAAGTATGAACGTAAGTAAGATTAGATTAATCATTGACTTCATTGCATAAATAGCAATGGCAATTAAGACAAAAATTGATATTCTCTTGAAACCGGTGCTCTGCAATAGTTTATTCATCATAGGCCATTATCGATCCCCATTATATTCACTATAAATCACATGAAAGAATTTTTAATATATGGTTAGTTTACCAAATCTGCAGATATTTGTCTTATCTCAAAATTGGATTGGAGTAGTAGTATTTTCAATTGGTTTACCTTCAAAGCCTTGTTTCTTTAAATAGTCTAGAAGTAACGGCAAATAAGCAAGAGTTTCCTTTCGCTCATGTAAAAGGATTACTAGCGGTCCATTATGGTCTTCCTTCTGGTTTATTTGGTCGATAACGCTGTTGACATAGCGTTTATCCTTATAGTACCAATCCTTACTATCAATATTCCAGTCCCACATTAAATACCCATTTTCCTTGACGGCCTTTTTATACTCGTCTGTCATGTTTGGTACGCTGCCATAGGGCGTTCTCATAATAAAAGAATCGACACCTGACACTTTCTTTAAGGTGTTACGGTTTTGGGTTAATTCACTAAGCACTGATTCTTTAGATTTATAAAATTTCTTTTGACTGTGAGATACACTATGTAGTCCAACCGTTTCACCTGTCTTGGTCATTAATTTAACCGCTTCAGGATATCTCTTTATATTCCCATCAATCATAAAGAATGTTGCTTTAAATTGATACTTTTCAAGAAGCGCAATAATCTTATCGGAAAAAGCTGCTGGACCATCATCAAATGTTAAATAGACAATTTTCTTACCACTATTTCTTGGTTGTGTATTTTTTGGTTTAGACGGAGCTGCAATGGATTCCTTTGTCGGTGGTTGAGAAGTAGTTTTATCTTTTGTGGTGGGGTGTGCCACAGCTTTATTTGTAGTATGATTGTTTGGCACCTTACTAGTCTCTCGTTCTTGCTGATTACTCCATATCACGGCTTTGTCTTGTTGCTTTCTTATTGATTCTTTTTCCAATTTTAAATCGTTTGTGTTCCGTACAATCATCTCCGCTGACACATTTTTCTTCACAGGTAGATTCGTAACTTTATTTTTTTGATGATTTTTAGATTCATCGCCTGCAGCTTTTGCTTGAAAATAATTACTAACAAATATCCCTGTAAACAAAAAAACAACGGCAATGACAGCAATTAACGTCCCCTTCGACCAACCGCTTTTAAGATTCCCCATCGATCAATCCCTCTTTGATGTTTATTATTTTTCTTCCTCCATTATAGACGAAATTTTGACCAAAGTGTTACCAAACTTTGAAAATATTACAATATTAATAATAGGTGAATATCGTTATAAAACATGCTAAATTCATGCATTTTAACTGTTACTATTTTATTTTTGCTAACCTCAGGAATGAAGATGGGTGGTCTTAATCTGTATATGTTGATTAGCACTTACTGCTCTCTCACTCGCCACTGCATTTATGACGGGATATTACCTTATATTAGGTCAAGGGCAATAAGTACTTAAGTTCGGAAAAGACAAAAAGCCCAATTCTTCAAGGAGAATAGGGTCTCTGTTTAAGGAATGGTGATGTTGTTACAAGAGGTTTTGCATTTCTTTGGAAGGGCAATCTGTCATCATTTAGAAGATCGTTCACTCATTTTTTTTCAAACAACCTCCACAATTTGGTGCCTGACACCCATTGACAATGATTCTCATTATCTATAATATTACCTTATAGAGATTATATTGGAGGGGGATACAACATGTTTAACATGCTTTATGGGTTGAAGGATATTCACACGGTTATTTCAAATCAACGTAAAATCGGCGGTGCGGCTGAGGCTGATTCGATTAGGTTATCATCAGGTGAAACCTATTTAAACCCTGTGTTTACGAATGTTGATATCTCAAAAGGTCATTATGTTTCTGTTGGTTTTATCGACCAAGATGGTGCAAATGTCATCGTACATGTCGATCAAATTGCTGTTATTAAAGGCTTACAGCACAAATTAATTTGTCAGCTCAATAATACTTATATTAAACAATATCTGTTGCACGATACATTGAAATATTTACAAAAGTTATGTGAAGTGAATGAAGGTTTTGTAACAAGCTCCTTTAAAAAAGAAGCGTTGAAACTTGTGCGTGATATCAGTGTAAAAGAATTGAAAAACCATAATGTTTCGCTTCCATTCCCAGTTGAAGATAAATTAGTTCAATTATTTGCTTAATAAAAACGCGGTCCGCCTTGTGCTGGACCGCGTTTTGCTATTTATAGGATGACAGCTTGGCAAGCCAATCGATAGCCATTAGATAATTCGTTCCCTAGCTTGATATGCTCTTGTTCATTTGGCTTCGATAGTCCTGGACCTTGCAGGACCTGTACGGTACATTGTCCGCAGGTTCCTTTACGGCATTTGTATTTGATGGGATTCCCTTGGTTTAGAGCGACATCAAGCAACTTCCCATTAGCAGGTGTTATTTCGAATTTATTCTCGCCTTGGAGCACAATTATTTTTTCAGAGTGAGGTTCTTCCCTAATCGCATCGGATGGCTGTTTAGGTTCTTCATTTTCAAAAAGGGGACTTGCAGGTGGATTCAGATCAGGCGCCAATGAACCCGGAATGAGTGAGCCAACCGTAAAAACTCGTATGTTCACGCGTCAATCTCCTATTGCCTCTAGTGTGCAAATTGCACCAGGACGCTTGATTCTTAATACTACGGTTTCATATACACGAAAAGGGTGATTCATCCCTTCCTGGCCCATGTAGGCTGTATCAAAATCCTCTGATACGGCAAGATCCAAGTTATTTCGTCCTGTATTAAGGATCACTCCCGTTTTCCCTTTTAAAACTGGTGATTGGAACACGCCATCTGTCACAAGCTCACGAATATGTTCAATTTCTAAGACATTGGTATCTTTATGGACACGATGTATTAGCGAATAAAGCTCTGGTGCTAGGACAAGTGCAAACGGTCCATGATGGTTCATTTCGAGCAGTTTATTCCTTGCATCGACAATATCCTGAAATGCGGTTCCTGATTCATACCATTCCCCAATCAAGTGCGTCAGCCGTCCTTGGACATTCATTATTCCAGGGATATCAAATTCTTTTGCCCCGTGAAAGATCATCTGGTCTTCCAGGTTAGCGACATCTCTGGCCGCATTTGCAGCTGGAGAAAAATCAATTGGAATATCGAGTACCTTGGTTTGTTCTATATCGCGCCAATATAGGATGAAATCCTTGTAGAGTAAAGGAATCGTATGGTTTACCCTTTTACTTGTTTCGAATGTGGTATCAAAAGATCCTTGGAAGTCCATTTTCGCTTCTTGGTTTTCGATAAAGATGTCATTTGAGATGCTTTGCATGCCACGTCCTAGCGGGCCATATAGTTCGATAAAACGACGGCCTATCAACTGTCTGCGTGCTGTTTCGATGACTGTTTTGTCTAATTGGGCGAACTCTTGGTCTGTTATCGGTGAATCCGGAAATAATTGCGATTTGTTCATGTTTCGATCCTCTCTTCTTTTTATATTTATTTTCTGGTTGGTTTTATAGGTGTGGATTCCGCTGAGTCTGGGATTTATTCCGCCGATTGGAGTGGGGATTCTGCCAAACTTTAAAAGGATTCCGTCATTCGCAGCTTTGGCACTTGGAACCTAGCGGGATTCCGCCGATTTCGGAGTTTATTCCGCCGATTTGAGCGGGGATTCCGCCAAACCTGGAAGGAATTCCGCCAAACTTGTTCGAGATTCCGCCAAGTTCTCAACTTATTCCGCCAAACATCATAAATCGTATGAGTTTGAGTCTATTTACTTATGTAAGTACTGCCTAAATTAAGCTCCCAACAGTAAACCCCTTTTTATATTTAGCAGAAGACACGACTGGGGCAGCAGCCGATGTTGTACCAGACCGGTCTAAGTGGTCGTGATCGTGATCATGATGGGCATGCGGGTCTATGTATTCATTATCGAAACGTTTATTAATCTCCAATAACATCGCCTTTACTTGCTGATAATCCCGGTAGGAGACTTCCCGTAATTGGTTCAGCATCGTGCTGCGTTCCTCATCGGTAAAGCGAAATAGGGCTAAATCGAGATGTTCCACAAAATTATGTAACCCGAATTTTTCGAGGTTCAACTCTTGCAAGAGCCGATTAAATTCATTATTGGTCGGCGCAAAATCTTTCTCGTCTTTTTCCTTTTCAAATTTACTGATAAGCGGAATCAGCTCTACTAATCGGGAAAGCCGCTGCTCCTCTTCTTCAAAAATATGATGATAATATAGTCGTTCATGGTCATCGGTAGCGTTCTGAATGACCGGATCCAACATATTGATAAATTTTTCAATCGCATCTTTGGTTGTCGTAAAAATTTGATAAAAAATCTTTAATTCCTCTTTCATATTAAGCACCCCTAGTTCCTCAACTACTGTCATTATTGACGCAAGCGTGCGCTTTTAATACCTATTTAGCTTTAATTAGTTTGCGTTTTGTAACAATCATGTGACCGCTTAATAAGTGTATTTACGAGAATAACCCTTCTTCTATGAAACATAATAATATGGTTATACCAATACCTTAAGGAGGAGATAAAAAATGATGCAAAACCAACAGGGACAAATGCACCAAAACATGCATACAGGGAATATACCTCAACAATTAAATCACGGCGGCCATGAGGTGTTCGATGTCCATGAGGTACTATCAGGAGCAATAGGGACATTAGACCAATACATGATGTTACGCCAACATGTAAAAGACTCAGAATTACTTGATATTCTGGATCGCCAATATCAATTTATGCAGGATGAATATAACATTACTTTAGAATGTTTCAAATCAGGACAAGATCCTTCAAAACGAACCCAAAGCTATAAAATGAACCAAGGAAATGACTTTGTTTATGGGCTAAAACCAGCCAAGCCGAAGAAGCCGCTGCAATCCGTTTCTGAGCTAACTGATGAATGCATTTCCAGCATGATGCTTGGATGTGTTAAATCAGGTGCATCGATGAAGACTATGGCAGCTTTAGAAGTTACGAATCCAGTTGTCCGTCGTGTGCTAGCTGACTCTGTTCCGAATTGCATTGAAATGGCCTATGAAATCTCGATTTATCAAAATAAACATCATTACTATCAAGTGCCTCAGCTTGCCGAGCAGGATATGAATCAACTGCTTAATGCCTTCGCCCCTGCACAAGGAATGCCGCAAACTAACAATATGAACATGAATGCAAATATGAATCATTAAAAACTTTTTTATTAATGAGTGAACTAATTGCAAGCTATCCTATTTTCTAGGATAGCTTGTTTTTTTAAAATTTGAAAAGTGCTTATTTAGATAGTAAAATAATAACAGAACATACGTTTCGTTATTGTGATTTAGAACGAACCTTAGGAGGAGTGTAGATGGAATCATGGGAAGCCGCCTATATTGCTGGGATTATTGATGGAGAAGGGTCTATTACATTAACTAGAATGCATGAAAATGAAAATCGACGGCCTTGTATTACAGTAGCTTCAACAGATAAGGAACTTTTAGTGTATATTCGTTCTTTAACCGATGGAACTATTAATAGTAAAAAAAACTATAACCCTGAACGACATAAGGATTCTTATACTCTAACTATAAAGAAAAAAGATTCAGTTGTTACTCTTTTAAAAAAAATATCACCCTATCTTCGGGTGGATAAAAAAAGAAAGCGTGCTCTATGGATACTCGAAAATTATGAAAAGGTTACTCCCCGAAATGGAAAATATAATTCTTTATTATTAACAAAGAAGATTGCATTTGAAGACAACTTTTTTAGAATATAAAAAAGACCAGCAAATATGCTGGCCTTTCTTTCCACTATGTAGTGGAGACGGTGGGACGTGCTCTTCCATGCTTTCGACATGGCACTGACTATATCTTGAACCTGTCATCATACAGGTCCTCCGGCGTCTTATGCGAAATATAAATTTACCTCTTCAAGGTATGGATTTCGCATCCTAGTACTACCATATACATGGCAGCCTATAAGTCGATACACGGCTGTTGGATTACTCCACATACCGCTCGGCATTGCCCTATCACATCGAAGTGACTTAGGTTTCACCGATAAAGCCGAATTTTCACTTATGTGTTACCACATAAGGCGACTAATTACTAATCGAACCCACGTCCAAAGATATCGCCACTTAAGCTTCTACGAGTGTAGTCGATATATTGGTGTTTCGCTGATTCTTCTGCCTATCGACCGGCGTCCGGTCAGCTAGCCTGGTTGTTCTCTTCCTTCATCCTCAGGCGGTGGAATCCGGCGTAGCCCACTTAGAGTGAGTCCCTTACCCTACCACATGGGCAATGGAGGGAGGAACCGCTATGCAGTATTAAGCTGCGAAAGCGAGGTTGTTGTTAGTTTTGCCAGTTATGGCTTTGACGTTTTAACGAGGCCGATCCCCTCGACTCGCGACCTAAGCTCAAACTACCCCTGTCGAATCCGTAGCGTCCCCATGATAAAAGGAGCTGCAATCTAGTTAAAGATTAAAGCTGTAGACGTTAGGATGCTCAACAATGTTCTTTGAGCAAATGTTACTGTCGCTCTCTTGGCGACAAACTTATTATAACACACTGTAGGGATTTTTCAATTGTAAGTATCTGTAAAATATTTTCCAATTAAGCAACCGACGATTCAGATTACATCTTCTGACGATCACGGAAGGCCCGTTCGATTTCACGCTTGGCTTCTTTTTGCTTTAAGGATTCACGCTTATCATAATTCTTCTTACCTTTTGCGAGCCCAATTAACACTTTGCAAAAACCATTTTTCAAATAGAGTTTTAATGGAACAAGCGAATAACCTGCTTCCTTTGTTTCACCAATTAACTTACTAATTTCACGTTTATGTAATAGCAGTGTCCGTGTTCTTAATGGGTCATGGTTAAAACGATTTCCTTGCTCATAGGGGCTGACGTGCATCCCGAATAGAATGGCTTCTCCATTTTGGATCCGTGCATAGGAATCCTTTAGATTTACTTTTCCGGCCCGAATCGATTTAATTTCTGTTCCCTGCAAGACAATTCCAGCTTCGTAGGTTTCTTCAATAAAATAGTCATGGTAAGCCTTTTTGTTTTGGGCAACCACTTTTCCTTCACCTTTTGGCATTTTTCTCACCTCGTCTTAAAATTTATTTTAGCAGAATATAGAAGCTACTACAATTGAAAGAGAGCCCCACATGGAAGGCTCCCTCAATGCTATCATTTATTTTTACGCTTCGTACTTTTGTTTTTTGGCACATTATCATAAAATTTACGTTTCTTCTTCGCATTATTACCTTGACTGCTGCCGCCTTCAGACTTGGCATTGGAATTGCCGCCTTGACTACGACCGCCGCCGCCTTGCTGTTTATTTCTCCGCGGCTTCTTGGTATCGCTGCCCGTACTGAAAACCTTTGGCGTTTCCGATCGTTGTAGACGCGGTGTACCCTTCATGCCCACAATTTCAAAATCAATCGCCCGTTCTTCTTTATTGACTTTAACTACTCGAATGGTAATTTCATCGCCGATCCGGAACACATTTCCGGTTCGTTCGCCAATCATCGCGAGGTGGCGCTCATCGTAACGATAGTAATCATCCGTCATATAGCTGACATGGACGAGGCCTTCAATCGTATTTGGCAGCTCCACAAACATTCCAAAATTGGTGACAGAGCTGATAATGCCGTCATACTCCTCGCCAATCTTGTCCTCCATGTACTCTGCTTTCTTCAAATCGTCCGTTTCTCGCTCGGCATCCACAGAGCGTCGCTCCATTTTTGAAGAATGATCCGCAATTTCAGGTAAGCGAGCATTCCATTTTTCCTGAGTGGTTGAATCAAGCTTTCCTTCGATTAAGTAGGTCCGGATTAAACGATGAACAATTGTATCCGGATATCGGCGAATCGGCGAAGTGAAATGGGTATAGAACTCTGTTGATAAACCAAAATGTCCAAGACTTTCTGGATCATATTTGGCCTGCTGCATCGAACGAAGCATAACCTTCGAAACAACCATTTCCTCAGGCTTTCCTTGAACCTCTTCAATAATCTCTTGAAGCGCCTTAGGGTGGACATCATTTGCTGTCCCTTTTACAATGTAGCCGAAATTGGTGATAAACTCGAAAAATCTACGCAGTTTATCTTCCTTCGGATCCTCGTGAATACGATAAATAAACGGAACTTCCATCCAGTGAAAATGCTCTGCCACGGTTTCATTGGCGGCAAGCATAAACTCTTCAATTAATCGTTCAGCCACCGAACGCTCACGAAGCACGACATCGGTTGGTTTTCCTTCCTCATCGACCAGAACCTTTGATTCCTTAAAATCAAAGTCGATCGCTCCCCGCTTCATCCGTTTGTTTCGTAAGATAGCAGCCAACTCTTCCATCATTTCGAACATTGGTACAAGCGGTTCGTATCTAGCTCGCGTTTCTTCATCATGTTCAGCAAGAATCATATTTACAGCATGATAGGTCATTCGCTCCGTTGTTTTAATCACACTTTGAAAAATTTCATGCGAAACAACGGCGCCCTCTGAGGTAATTTCCATTTCGCAGGATAGTACCAACCGGTCTACCTTCGGATTTAAGGAACAGATTCCATTCGATAAACGATGGGGAATCATCGGGATGACTCGGTCGACTAAATACACACTCGTAGCCCGTTCTTCCGCTTCCAGGTCAATTGGCGTGCCCTCTTTTACATAATAGCTGACGTCTGCGATATGGACGCCAAGCTTATAGTTGCCGTTCTCAAGCTTTGTCACAGTTACCGCATCATCAAGGTCTTTAGCATCGGCCCCGTCAATCGTGACAATCGTTTCATTTCGAAGATCGCGGCGATTAGCCAATTCACTTTCATCAATGGTGTCAGGCACCTCGTTGGCTTGTTTTAACACCTCGTCTGGGAAGGCCATTGGTAAGCCGTGCTTATGTATGACTGATAGGATGTCCACGCCCGGGTCGTTTTTGTGTCCGAGAATGGTAATGACTTCGCCCTCTGCACTTTTTCGCCCTTCTGGATACGTAACCAGCTTAACAACAACTTTATGTCCCTCGACTGCCCCTTTGGACGCTGCCTTTGGAATAAAAATATCACTCGCAAATTTTTTATCATCCGGAATCACAAAGCCAAAGCTTTTGCTTTCTACATACGTTCCGACAATTTGCTGCACACCGCGTTCAATGATGCGGATAATACTTCCTTCCCGGCGCTGTCCTGCGCTTTCAGTGGAAACACGCGCTAAAACGATATCACCATGCATGGCCGTGTTCGTTTCATTTGGCGGGATAAAAATATCATCCATTCCTGGCTCATCTGGTGCGACAAAGGCAAATCCTTTCGCATGACCGATGAGCTTTCCGCGGATTAAGTTCATTTTCTCCGGAAGTCCGTAACGGTTGCTGCGTGTTCTGACAACTAAGCCCTTTTCCTCCATTTGCACGAGTGCTTTCACAAACTCCTTAAAATCACTAGAATCCTGGATGCCAAAGGCAGTTTCAAGTTCCTGCACGGTTAATGGTTTGTATGCTTCATCCTTCATATATTGTAAAACCTTATCAATATGCTTTTGTATATTATCTTCCAAACTAATCCTCCTTTGTGGGTGCTTTGTTAATCGCGCCAGTCGAGCTTTTCTAAAAAGGCATAGACATCCTCATGCAATTGTTCCCGTTCTTTGTCGAGCGTGATCACATGACCGGATTCTTCATACCATTTCAGTTCCTTCACAACTGATTCGATTTCATTGTAAATAATGTTGGCACTTTCTGTGTTTATCATTTTGTCATGACGTGCCTGAACGACAAACGTGGGCGCATAAATCATATCCACATTTTCACGCACATCAGCGATTAATGCCTGTAAGGCCTTTAACGTTTTCATTGGTGTTTTCTTAAACTCATTCATTTCCATTTCGATTTGCTCTTCTGTTTTTCCTTCACGTTTTTTAAATTCACGGGCATAATCGAGAATTCCTTCGTACATGACCTCTTCACTTTTTATATGCATCGGTGCGCACATCGGTACAATGGCTTTTATAGGTACAGTGTAACCCAATTTCAAGGAAAATACGCCACCAAGTGATAATCCCGCCACGGCTATTTCTGAGTGACCTTGATTTTTTAAAAACTCATATCCATTTATCACATCCTGCCACCAATCCGTTGGTCCTGTGTGAACAAGCTCTTCGGGTGGAACTCCATGACCTTTGTAGTGTGGTGCATGACAAGTGTAGCCTTTTTTTTCTAAAAAACGTCCTAGCATGCGGACATCCGCTGAATTACCGGTAAAGCCATGTAAGAGGAGTATAGCTCTTTTTCCTCCTTTGAAAGTAAATGGCTTAGGTGTAGCAACCTTCATGATAAAAACTCCCTTAATATCAATTCATTTAGTTTAGTTTTAACAAAGCAATGGTGAACATTCCAGAAAAACGCTTATGTTTTTATGAAACAAACAAAAAACCTGGCGCTTGAGGCCAGGTTTGAGTGTAAATAATTAGATTTTAAAGTAAGTTACTGCGATAGAAAGCAGGATAAATAATACTGCTAATACAATCGTAATACGATGTAGAATCAAGTCAAGTCCTCTTGCTTTTTGCTTGCCGAATAGTGATTCAGCACCACCTGAAATGGCACCTGATAATCCAGCGCTTTTACCTGATTGAAGTATAACAACACCAATAAGTCCGATACTTACAATTACTAATAAGATTACAACTAATGTATGCATAAAGGCCACCTCCTGTTAGACGTACAATTCACAGTATATTAAATCTATCATATTTCCTCGCTTAAAACAATAGTCGTTATTGTGTCTTATGGAATGATTAAAAAGGCACACATCCGAAAATGTGCGCCTTTGATATCGTGAAAAATTATTTGCTTAGGTTATAGAATGTTTTTTTCCCTAAGTATTGTGCTGTTTCACCTAATTGATCTTCAATGCGAAGCAATTGGTTGTATTTTGCGACACGGTCAGTACGAGATGGCGCACCAGTCTTGATTTGACCTGCATTTGTAGCAACAGCGATGTCAGCAATGGTGTTGTCTTCTGTTTCACCAGAACGGTGGGAGATAACAGCTGTGTACCCAGCGCGTTTTGCCATTTCAATCGCATCAAATGTTTCAGTAAGGGTACCAATTTGGTTAACTTTGATCAGGATGGAGTTACCGATTCCTTTTTCAATACCCTCTGCAAGTTTACGTGTATTGGTAACAAATAAATCATCACCAACTAATTGAACTTTTTTACCAAGGCGTTCAGTTAATAGCTTGTGACCTTCCCAGTCATTTTCATCTAAACCGTCTTCGATTGAAACGATTGGGTATTTAGATGAAAGTTCTTCGTACCAATCAACCATTTCTGCAGAAGTCTTCACAACACCTTCGCCTGCAAGATGGTATTTTCCATCTTCCTTGTTGTAAAACTCAGAAGATGCTGCATCCATAGCAAGCATAACTTCTTCACCTGGCTTATAGCCAGCTTTTTCGATTGCTTCAACAATGGTTTGAAGAGCTTCTTCATTTGATCCTAGGTTTGGAGCAAAACCGCCTTCGTCACCAACAGCAGTGTTAAGGCCTTTGCCTTTAAGAACAGACTTTAACGTATGGAAAATTTCTGCACCCATACGAAGCGCTTCTTTAAAGTTTGGAGCACCAACAGGCATAATCATGAATTCTTGAATATCTACGTTGTTATCAGCATGCTCTCCGCCGTTAACGATGTTCATCATTGGCACTGGAAGCTGCTTAGAATTGAATCCGCCAAGGTATTGATATAAAGGAATATCTAAGTAATTAGCTGCTGCATGAGCAACCGCCATGGATACACCTAGGATTGCGTTGGCACCTAGTTTACCTTTATTTTCTGTTCCATCAAGTTCGATTAAAGCTTGGTCAACAGAAACTTGGTCAAGAACGCTGAATTCCTCGCCAACAAGATGTGGAGCGATAATTTCGTTTACGTTGTCCACTGCTTTTAGTACACCTTTACCAAGGTAACGTTCTTTGTCTCCGTCACGTAGTTCGACGGCTTCATATTCACCAGTAGAAGCTCCACTTGGAACCATCGCGCGTCCAAACGCACCTGATTCAGTAAATACTTCAACCTCAACAGTAGGGTTACCACGGGAATCTAATACTTCACGAGCGTATACATCTGCAATAAATGGCATTTAAAAATCTCTCCTTAAAAATAAAATTGTTTTTTCGTTTACTTTATTAATGATGTCCCAGTCATTTCGGCTGGCTTTTCAAGACCTAATAAGTCTAACATAGTTGGCGCCAAATCCCCAAGGATACCGCCATCTCGCAATTGAATTCCTTGTTTTGTCACAATTACCGGCACTGGATTTGTCGTATGTGCTGTCATTGGCTCGCCTTCAGGTGTGATCACTTCATCAGCATTCCCATGGTCAGCGGTGATAATCACAGATCCGCCTTTTTCAAGAATTAAATCAACGATTTTTCCTAAACATTCATCGACGGTTTCAATCGCTTTAATCGTTGGCTCAAGCATGCCTGAATGCCCCACCATGTCTGGATTCGCGAAATTAAGTAAAATAGCATCAAACTTGTCCGCCTGAATTTCTTTTAGGAGTGCGTCAGTCACTTCGTAAGCACTCATTTCAGGTTGAAGATCATAGGTTGCCACCTTCGGAGAGTTGATTAAGATCCGCTCTTCACCAGGGAACTTTTCTTCACGTCCGCCGCTCATAAAGAACGTTACATGCGGGTATTTCTCGGTTTCGGCAATTCTTAATTGCTTCATATTATTTTGCGATAAGACTTCACCAATGGTGTTGTCTAAGTTCGTCGGTTTAAAGGCGACATAGCCATCCACTGATTCACTGAAGTGGGTTAAGCACACGAAGAATAAATCTTTCGGATGCTTCGGCCCACGGTCAAAGGAGCGGAAGTCTTCATTTGTAAATGTATTAGAAATCTGAATTGCCCGGTCCGGACGGAAGTTATAGAAAATAACAGCATCATTGTCCTGAATCGTTGCAACTGGCTGGCCATCTTCTTTTGTGATGACAGATGGGATGACGAATTCGTCAAAAATTCCATGAGAATAAGAATCCTCAACCACTTCTAATGGATTCGTATAGGTAGGGCCATCACCATAGACCATGGAACGGTAAGATTTCTCGACACGCTCCCAGCGCTTATCACGGTCCATAGAGTAGTATCTCCCTGAAATCGTAGCAAATTCACCCACACCGTATTCCTTCATTTTATCCTGTGTCTGTTGAATAAATTTAGCTGCTGTTTTCTGACCGACATCGCGGCCGTCAAGGAATGCATGCACGTATACCTTTTCGACGCCTTCTTCTTTTGCCAGTTTCAGCAGAGCAAACATATGTTGAATATGGCTGTGAACACCGCCGTCTGACAATAAACCGAATAAATGAAGGGCTGTTCCATTTTTCTTCACGTGCTCCATTGCACCTGTAAAAGTTTCATTTTTTTCAAATTCACCTTCACGAATGGCAATATTCACTCGTGTTAAGCTTTGGTAAACAATTCGACCGGCACCAATGTTCAAGTGACCAACCTCTGAGTTACCCATTTGACCTTCTGGAAGACCGACTGCCTCACCTGAAGCTGTTAAATGAGAATGTGGATACTCGCTCCAAAACCGATCAAAATTAGGTTTTTTCGATTGTGCGACCGCATTCCCTTTTGTTTCGCCTCTGCATCCAAAACCATCAAGGATGATGAGAGCAACTGGAGTTTTACTCATAGCTGCCTGCCTCCAGTAATTGTAAGAAGGATTGTGCTTCAAGGCTGGCTCCGCCTACTAATGCACCATCAATATCTGGTTGTGCCATGTATTCTTTAATATTTTCTGGTTTGACACTGCCGCCATATTGAATTCTTACCGCATCGGCAACGTCTTGTGAGAATTGTTGTGCAACTACTTGACGGATATGGGCACAAACTTCATTTGCATCGGCTGAAGTGGAAGATTTACCAGTTCCAATCGCCCAAATCGGTTCGTAGGCAATAACCGTTTGCTTCACTTGATCATCTGTTAAACCAGTTAATGCTTTCGCAACTTGGTCTCCAACTAATTGGTTCGTTTCACCTTTTTCACGCTGTTCTAGTGTTTCACCACAGCATACGATCGGAGTTAAATTATATTTAAAGGCTGCAAGAGCTTTCTTGTTTACAGATTCATCTGTTTCATTGAACATTTCCCGGCGTTCTGAGTGTCCGATAATAACATATTGAACTTCAAGGTCAGCAAGTGCTTTCGGGCTGATTTCGCCTGTAAATGCTCCGCTTTCTTCAAAGTGCATGTTTTGAGCTCCAATTTTCACATTGCTGCCTTGTGTGACTTCGACAAGACTTTGTAAAAATAAAGCAGGCGCACAAATAACGGATTCCATTTTTTCTGGAGCAGGTACAAGTCCTTTTACTTCCTCTGCAAAGCTTTTTGCTTCAGCAAGTGTTTTGTTCATTTTCCAGTTACCTGCAATGATTGGTTTACGCATACTGGCACATCCTTTCATAATTAAAGCGCAAGCGCCCGTTTAGCGGCGTATGGACTGGAGCGCTTCGACTGAGATAAAGGAAACACGGAGAGCGATAGCGCATTCGTGCTTGACTTATCGTAGGGAGAAGAGCGAAGTCCACTAGACGCTGGGTGCTGGAGCTAGATAGTATTCTTCGTTCAAAAACTTATACTTTCTTTCTAAAAAAATTATTTATCGTTTAAAGCTACGACTCCTGGCAGTGCTTTACCTTCCATAAATTCAAGGGAAGCGCCGCCTCCCGTGGAGATGTGGCTCATTTTGTCTGCTAAATTGAATTTTTCAACAGCTGCTGCTGAGTCTCCGCCGCCAATAACTGAATATGTACCTTCTGCTTCAGCAAGTGCTTCGGCAACGGCTTTTGTGCCGTTAGCAAATTTATCAATTTCAAATACACCCATTGGTCCATTCCAAATGACTAGTTTTGATTTTTGAATGACGTCACGATAAATCTCCGCTGTTTTCGGTCCAATGTCAAGTGCTTCCCAATCAGCAGGAATTTCCTCAATTGAAACTACTTTGGAATTAGCGTCTGCTGAGAAATCATCTGCAACGATAGCATCTACAGGCATATAGAAATTAACACCTTTTGCCTTAGCTTTTTCAATAAACGATTTTGCCAGATCAATTTTGTCTGCTTCAAGCAGTGATTTACCCACTTCATGGCCCTGTGCTTTGACAAATGTATAAGCAAGACCACCGCCAATAATTAAGTTATCGACTAATTCTAAAAGATTTTCAATAACACCAATCTTGTCCTTTACTTTGGCTCCACCGATAATCGCTGTAAATGGGCGTTCCGGATTAGAAAGTGCTTTACCAAGTACATCGAGTTCTTTTTCCATCAAAAGACCTGAAACAGCTGGCAAAATATGAGCAATACCTTCAGTTGAAGCATGGGCGCGGTGAGCTGCACCAAATGCATCGTTTACATAAACATCAGCTAACTCGGCAAATGATTTCGCCAACTCAGGATCATTCTTTTCCTCGCCAGGATAGAAACGGACATTTTCAAGCAGTAGGACATCGCCTTCCGTCAATGTTTCAATCAACGCGTTTACAGAATCACCATAGGCTTCATCTGCCTTCTTTACGTCTTTACCAAGCAGTTCAGATAGTCTGACACCGGCTGGAGTTAAGCGCATTTCTTCGACTACTTTTCCTTTTGGACGGCCGAAGTGGCTGGCTAAAATCACTTTCGCACCTTGTTCCACTAAGTATTGAATCGTTGGCAATGCCGCACGAATCCGCGTGTCGTCCGTAATTTCACCATCCTGCATAGGAACGTTAAAATCCACTCGGCAAAATACGCGTTTACCTTTTACATCGACATCTTTGAGAGTTTTCTTATTCATAAAGGACCTCCGAAAGTTTGGTATGAAGAAAATGAATTATCTAAAATCAGTAAAAAAAGGGGAGGGGGGCATATACTCCCCGCTCCCCTTTGGAAAACCTTTGTAATGATCAACTTCTTATGATTGAAAACCAATCATCGTCCGTTCCGATATATTAAAGTCCTTTTTGTGCAAGGTAGTCAACAAGGTCAACAACGCGGTTAGAGTAACCAACTTCGTTATCGTACCAAGATAATACTTTTACCATGTTGCCTTCAAGAACCATTGTTGATAATGCATCGATTGTCGAAGAAACTTTAGCTCCGTTGTAATCAGTTGAAACTAATGGAAGTTCGCTGTATGCTAGAATACCTTTTAATGGGCCTTCAGCAGCTGCTTTTAATGCAGAGTTAACTTCATCAGCTGTTACTTCTCTGTCTAATTCTGCTACTAAGTCAACGACAGAAACGTTCGGTGTTGGAACGCGAATAGCCATACCGTTTAATTTACCCTTAAGTTCTGGTAAAACAAGAGCAACTGCTTTTGCAGCACCAGTTGAAGTTGGAATCATGTTTTCAGCTGCTGCACGTGCACGACGGTAGTCTTTGTGCGGCAAGTCAAGAATTTGTTGGTCATTTGTGTATGAGTGAATAGTTGTCATCATACCGCGTTTGATTCCAAAAGTATCATTTAACACTTTTGCAAACGGAGCAAGACAGTTTGTAGTACAAGAAGCGTTTGAAATAACATGGTGGTTATTTGCATCATATTTGTCTTCATTAACACCCATTACGATTGTGATATCTTCGTTAGATGCTGGTGCAGAGATAATTACTTTTTTAGCACCTGCTTCAAGATGTTTTGCAGCATCTTCACGTTTTGTGAAACGGCCAGTTGATTCAACAACTACGTCCACGCCAAGATCGCCCCAGCCTAATTGTGCAGGATCGCGTTCTGCAAGAACTTTCACTTTGTGTCCGCCAACTACTAGGTATTCGCCATCAACAGTAACATCTTCTTGTAGAGTCCCGTGAACAGTGTCATATTTTAGAAGATGTGCAAGCATATTTGCATCAGTTAAGTCATTAATCGCAACGATTTCCACATTGCTATTTCCTAAAGCCGCACGAAATACGTTACGACCGATACGTCCAAATCCATTAATACCAACTTTTACTGACATGATAAATTTCCTCCTTTAATTGGGTAAGGATGTTTTTTATTTTTAAAAAGGATTTACCCTTTTAATAACTTTCTCGCTGCACCTTCATCTGTGATTAAAATCGTCGATGCTGGTGCTTGTTTTAAGTATGCCTTGATGGCCTTAGCCTTGGAATTCCCGCCTGCAACCGCGATGACATTTGGAATGCCAACCAGATCTTCTAACTGCAGGCCAATCGTTAATACCTTGTGAACAATTTCGCCTTGTTCATTAAAATAATAGCCAAAAGCTTCACCCACAGCTTTGCTGCTTTCAAGCATACTTAGAATCTCAGGGTTGGTTTTTCGCCGCTCAGCCATTGTGATAGCATCTCCAATTCCATGAAGAACCATGCTAGCTGATTTAATTAGTTTTAATACTTCATGGATGTCAGGTTCTCTGATAAGCGATTCGTAGATATCTGTACTGACCTGATCAGGAACATAGAACACTCGATGTTTGGATTGGGTGTTTCTGGACATAATCGAACAAATCGTATTTGCCTGATTTTGAACATCCTCGCCTACTCCGCCTCTTGCTGGTACAAACAGTAATTCCTTTTGGGTAAGCTCTGGTGATAGTCTTTCTGCGACAGCAGCCATCGTTGAACCGCCAGTTACAGCAATGATATTTTTTCCGCTGAGAAGCTTTTTCATGCAAATAGCACTTGCCTTGCCAAGCTCACCTTTTACCATCGGCGATTCATCACTATTGCCAGGTACAATGATGACCTTTTTAATGCCCAGCTTGTGCTTCAATTCCAACTCCATCACATCAATACCCTTTAACTCACGCATAAAGCCTTCCAAGTCTTCAAGCAAATTTTTTCCTTCAGGTGTTAAACTCATTCCCACATTATTCGTGTAAATTAAATTTTGCTCCCTTAGGAAATCAACTTCACCGCGAAGGACTCTTTCGGTATACCCGAGACTGACTGCTAAACTCCGTCTTCCTACCGGCTGCATAAAACCAATGTACCTTAGGATAGAATATCTCTTCTGTAGGACCTGCAGGAGGTCGGGTAATAATCTTTTTTGGATATCGATTAATGACTGCATGAATCTCATGCTCCTTTATTATATGTAGTTGGTCTCAAAATGTCCACCATAGACAAATTATGTCCCACTACATTCAAAAAAAATCACCCCTGCTACGTTTATTATTGTAACAGGAGTGAAAATCTATTTCAACTATTAAAATTGGCTTTTTTTTCATGCAAACGGTTACTTATGTCAAATTTGTTAATTACACCGAATCCTGCTTCTACTCCGTCAATATAAACAACTGGAATCATCAAACCATATTGTTCGGTTAATTCATCACTGGATTCAATATCAATTTCTTCTAAGGCAAACTCCCAGTCTTTGTTTAGCTCTAGAAGTGTAGACTTAGCCTTGTCACATAGCGGGCAGCTTTTCCTTGTATATAATGTGATTGTTGTTTGCTCCATCGTTTTTGTTCCTTTCATTCAAACCTTTTTCTTTTCGAAGAGGAGGGAATTCCCAATTGATCCCGGTACTTAGCGATCGTCCTTCTTGAAACCACCATACCTTCCTCAATTTTTAAATGTTCGACAATTTCTTGATCAGATAGCGGTTTTTGTTTATTCTCTTTTTCTATTAAAGTCGCAATTTTCTTCTTTACCTGTGTGGAAGATGTATTTTCATCATCCGAAACGGTTTGTATGGTACTTGTAAAAAATGTTTTCAACGCGAACGTCCCAATCGGTGTTTGCACATACTTTTCCCGGACTGCTCGGCTGACGGTGGATTCATGGATATCAAGTTCTCCAGCAACTTCCTTCATCGTCATCGGCACTAAGTATTGTGATCCTTTTTGGAAAAATGAAGCCTGTTTTTCAATGATTTTTGCTACAACCCTTGTCAACGTCTCTTTACGCTGTTCAATGCTTTTTTGGATCCATTGGTAATCCTGGAGTTTATCCTGTAGAAAGCGGCTTACCTGTTGGTCTTGGTCTTTGAATTTATGATAATACTGCTCATTGAGGCTAATCCTTGGCAGCGATTCATCAGACATCCGTACGGTTAGTCCCTCGCTTGATTGCTCAACGATTGCATCTGGGATAATATACGTGGTTGCTTCTTTTCCTAAAATGGCCCCAGGCTTAGGATTCAATGTTTGAATTTGATCGTAAACATCTTGTATATCCTTAAGGGTTACCTTCAGTTCTTTAGCAATTTTCTTCCACTTCTTTTCGGCGAATGGAATGAAATGATTGCCGATTATGTTTTGCGCTAGTTCGTTATCTGGATTAAGATAATATATTTGCATCAATAGGCACTCTTGAAGGTTTCTTGCCCCGATGCCTGCTGGCTCCAGTGTTTGGATAATGGCCAAGCATTCTTCAACTGAATCTTCCATTACCCTTAGGTTTTTGGCGATTTCGCTAAAGTCCCCCATAAAGTAACCGTTTTCATCTAAATTTAGGATAAGATGGCGTATCACACTTAATTGTTCCACCGATAAGTTCGTTATTTTTAATTGAGACAGTAAATAATCTTCAAGCGAAAATGGTTTGTCAGCTATTTGATCAATCCAGTCCTTTTCCGCTTTTTGGTGTTTGCGACGATTACGGTCAATGAGCGGATTCATTGGCTTGATATTGCCATTTTCAACCTGCAATAGGGGATTTTCAAGTGCCTTATCTTCTAAAAAAGCAGTTAACTCATGGGCAGAGTACTGCAACAATGCAATGGCCTGTGATAGCTCCTGTGTCATCGCCAATTTTAATGTTTGCTGCTGCCATAAACCGGCCTTCAAGTTCATTCGTATCCCCCCTGTTTTCTATTTTACACGATAGATGGAATTTCGGGAATGAAAAATGATATTCGAGGATGAAAGTAACCCTTTTTGAGGCATAATGCTAAGTGGTTTTGGGATGAAGTTTTGGTTTTGTGTCGATTTCCGGTGGTTTTGTGCATTTAACCTTTTATTGGAAATTCAGAACCTTTTTTCAAAATAAAAAACCCCCTGTTTAAAAAAACAGGAGGCTTTCATGATGCGCTCGGCGAGAATCGAACTCACATTTCAAGCTTCGGAGGCTTGCGTGCTATCCGTTGCACCACGAGCGCTAAATTGTTGCGACTTACATATTATATGCCAGGTTCCCTCACATTGCAAGCAAAGAATTGGTTTAAAATAGTCAGAAATGGTTATGCTGGATTAGGGAAAGTTGTCGAACATTTTTAAAGAGGTATTGTTTGACCTTTATTGACCATCAGTGTATGATAACTATACATATTACTATTATCTTTACAATCAAAGGAGGAAGAAAAATGAATTTGATCCCTACAGTTATTGAACAAACAAACCGGGGCGAGCGTGCTTATGACATTTATTCCCGTCTGTTAAAAGACCGGATTATTATGCTTGGTAGTGCGATCGATGACCATGTGGCGAACAGCATTGTAGCACAATTATTATTCCTTGAAGCGGATAACCCTGAAAAAGATATTTCTTTATATATCAACAGCCCAGGCGGCAGCATCACCGCAGGTATGGCTATTTTTGATACAATGCAATTCATCAAACCAAAGGTACAAACTATTTGTATCGGTATGGCTGCATCCATGGGTGCATTCTTGCTAGCAGCAGGTGAAAAAGGCAAGCGTTATGCGCTTCCAAATGCTGAAGTCATGATTCACCAGCCACTAGGCGGTGCACAAGGACAAGCAACTGAAATCGAAATTGCTGCAAAGCGTATCCTTTTCCTTCGCGAAAAATTAAATGGAATTTTAGCAGAACGGACTGGACAGTCGCTTGAAGTAATCAGCAAAGATACAGACCGCGACAACTTCATGACAGCAGAACGTGCAAAAGAATACGGTCTGATCGACCATATCATCACTCGTAATTTAATCGAAGATGAGAAAAATAAAAACAAATAAGAAAAGTGGAAGCGCCCGTTTAGCGGCGTATGGACTGGAGCGCTCCAACTGAGATAAAGGAAACACGAAGAGCGTAAGCGATTCGATGTTGACTTATCGTAGGGCGGAGAGCGAAGTCCACTAGCCGTTGGGCGCTGGAACTAGACAGGTATCAAAGTAAATAGTTATTACCCTACATTCTTTCACAAAGAAGCAATCGGCATCCAGCCGGTTGTTTTTTTATTAAAAACAAAAAAGACCGATTCCAATTGGCTCCGGTCCTCTTTCAGATCAATGTTCTTTTTGGATAAAATCAGCTAACGCTTCAATAGCAGATGCTTCATCATCGCCATCTGCTACAATATCAATCATGACACCTGAACCAACAGCCAAGCTCATTAAGCCCATTATGCTCTTCGCATTTACCTTCTTGCCATCCTTCTCTAGGAAAATATCCGCAGAAAATCGGTTGGCCTCCTGAACAAAAAGAGCCGCAGGTCGTGCTTGAAGACCCGTTTTTAATTTTACTTCCACTTGTTTCACTAACATTACACAATTCCTCCTCAAGGTTTTTTACTCTATTTTTCTTGGAGCTTTGTACATAATTATTATCTTCAGGTTAGTCTTTACTCGATACATGTTATGTTTTTCACATGTTATCTTTTACCTATGTTATTGTACTAAAGGATTATCTACCCTCGAGTAACCATATCCCCTGCGCGCAATTTCTCAGCAATCGCATCAATTTTTCTCAAGCGATGATTAATCCCTGATTTACTGATCGCACCACCGGAAACCATTTCCCCCAATTCCTTAAGGGTCACATCGGTATAATTCAAACGGAGTTCTGCAATTTCTCTCAACTTTTCTGGTAAAATTTGCAGCCCGACCGTTGCATTAATATAGCGGATATTCTCTACCTGCCGAATCGAAGCACCGATCGTTTTATTAAGGTTGGCGGTCTCACAGTTTACAAGGCGATTGACTGAATTCCGCATATCTCGAACAATCCTTACGTCTTCGAAGCGGAGAAGGGCGTTATGGGCACCTGCAACATTTAAAAACTCGGTAATCTTTTCCGCTTCTTTTAAATAGGTGATATACCCTTTTTTGCGCTCGAGAGTTTTGCTATTTAGTCCAAATGTATTCATCAATTCGCATAAAGAGTCATTATGTTCTTTATAGAGCGAAAAAATTTCCAAATGATACGAAGATGTTTCCGGGTTATTGACGGAACCGCCAGCTAGAAATGCACCGCGTAGATAAGAACGCTTACAACATTTCTTTTTTACAAGCTCTGGTGAAATATCATGGATGATGGTAAAACCCTCACCAATAATTTTTGTATCCTCGAGAATTTCTTTAGCCTGATGAGATAATCGGACAATATAGACGTTGTTCTTTTTCAGACGCATCTTTTTCCGAACAAGCAATTCTACCTGGACATCGTAACTCTTTTTTAATAATGTGTAGATTCTTCTGGCAATCGCAGCATTTTCGGTTTGAATATCAACAACTAACTTACGATTTGAGAATGAAAGGGAACCATTCATCCGGATTAAAGCGGATAGTTCCGCTTGAATGCAGCATGTTTTCACTTCCAAGTTAGTTAATTCTTTTTTCGTTTCCGAAGCGAAAGACATCCCTTCACCCCCCCTAAAAAAAACAAAGCGTTTTTAGTAAGTACTATATTTACGTTTCATAACGCTTTTTGGTTTCAATTAAAAGCAAATTATATAAAATTTTTGCAACCTTTTTCGGATCATGTCTTAGCGCACCATTTTCCTGATAAGCGATGTCCGCATGAACGACTTCTAGTCCTAATTCAAAAAGGCGTGGCAGATCATATAGAACAGGGTCAGCCAGTTCTTCATTATATCGTAGCTGAATATCCTGTGGTATCTCTTCATTATTTACAAGAATCGTATTAATAAAAGCACAGCTCATATGATCATATAAGGCCTTTACATGATCACTCGCAGTAAAGCCATGGGTTTCCCCAGCCTGGGTCATCAAATTACAAATATACACCTTTTTAGCGTGTGACCGGCACAACTCCTCCCCGATTCTTGGAACTAGGAGGTTTGGCAGAATACTTGTATATAGGCTCCCTGGCCCAATGATGATTAAATCAGCCTGACGGATGGCTTGAATGGTCTCTGGTAAGGGACGAATATTTTCCGGCGTCATAAACACTTTTTTAATTCTCTTACCCGAGTATGGAATTTTCGATTCCCCTGAGACAATCGTTCCGTCTTCCATTTCAGCATGAAGGACGACACTCTGATTTGCTGCAGGCAAGACTTTACCATGAACATTTAAGATCTTACTCATTTCCTGAATCGCGTGGACAAAATTACCCGTGATTGAGGTCATTGCCGCCAAGATTAAATTTCCAAGCGAGTGTCCGGAAAGCTCATTCGATGTTTTAAACCGATGTTGAAACATTTCTTCAACGAGCGGTTCGACATCTGATAAGGATGCTAACACATTGCGAATATCTCCAGGAGGTGGAATATGCAAGTCTTCACGCAAGCGTCCTGAACTGCCGCCGTCATCCGCGACTGTCACAATGGCGGTAATATCCACAGGAAACTGTTTTAATCCACGCAATAAAACTGGCAATCCTGTTCCCCCGCCAATGACGACAATTCGAGGCTGTCCGTAAATGCTCATGTTGTTTTTTCCTTTCTCCTCTCAATGTCACGATGGGATATACATGTCTTATAGTCTTGTTGGAAAAATTTACCCAGATGTTCAGCAAGCGTCACTGAACGGTGCTGTCCGCCTGTACAGCCAATCGCAATCACTAACTGAGCTTTTCCTTCTCTTTTATAATGAGGCAGCATAAAAGAAAGCAGGTCGGTTACTTTTTCCAAAAACTTATGAGTTTCATTCCACTTTAATACATAACTGGAAACATCCTCATCAAGCCCCGTTTTAGGTCTCATATGCTCGATATAATGAGGATTTGGTAAGAAACGCACATCAAACACAAGGTCCGCATCTATAGGAATTCCATACTTAAAGCCAAATGACATGACATTGACAGTAAAGAATGATTGTTTATTCGCCGTAAATTCCGTTAATATTTTCTCACGAAGTTCCCGCGGTTTCATCTGGGAAGTATTGTAAATTAATTGCGCCCTGCCTTTAAGTTCTTCAAGAAGTTCACGCTCAAGTGTAATTCCTTCAAGCGGCAGACCTGTCGGTGCTAACGGATGCGACCGCCTCGTCTCTTTATATCTGCGCACTAATGTTGAATCATCCGCATCTAAAAATAAGATCTGTGGGGCCACCCATGAAGTTTCTGCCAGTTCATCCAATGCTTTAAATAGATGATCAAAGAATTCTCTTCCTCGCAGGTCCATAACAAGGGCAACTTTATTCATCTTATTCCCGGATTCCTTCATAAGTTCGAGAAATTTTGGAAGCAATGTTGGAGGCAAATTATCGACACAAAAGAAACCTAAATCTTCAAAACTTTGAATGGCTACAGTTTTTCCTGCACCAGACATTCCTGTAATAATCACCATTTGAATGTCACTTGCAGCACCGGTACTCATTATTAATTCCCCCTATTAGTTAGCTTGGATCTAATCGATAACTGATTAGTTGAAAGTCTTTTGTATAAGTAAAAGTACCGTAAATAATTCCTTTTCCATGAATCATATAATCAAGAATATGATAATCGCCAGCAGCCATTGGCAAATT
Organism: Neobacillus sp. BF23-41; assembly: GCF_041106275.1. NCBI lineage: Bacteria > Bacillati > Bacillota > Bacilli > Caryophanales > Bacillaceae > Neobacillus > Neobacillus sp. BF23-41. The sequence continues at coordinate 250,372 of NZ_JBGBPR010000004.1, forward strand.
TTTCAATTGATCAATCATTTGCCATTCAAGCTTACCTTCCTCAGATTCGTCTAAATCGATGCCGTCCGCATCAGTTGCTACAAACGTAAACATCATCCACTCGGAAAGAAGCTGGTCGTTTTCCTTCATAATCATTGTAAAAATCCCTTTTAGCTGTGGATTTTTCAAATAGATTCCCGTTTCTTCACGATATTCCCTGATGCAAGAGTCTCGAACCGATTCGCCCGGCTCCATTTTCCCACCAGGAGCAACCCACCAGCCGCGGCGTGGTTTTTGCAGCAGCAATATTTTTTCGTCTCTTATCAATACACAATTGGTGACACGCTGCACAACATTCACCCTCTTAATAAAGCATACATGTTTTTAGCAGTCTTCGAAAAAGCATTCGCTTGTCCCTTTTGAAAAAGGACCTTTCAAAGTTTACTCGAAATACCAAAGAACCCTCTACTTTAAATTCATTCCTTTTATTATACTATTTTTAGGATACAGTCACAATGAATACAAATTTGATATTTCTGTAATTATTATTATTATAGTTTGTCACTATTGCTAACATACTTTTTATAAATATACTTACGAGCAGATCAGACTAAAAAAATAGCACAGGCTACGGGCCTGTGCATGAAAGGAATATATTTTTAAAGGGGGTCAATTACTGCTTTTATCATACCCTAACAATATTTCACTACTGTTACAAGAGAATTAAAACAGAGTTACGTTTTTGTAAAAAATTAACGGAAGATTTTTTAGCTTCTGCTTTTTTGTTTTAATTCTTCTTTAAGCTCCTCAACAAAATGCTGGGCACTTTGTGCGGCAATACTGCCATCTCCCGTTGCAGTCACAATCTGGCGTAACGTTTTTTCCCGAATATCACCAGCTGCATAAATTCCCGGTACCTTCGTTTCCATGCGGTCATTTGTTTCGATATAACCATTTTCATTGGTAATTCCTAGGCTAGTAAATGGTTTGGATAATGGCACCATGCCGATATAAATAAAGACTCCGTCAGCCGGTAATACTTGCTCTTCGCCATTTTCAGTGGAAACCAATGTCACACTTCCCACTTTGCCATCTTTGTCATTAATCGACTTAATCGTGTGATTCCAAATAAAATCCACTTTCTCATTGGCAAAAGCTCGGTCTTGAAGAATTTTTTGGGCACGAAGCTCAGCACGGCGATGAACGATAGTTACTTTGGAAGCGAAACGTGTTAAATAAACCCCTTCTTCAACGGCAGAGTCCCCGCCGCCAATCACATAAAGCTCTTTTCCTTTAAAGAAGGCCCCATCACATACAGCACAATAGGATACACCGCGGCCGCCAAGTTCTTTTTCACCTGGAACACCAATTTTCTTATACTCCGCACCCGTTGTAATGATAACCGCGTAAGCTTTATATTGTTTTGACCCAGCAACGACGATTTTATAGTCACCGTGATCAATGATTTCCTTAATATCGCCATAAGCGTATTCAGCGCCAAACTTTTTAGCATGCTCGAACATCTTTGTTGATAAATCCGGACCTAAAATACTTTCAAAGCCAGGATAATTTTCAACGTCCTCGGTATTGGCCATTTGGCCGCCCGGCATCCCGCGCTCAATCATTAGTGTCGATAGGTTTGCACGAGATGTATAAACAGCCGCTGTCATCCCCGCAGGGCCAGCACCAGCAATAATGACGTCATAAATTTTTTCTTCAGACATATTTTGTCACTCCTTAATAGAAAAGCGGAAGCGCCTTGGTCAGGGGCGACAAGCATAAGACGAGCCGGCGGGAAGGTTGTTCTTTACCTTCTCGTCGGATTGGCTTATGAACTCGAGCCCCTAGGCGCTGCAGCTAGACAGTAATATAAAAAAATACGATTAAGTATATTGTTCCCTTACTTAATCGTATATAACAATCGTTTTATCGTCCACCAATATGCTTAATTCAAATAGCTGTTCACTATTTTTACATATTTGCCAATCGTTGCTGAGGAAATCCCATAGCGCTCAGCAACTTCCTGCTGGGATACCTTTTCACTGCGCAGCTTGTGCCACATATACTCAACTGCGCCAGCCCAGGCACGTTTATTTTTCAAACGAAGCTTAGCTTTGGAAACCTCGACATACACGGAAAACCACATGAGGTATAAACCAGCCTCAATGGTGCCAATTGGTTGATGGGTCTCATAAAAAAGCTCGGCAATTTCTTGTGCATCCGAAGTTTTGGATGGTTTTCCCGATCTGATTAACGAGATATAATCCTTTTCCAAGGCCGTAAATTTTTGGTTTTTAAAAAGCCGTTTTGAGGTGATAATTTCCTCTTTTTTGCTTGAAACGGTCGTTAGGAAAAGGGCAAATAAGCGCTCTTCTACATAGTCACTTTCAAGCTTTTGAAAAATAGATCCGGAAAGGTCCTCAAAACCATTAGCTGATGCGTTTTCTTTATTCCATGGTTCAGAGCCTTCTTTGTCAGGATTAAGGTCCAGCACCTTTTTCCAGATGCTTTTTGCAAAATTTTCATGGCCTGTGAAATAGGCCGAATAAGAAAGCCAATAATAATACGGGCCATCGCCATCAAAGCCATGTTTATATAATTTTTTCAGCCATAAATAGGCAAGTTCATATTCACCAACCAAAGCAAACGAGGCACCCAGCTTAAATTGCTGTTCACTAAGAAGTGGTTGAATTTTCTTCAATGTTGCACTCAACCCAGCCACATTCTTTGATTGGCCCTGATAATGAGCAAATACAAGTCTGTTACAAAGAGCATGGAGATTTCCCGGATTTCGCTCCAATACATCGTCTAAGATGGATTCCGCCTTTTCTGTTTTGCCTAGATAGAAATAAGCGAGTGCCAAGTTATTGTAAGCCGACCAGTACTCTGGATAATCTTTGACCACATCATTTAACAGCTCAATTGCTTTTGGAAAGTAACCTGACTCCAGCAGGTCACGAGCTTGTTCTTGTTTGACTATCAGGTCATCCTGCGGATAGAGTTCATCCTCAAGATCCTCTGACTCAAATGTTAGTACATCAAGCAAATCCTCTGTATCTTCGCTAAAATCACCATCCGGATCTAGCTGTAAATACAGCTTGGCGTGGTGATACGCATCTTTAAAAAATCCCAAATGGGCATAATTATTTGCCAAAAAGTAATGGCATTCCACCATTTCTTGATCTAGTTCTTCAAGGATGAGGTGCAAGAGCCGGTTGGAATTTTCAAACTCGCCAAGTTCTGTTGACACGATCGCCAACTGGCATATAATCATCGGTTCACCCGGCTCAAGCTGCATCGCTCGCCCAAGATATTTTTTTGCTTTTATAAAATCACGTCGATGGAATGCCTTTAAACCCTTCGTGAAATAATATTCCCCCGTAGGAACAAATGAAAGTAATTTTCCCATATGCATTCTTGCTTTCGCGTCTTTACCCATGAAGTCCTCCACATTTTTAACATAACTAATGTAGTATACCACATCATGGAGTTGTTCGAGAAGGGATTGAGGTTTTTGACTAAGATATATACAAAAATTTAACTTTATCTACAAATCAACGCAAAAAACCGGTCTTTTTACGACCGGTCCTTGTGTCTTTCCTCTAATGTTCTCAAAATATCTTTGAATGGGAGGCCTTGTTCCACCAGCAATACCTGCAAGTGATAAAGCAAATCGGCCGCTTCCCACCTTAGCTCCTCGGGGTCACGGTTTTTAGCAGCGATAATCACTTCAGCCGCTTCTTCGCCGACTTTCTTCAAAATCTTATCGACGCCTTTTTCAAAAAGATAGGTTGTGTATGCCCCTTCTGGCCGCTCACGTTCACGTTCGACGATTACTTTTTCAAGCGATTGTAAGATTTGATAATCCGCCATGCTCGAAGTCGCCTTAAAGCCCCGTTCAGAAAAACAGCTCACCGCACCCGTATGGCAGGCAGGCCCTTTGGGATAAACAAGCACTAATAATGCATCTTGATCACAGTCATAATTGATGCTGACAACCGTTTGCGTATTGCCGCTTGTCGCTCCTTTATGCCATAATTCCTGACGAGAACGGCTGAAAAACCAGGTTTCTCCCGTTTCAATTGTTTTCGCGAGTGATTCCTCGTTCATATATGCGAGCGTTAATACTTCTTTCGTTCCAGCATCCTGGATAATGGCCGGCACTAACCCTTTTTCATCAAACCGTACATTCATCGAACTGTCACTCCTTTTTCCCGTAAATAGCTTTTTACTTCATGAACTGATGTCTCTTTATAGTGAAAGATAGATGCAGCAAGGGCAGCATCTGCCTTTCCTGCTAAAAATGCTTCTTCGAAGTGTTCCGAATTCCCTGCTCCGCCCGAAGCGATGACCGGAATCGGAACGGCTTCACTAACTGCTTTCGTTAGTTCTAGATCAAATCCATTTTTCTCGCCGTCACTGTCCATACTCGTTAATAGAATTTCACCTGCTCCAAGCTCGGCTGCTTCCTTTGCCCACTCAACCACTAGTTTGTCTGTAGGAGTCCGGCCGCCGTGCGTAAACACACGCCAAGTCCCGATTTCTTCATCAAATTTTGCATCAATTGCAACGACGATACATTGCGAACCGAAGTAACTGGCGCCTTCCTTAATGAGCTCCGGATTCAAGACGGCAGCTGTGTTCAGTGACACTTTATCTGCCCCTGCACGAAGAATTCTCTTCATATCTTCCAAGGCATTGATTCCCCCGCCAACCGTAAACGGAATCGCCAGCTCGGAAGCGACAGCCTTGACTACTTCCACCATCGTTTTTCTGCCTTCAACTGATGCTGAGATATCTAGGAAAACGAGCTCGTCTGCACCTTGCTCATCGTAAAATCGCGCCAATTCAACTGGGTCCCCCGCGTCCCGCAGCTGGACGAATTGAATGCCTTTTACCACTCGACCGTCCTTTACATCAAGGCAGGGAATGATTCGTTTCGTTAATGTCATATACTCTCACCTTCCATTGCCTTTTTTTGCAGGGAATACTATGTAAACTCCTGTGTTATACTCCTGCCAGTTCCAATGCTTCCTTCAGGGTAAAACGATTTTCGTATAGCGCCTTACCTACAATTGCACCGCTTAACCCATTTTTTGCTATCGCCTTTAAATCTGCAAGACTGCTTACTCCTCCAGAGGCAATAACATTTTTTTCAGTCACTTTTGCCATTTCACAAACTGCAGCAATATTAGGACCTGCAAGTGTCCCATCAGTGGCAATATCGGTAAAAATAAACGTCTCAGCACCTGCTTCTGCAAAGCGCTTGCCGAGATCGACCGCCCTTAGTTCTGAGGTATCCAGCCATCCGTGTGTGGCGACATAGCCATTTTTCGCATCAATGCCAACCGCAATTTTTCCACCGTATTTCTTAATCATTTCAATTGCAAACTCCGGATTCGATACAGCAATGCTTCCAATGATGACACGATCCACCCCATTTTCAAGGTAGTGAACGATGTCCTCTTCCGAACGAATCCCGCCGCCAATTTGAATTTTTACATCAAGTTTGTTGGCCGCTTCAATCACAAACCGGTCATTGACCCGCTTGCCATCCTTTGCCCCGTCAAGGTCCACCATGTGGATCCAATCTGCGCCGTCAGCGGCAAAACTCTTGGCCATATCAAACGGTGAGTTCCCGTAAATCGTTTCTTGATCATAGTCCCCTTGGAGGAGACGGACGCAATTGCCGCCACGCATATCAATTGCTGGATATATTGTTAAACTCATCGGACTGCCTTCCTTTCCTCCACCATTTGTAAAAAATTATCTAGAAGGGCCATCCCAAGCTTGCTGCTTTTTTCAGGATGAAATTGCATCCCCATCACATTGTCTCTGCCAACAACCGCCGAAACTTGTTCGTGGTAATCCGCCTTTGCCAGTAAAACATCGCTGTTTTTTGCATCCACATAATAGGAATGGACGAAATACACATAATCCTCTTCTACATTTTTCAAAAGAGGTGAGTTATTAACAAATTCAAGCCGGTTCCAACCCATGTGAGGAACCTTGTAAGTCGCTCCCTCTGGTGTTCTGCCTGGAAAACGGCGAACACTTCCTGGCAACAATCCTAAACCTTTCGTTGGACCATTTTCCTCACTTTGCTCAAACAACAGCTGCATCCCAAGGCAGATACCGAGGAGCGGTTTCCCCGTTGCCACAAATTCCTTGATCGTCTCCACTGGCAAGCGTTCCATCGCATCACGAAAGGAACCAACCCCAGGAAGAATCAATCCATCAGCTTGAAGCAATTCCTTCTTATTGGCGGAAATAAAATAATCAGCGCCTAGTCGCTCAAGTGCTTTACTCACGCTAAACAAATTCCCCATCCCATAATCAACAATGCCAATCATCGAAAACATCCCTTTCCTGGTGCCTTTTCATGGTGCCTGACACCAACCAATTTTGTCATCCACATGGTGCCTGACACCCAGGTTTTTATAACATCCCTTTTGTCGATGGCACACCTTTGATGCGTGGGTCGATGGTCGTTGCTTCGTCTAGGGCACGTCCGAGTGCTTTAAAGACGGCTTCGATCATATGGTGTGTATTTTGTCCGTAATGTACGATAACATGAAGATTCATCCGAGCCTCTAATGCCAGCTTCCATAAAAATTCATGAACAAGCTCGGTGTCAAAGGTGCCAACTTTTTGTCCTGGAAACTCGGCACGCATTTCGAGATGCGGACGATTACTGAGATCGACGACTACCTGTGCCAAAGCTTCATCCATCGGTACAAAGGCATTCCCGTAGCGCTTAATGCCGCGCTTGTCCCCTAGTGCTTCACGAAGCGCCTGCCCTAAACAAATGCCAATATCTTCTGTTGTATGGTGGTCATCCACTTCGGTATCACCTTTGGCATCCACGGTAAGGTTGAATTGCCCGTGCTTTGTGAATAAATCAAGCATATGCGTCATGAATGGGACACCCGTTTCAAGATTGGACTGTCCGTCACCATCTACTTCTAATTTCAATTGTATTTGCGTTTCATTTGTATTTCGTTCAACACTTGCGATTCTTTCCACGAACGGGACCTCCTTATTTTATGAAAGCTATAACTTTCCGTCATTTTTTAAACGAATTTCCACTGCTCTGGCATGGGCCTCGAGCCCTTCCATCCGGGCAAACTCGGCAATTTTTGCGCCATTCTCGGTTAAAGCCTTTTCACTGTAGATAATCACGCTCGATTTCTTTTGAAAATCGTCCACATTCAGTGGACTGGAAAAGCGAGCGGTTCCGTTTGTCGGCAGGACATGGTTGGGACCTGCAAAATAGTCTCCCACGGGTTCAGAGCTGTAACGACCAATAAAGATTGCTCCTGCGTGACGAATTTTCCCAAGCAACTCAATCGCATTTTCTGTGATGACTTCTAAGTGTTCCGGTGCTAACTGGTTTACGGTTTCGACCGCTTCGTCCATATCTGATGTTACGTAAATCGCACCATAGTCGGCAATCGAGCGGGCGGCGATGTCTTTTCGCGGCAGAAGTTCCAGCTGCTTTTCGACTTCCAAAGCAACTGCTTCGGCTAGAGTTATCGATGGAGTCACGAGAACACTGCAGGCCCGCGGGTCGTGCTCCGCTTGTGATAGCAGGTCAGCCGCCAATTCGTCCGCTCTTGCCGTTTCATCTGCCAAAATGGCAATCTCACTTGGACCGGCGATCATGTCGATGTCCACATCCCCGAAAACCTCTCGTTTTGCCAGCGCCACAAAGATATTTCCCGGACCGGTAATTTTATCGACGGAGCGAATCGATTCTGTTCCATAGGCGAGTGCCGCAATCGCCTGAGCCCCGCCAACCTTATAGATTTCTTCGACGCCTGCTTCCTTTGCAGCCACAAGTACCGCTGCTGGCAATTGACCTTGGTCGTCTGGAGGTGACACCATCACAATCCGTTTCACACCAGCGACTTTTGCCGGAATCACATTCATTAGGACGGATGATGGATAGGCAGCCGTTCCACCTGGCACATACACGCCAACCGAATCAAGCGGCGTTATTTTTTGACCAAGAACGGTTCCATTTTCTTCGGTGGTCATCCATGATGGCCGGAGCTGCTTTTCATGAAATGCTCGAATATTTTCCGCTGCTTCCTGGACGATCGAGATAAAACGCTGATCGATCTGCTGATAGGCTGCCTCGATTTCTTTATCTGTTACGGAAAAAGAAGATAAGTTCACACGGTCAAATTTTTCGGTATACTCTCTTAATGCTTCGTCACCGCGAGTGCGAATCTCCGCAATAATTTTTTTGACAACATCCTGCTGTTCTGAGGTACCCGCTTCAATCGAACGTTTAATCGAAATCAGTTCACTCACTTTTAGTATTTTCATGTTAATAATCCCCCACTGAAACTACTTCACTAAGTCGTGTCACTAAATCGTCGATCTGATTGTCTTTGATCCGATAGCTGACAGGATTGACGATCAGCCGCGATGTTACATCGACAATTCTCTCGTACTCGACAAGACCGTTTTCCCTCATCGTCCGTCCAGTCGACACAATATCGACGATTCGATCTGATAAACCAATGATTGGGGCCAGTTCGATCGAACCATTTAATTTAATAATCTCGACCTGCTCCCCCTGCTCACGAAAATAAGCCTCGGCCACATTCGGATATTTAGTGGCCACTCTCGGTGCTACATCATTCATTTTCGTATCGGGAAGACCCGCTACTGCCAAATAGCAGGCGCTGATACGTAAATCGAGGAGTTCGTAAACATCGCGCTCTTCCTCAAGCAATACATCCTTGCCAGCAATACCAATATCAGCAACGCCATGCTCGACATAGGTAGGAACGTCTGTCGGTTTCGCTAGGATAAACCTTAGTCCCTCATTTTCAACCTCAATAATTAATTTTCGTGAATCATCGAATTCCGGCGGGAGCTGATAACCAGCTTTCCTAAGCAGATCGGCCGCTTCTTCAAAAATCCGCCCCTTCGGCATCGCAATCGTTAGTATATTATTCATCGGCACGCCCTCCTAATAAGTAGGTAGTATCCGCAAATTTCTTTGTATAGGCATCCAGATTTTTGACACCATTGATATCCTGAAGCACTGTCTTCTTACCTTGTTGATGCATTTTTTCGGCTAATTGAAAGGCTTCTCTTCGTCGCTCCTGGCTGAAAAAGATGCAGGTCACTGTGTTTTCGATATCATAGCTTCCGAGTGCCTCTAAAAGCCGATCAAGGTGAACCCCAAACCCGGTCGCACTTGCTTTTTTTCCAAATTTCTCTATTAAGCTATATCGACCGCCATTCCCAATTGGAAAGCCAACATTCCCTGCGTAAACTTCAAATAAAATACCAGAATAGTAGCTCATATGGCTGACGATGGTTAAATCAAATTTGACTTGATCCTGTACACCGTAATCATTTATACAATCCCATAATTCCTTTAGTTGTAAAATAGCTTGCTTGCCTTTTTCATTTTCTATTAGGTCTAGTGCTGTTCCAATTATTTCCACCCCGCCTCTAAGGTCAAGGAACTGCAGAAGTCTTTGCTTATCAATAGATGATAGCGATAGGGAGTTCACATGCTCGCGGTAGCCGACATAATTTTTTTCATAGAGAAATCTTCTTAACGAATCGGCCCGCTCATCTGTGCCGAGGATTTGTAAAAATAATTCCTGGGCAAAGCCAATATGGCCGATAGATACTTGGAACTCCGATAATCCTGCTTTTTTCAATGAAGAAATAAGTAATGATATGACCTCTCCATCACAAGAAACCGTTTCGTCATTCAAGCATTCGACACCGATTTGCTCAAACTCAGCAGGCCGGCCGCCCTCACGTTGCTGCGCCCGGAAAACGTTCGCAGAGTATGCTAACCGAAGCGGCATGTCATCCTGCAATAGTTTCGATGCTGCTACTCTGGCAATAGGTGCTGTCATGTCAGGCCTCAAAACGAGCGTATGACCCTCTTTGTCAAGCAATCTAAAAAGCTGGGCATCCTGAATGGCTGATGCGGTTCCAACGGTTTCATAGTATTCCAGTGTAGGTGTTTCAATAAATTGGCAGCCCCAAAGTTTGATCGTATCCTCCATTAAGGTCCGAACACGATGTTTCTTTTCATATAACTCCGGCAGCGTGTCTCTCATGCCTAAAGGCTTTTCAAACATAAACAAGCGACTCATCCTGCTCATCCTTTATCGTTAGATTACTTTGTTTTTATATTGCATATTTTCTAAATGCTTTAGTCTGCTAATGTGATAATGAATTAAAGTATTTTTAGTTTACCCTTAGTGAAACTATTCGTCAATGAAATTTTGAAGGAATGGACCAAATCTAGATAGTTTTCCGCCAAACTCTGATTGAATTCCGCCAAAACTCAGAAAATTTTTGCTATAGCTTTGGAATTTGATTTGACTCGGAGGAGATTCCCGCCAAAGTTTGAGGGATTTCCGCCAAACTTTAGTGGATTTCCGCCAACAAGACCATGAATTCCGCAAATTTCCTGATTTATTCCGCGAAAGAGTAAGTTAAAAGTAAGTTTACTACAAAAAAAGCCTGGTTGCGAAAACCAGACTTCAATATTTCATCCTATTTATTTTTTGACCATAATAAAGAAGCGCCTCTGAAAAGTTTCAGAGGGACTTCAGATACTACGCTATTTTTTTTACCAAAACTTTGAATTGCTTTTAACAAGAGTAACGGAAGTAGCGTCTTTTGTATTCCTAGCTGCATCCGTTGCTGTGAAGGTTAGGATTTTCCCATGTGTTTGTGCTGATTTAAATGAAATAGTGAATACTCCGTTTTTATCAGCTACCGCACTGCCTAGCATTGTTTCACCTTCAAAAACTTTAACCGTTGAACCAGCCTCTGCTTTTCCTGTAACGTTCTTAGCAGGGGCAATGATTTGTCCAACCTGCGGCGCGTTAGGTGCCACATTATCAATCAAAATTCTACCTTCAATTTTTGCTGAAATTGATCCGGTAAAGGATTTTACGTAATCAATAAACGCGTCTATATCAGTCATCCTAGTAACGCGCTCTGTTCCTTGTTTCAGAACAACAAAGCCATCGCCGCCGTCAGCCATGAAGTTATTAACCGTAACAGAATAAACTTTATTTGGATCAATTTTCGAACCATTTGGAAGGAAAATATCGAGTACCTTTTGTCCAAGCGGTAAATTATTGGTCCAAGTATACTTTAAGCCTGAAATTTGCATGATACGGTTTCTGTCTGCTGCAAACTGTTGATTTAATAATGTTCTTACTTGCTCACCACTAAGGTTCATTGTCACGATATCATTTCCGAATGGCTGGATGGCGAATAGATCTCCCCAAGTGATTGGACCCGCCTTTTTAATTTCATCACGGATACCGCCAACGTTTATAAAGGCAAAATCGGTGTTTGTAGCTGCTTTCATTCCATCAGCAATCAGGTTACCAAGTGCCGTTTCTCCGTCTGCATTTGCAGTCCGAGAAATCGGAGCAGCTGCTTCCCCAACTACTTGGCCTGTGATTGGGGCAATATCTGCTTGGTATTCTTCAAGCTCTGCTTTGATTTGTGCATCTGGAGTAATGGCATCTCTGAAGGTGGATGCAACCTCAGCTTGTTTCTCGACAATGTCTTGTGTGACTGGGTCAATGGTCAAATCAACATCAGAAAAAGCAGTTCCGTAAGAATAGGATTGAACTAGCAATTTACCATCAACTGTTGAATTCAAATACTTATGGTCGTGGGCACCATAGATAACGTCAACTTCATCATCAATTGCTTTGGCCATATCGACAACTTTACCTGTCGGATTGTCCCCATTTGTTGCTGAAGTTCCAGGATCATGGGCAAGAACCACGATAGATTCTACACCTTTGCCTTTTAACTCAGCCGCATATTTATTGACTGCTTCAACTTCATCTGTGAATTTAACGCCTGCGACACCGCTTGCCGTAACGATACTTGGTGTTTCTGTTGTAACGACACCGATGAAGCCAATCTTTACGCCATCCACTTCTTTGATTGCATATGGAGGTAAAATTAATTCGCCTGTTTTTTCATCCTCCACGTTGGCAACAACATATTGGAAGTCGGCTCCTTCAAATTCACCATACTTTTCAACCGTTTTTGGATGGGCACCACCATTGATTAAACGCTTCATTTCTGTTACGCCTTCATCAAATTCATGGTTACCGATGGTACCAATGTCCATCCCGATTTCGTTCATAAAACGGATGGTTGGCTCATCTTGTAATAGCGCAGAAACTGGACGGCTTGCCCCTACTAAGTCTCCAGCTTGTACCATTAAGGTATTAGCGGGGTTAGTTGCTTCTCTTTGTTTTAGGTAAGCAGCTAAGTATTCAATTCCGCCGACATCACGGCCAGAAACCTTAGTGGAATAGTCCAATTGACCGTGGAAGTCATTGATTCCTAATAATTGAACATGAACGTTTTGGTCTAATTCAAATAACTCGTATCCTGCTTTAGTTGTTGATGCTCCGAGGTCTTTTACCTCCGGTTGTTGCCCAAGGTATGCCGCAGCATCCGGAGCAGAGTGGAATACTACTTTGGCAATACCGCCAACCGGTGCGATCTTCCAGTTGTTGTCTGCAACAGGGTTAATTCTACCTTTAGTCGAAATATAGTCCATTAAAATTTGACGGTTTTCGAATGGAGAATCAACTACCACTTTAGCATTCTTCAATTCAGCTAGACCGCCGCTTCCGCCTGCACGGTAGTTATTCGTCGCAACGATGAATTTTTGGTCCATCTGAACAGGTGTCCCATCCATCATTGTTAAATTAACAACGCGCTCTCCTTTTGGCTTGGTTACATCAATTTGATACTTAACACCGTCAATGACATCATAATTGTATGGACGGAAATCGTAATCAAGTAAATCTTGATTTCCTGCTTTATTAGGATCAATTGTATTGAATTGTTTAGCTGATTCTTCAATCCATCTTTTTACTTGATCTCCTGTTACTTCAACCGCTTTTAAGGTGTTATCGAATAAGTACAAATCAGCTGCACTTTTGATAGTTACATCGCCTTTTGCAATGTTTGTGTAGTCAGCTACACCGCCGCGTCCGCCCTTAAACGGTGCTGCCGCAGATAAGACTGGATAATCCTTATATTCTGTATTCGCAATCGCTTTTTTCACGTAATCCATTTGCGCATTGTTAACAATTTGTGTGGAAGCATCATCCATTACACGTGTGAAAAAACTGTGCATTGGAATCTCCGTCGTACCGATTTTTCCACGTACATACGCAAGTGTTTGGTTATGAATAGCTTGTGTATCCCTAACAATTGTCGCGTCTGAAGCAGTATCAGCCGTTACGGCACGGTTAACCGATTTAGAATTAGCCTTATCAACAGTCCACTTGCCATTTGGATCCTGAACAAGCGCTAAGTCAAGCACACCAAGGTTATTGCCCCAGAAGCCTGCTTCAACAGCTTGAACACCATTAATTGTTCCATTTGTGTTATCGATTCCAGTCTTGCCGTTAAATGATGCATCGCCAGGGAAGTTTACGTGAGCGTGTCCGAACAGCATGGCATCAATGCCAGGTACTTTTGTTAAATCGTACACGGCATTCTCTGCTGCTTCTTGGCCTTCCGCAGCGATATCACAGCCAGAGTGTGCTATGGCAACAATTACATCTGCTCCATCCGCCTTCATTTGCGGGATAAATTTATTAGCTTGGGCAACAATATCTTTTGTAATGACATGACCTGTTAGGTTATCTTTATCCCACTGCATGATTTGCGGTGGAGCGAAGCCGATGACCCCAACCTTAATGGTTGATACATTACCAGCGCTATCCTTAATCGTTTTATCAATAATTTGGTATGGAGTAAAATAGTTTACATCATTATCATGGTTGGAATCATGATCATCTTCATAGATATTGGCGTTTACAATCGGAAATTGTACTTCTTCCTGAACATCTTTTAAGTAATCTAAACCATAATTAAATTCATGGTTACCCACAATACCCGCATCATATTTTAAATAGTTCATTGCCTTGTAAATAGGATGGGTATCATTTGGGCCAAGTTTATTTACTTTTGCTACATAACTTGCTAGTGGATTTCCTTGAATCGTATCACCCGCATCGAATAGCATGGAGTTGTCAACTTCAGTTCTAGCTTGTTGGATTAATGTCGCTGTTTTAGCTAATCCATAATTCGTAACTGGTGCATCTTTGAAATAATCATATGGTAAAACATTAGAATGTAGGTCAGTAGTTTCTAAGATTCGTAGAGTAGCTGTGTTTCCGGAAGCAGCCTTTACATTATAAGGCAATGCGGGTGAGACAATAGTACTAAGTATCAAAGCTGTGGCAGCCAATTTGCTTAATCTACTAATATCTTTCTTTTTCTTCATACGCTTTATCACCTATCCCTTTGGATTATTCTTTCTACTAAGAACACAGACCACGAGATTATGTAAAGGTAATCCTCCCCTTTTCAAAAGATCCCGACAAAAAACGGCAAATTTTTAATAGAAATGTAAACTATTAAAAAATTGCCGATACCTATTCTATTAACAGGGACTGAATCTTTTCGTATAGATGCACTACTATTATAAGGTTCTGCATCAAGAACAAAAATGTGCCTTAAATACTGTTTTTTTGAAGTATTTTAAAAATATCAAAAAAAACCTAGTCAAAATTGACCAGGTTCATTTACTTTCTATAAATCGGGTCTTCTGCCCAACGCTTTTCTAGTTCTTCTTTCGTGTAAATAAATCGCATCGGATTTCCGCCAACAAAACATCCAGGAGGAACATCCTTATGAACTAAAGTTCCCGCCGAGACAATCGCCCCATCACCAATCGTCACGCCTGGAAGTATTGTCGAATTTGCACCGATCATCACTTCACTGCCAATAACAACCGGACCCAGCCGGTATTCTTTAATTAAATACTCATGCGCAAGAATGGTCGTGTTATAGCCGATGACGGTATTGCGGCCGACGCTGATTTTTTCTGGGAACATGACATCCAGCATAACCATTAAGGCAAAGGAGGTCTGCTCACCCACTTTAAGGCCCAGAAAAACACGATAGAGCCAATTCTTCATCCCCAAGAATGGCGTATAGCGTGCCAGTTGGATCACAATAAAATTTCTGACAACCTTCCAAAAAGGCACAGTCTTGTAGACGTGCCATAAGGAATTTGCCCCTTCAACGGGATAGCGGGTCGTATTTCTCACTCATTTCACTCCCCGAGAATGGTTAATAAGTCGGCCATGTTCTCTAGAATATAATCTGGTTCGTACTTTGCAATATACTCTCTACCTTTAATCGACCACGCACAGCCAGCCGTTACAGTCCCAGCATTTTTGCCTGCTAAAATATCGTGGTAATTATCGCCGACCATCATCGTCTCCTCAGGCGAGGAATCGAGCTGTTCTAATGCTTTAAAAATTGGTTCTGGATCCGGCTTGGTCTTGCTGACATGTTCGTAAGCAACAATTACCTCAAAAAATGATTCAAGGTTCATCAGACGCAGACCCTTCAATGTCACATCATGACGTTTCGTCGTTACAACTCCGAGCTTATATCCTTTTTCTTTTAAGGATCGAACCGTTTCCGAGACACCGATAAATTCCTTCACTAGCCTATCATGATTAGCAATGTTAAAGGTGCGGTATTCTAAAATCATTTCCTCGACCTGATCAGGGTCGATACTGCCAAACGCCTCGTGCAGCGTAGGTCCGAGAAATGGCAGCACATCCTCACGCTGGTACTTGCTTGGGTAGTATTTTTCCAGTGTGTGCAGGTAGGTCGTAATAATTAATTCATTCGTGTCAATTAATGTTCCGTCTAAATCAAATAGAATCGTGGAAATTTTGTTAGTCATAGGTTGCTTCCTTTCTTTTCACAAGCCCCGAGCGTTTCCAAATCGTACCGACAATTAAGGTTAACACAATTGCAACCCCGATCCGGATGAGAAACAACGGCAATACAGGAATACCAAGCGGAATAAAGATTAACGTATCCTCGACAACCGCATGGCAGGCCATTAGAAAAATAAACGCCAAGGTAATATCCTTTTTGCTGACTCCATCTTCTTTAACTGCCTGAATCATCACACCCGCACCATAGGCTAAGCCGAACAACAGGCCGGCTGCCATCGTGGTTGAAGTGTTCTCCTGCATGCCCAAGGTTTTGGTAACCGGAGCCATCGTTTTTGAAAACTTATTTAACCATTGTAAGTCTTTTAAGATTTGAATCACGATCATAAGCGGAATGACGATCATGGCCAACTGCAATATACCCAGCCCTGCTTTTTGAATGGCTTCAAGGAGAATTCCGCCGACTCCCACTGCAGGTTCAGCACTCTGCTCAATAAATCCATATTTAGCAGTCTCTCCGCCTCCATGCCAGACAAGATTAATAACGGCTCCAGAAAGCAGGGCAAGTCCTGGTCTTGTGACGAGAACAATCCACAGCTTTACACCGGCTTTCATGGCAACGCTTGATTCAATAAATAAATTATGTGAAAACGAAAGCATTACTGCTAAAATAAACACTTCTTTTACCGAAAAATCAAGCGTTAAAATCGCTCCAATCGCTGCATAAAGGTTGAGAAAATTTCCGAGTACAAGCGGAATGGCCGCATCCCCTGACAAGCCGATCAGCTTCATAAGCGGGGAAATCACTTTAATGATCCATGGCAGTACGGGTGTATACTGCAGTACTGCCACAATCAGGGTTACAGGAAAGATAATTTTTCCCAACGCCCATGTTGTTTTAAAGCCAACCAGCAATCCCTTTTTCAATGAATTAAATAGCATTTCCCACTACTCTCCTTTAAAAGATTCCTGTTAGAGATTCTCTTGATCTAAATAACGTCTCTCCGAAATCTGCTTTGTTCGACGGTAAATGAGAATGGCTAGTGCACCAATCACCAATGCAATCGATATCGTTTGTGCCATCCGAAGACTTCCAAGCATTAAGCTATCGGTCCGTAAGCCTTCGATGAAAAAGCGGCCGATCGAATACCAAATCACATAGGTTAGGAACAGTTCCCCGCGCCGGAAATTGACTCGACGTAAGAAAATTAATAGGAAAAAGCCAGCAAAGTCCCAGAGAGATTCATAAAGGAACGTTGGATGATAGTAGGTTCCGTTAATATACATTTGATCAATAATAAATGTAGGCAAGTGTAAGTTTTCTAGGAAGGTTCTTGTTACTTCTCCGCCATGGGCTTCCTGGTTCATAAAATTTCCCCACCGGCCAATCGCCTGTCCGAGAATAATACTTGGTGCGGCAATGTCAGCAATCTTCCAGAAAGATAGGCCGCGTTTTTTGGAAAACACATAGGCTGTCAGGACGGAGCCAATTAATGCACCGTGAATGGCGATGCCTCCATTCCAAATTTGCGGGATATCCGCCGGATGTTTGACATAATAATCCCATTCAAAAATCACATAATAAATTCGGGCCGAAATAATCGCAATCGGAATGGCCCATAGCATTAAATCTGCAAACGTGTCTTTATCAAGTCCCCTTCGATTACCTTCCCTTATGGCAAGGTACAAGGCAAGTGCCAGACCTGATCCAATAATAACCCCATACCAATGCACCGAAATAGGTCCAAGTGTAAAGGCAATCGGATTTAGCGGTTGAATTGTTTCGTTCATCTGTCTATCTCCTCTTCCCCTTTAAATCTCTTCATGGTCACCGTCTTCAATGACATCAGACAAGCGCTCGGTAAATTGTTGCGCAGCATTCACGCCCATTCGTTTCAGACGGAAATTCATGGCCGCTACTTCAATAATAACCGCGAGATTTCGTCCCGGACGAACGGGGATGGTTAACTTAGGTACATCCGTGTCGATAATTTTCATTGTCTCTTCATCCAAACCAAGACGGTCATACTGTTTTTTGGAGTCCCAAATTTCTAAATTCATAACGAGCGTGATGCGTTTATTACTGCGGACCGCACCTGCACCGAACAGTGTCATCACATTGATAATCCCTAAACCGCGGATTTCTAGTAAATGCTCGATTAAATCCGGAGACGTCCCAACTAAGGTATCCTGGTCTTCCTGACGAATTTCCACGCAATCGTCCGCGATGAGACGATGACCGCGCTTGACTAATTCTAATGCGGTTTCACTTTTACCAACACCGCTTTTTCCGGTAATTAACACACCAATCCCATAAACATCCACTAAGACACCATGGACAGCCGTCGTTGGCTCCAGCTTGCTCTCTAAGTAATTGGTTAGGCGGCTGGAGAAACGGGTCGTTTTCATGCCCACACGTAGAACAGGAACTGATTCACGCTCTGATGCTTCAATCAGCTCTTTGGGTACCTCAATATCTCGGGTGACAATAATCGCCGGAGTAATATCGGTACATAAACGTTCCATTCTTGAAATCCGTTCGTTTTCGGAAAGCATTTCAAAAAATGATAGTTCTGTTTTTCCTAAGAGTTGAATACGTTCCGCGGGATAAAATTCAAAATATCCAGCAATTTCAATTCCTGGACGGGAGATGTCACTCATAGTAATCGGGCGGTTAATTCCTTCTTCACCACTGACCAATTCAAGATTAAATTTCTCTACTATATCTTTGGTACGAACTTTCGGCATGGAAACATCCTCCTTAACTAGAAAAGCGTAAGGCGCCTAGCTATCGGCATATGACCTCGAGCCGATGGCGCCTGGAGCTAGACAGCAATAAATTTTGAAAACATAAAAATTCCATTTCCATTCATTTTAGCATTTTTTAATGAATAACCATACTTTCCTGTCTAAAAAATTGATTTGGATATTTTTTTCAAAAAAAAGAGTGCACACCTATTAATTAGGTGAACACCCTTCCCATTAATCCTTCGATTTCCTTGATGGTTGCAGAATCGTTTTTTGAATAATCAAGTTAACAAGTGACATAAGTACAGCGAAAAAGAATGCCATGCCAAAACTAGAAATCTCAAAGGCGTCACCCATCAAATAATCCGTCAGTTCAAGCGTAATGGCATTGATGACAAATAGAAACAACCCTAAGGTTAAAACTGTTACTGGCAAAGTAAATAAAACCAGGAGCGGGCGCACTAAAACATTTAATATAGACAATAAAATGCTTGCCTGAAGTGCGGCGCTAAATCCAGTTAATTGAAAGCTTTCGTGAAAATAACCCGCAAGTGCCATAAATAAAACCGCATTAATTAAACATCCAATCAGCCATCTCATTTTCGGCTCTCCTAGTTATACATCTTGTGATTTATGAATCGCGATGGAACCAGTTTTTGTGTCAGCATAGATTTTCACCATTTTATCAGGATGATTAATAGATTGGAAGCGGAGCAATTTCTGAATCATCTCGCTTTTCTCCTCCAGTACCTGCACACCGACTAGGTGCAAATTAAAACCGCCAAGATTGGTCTTTAGCTCTCCACTTACTGGCAACCCTTCAGGAACGAATAGGTCGATCCCGCCAGTGGTCGCTTTTACTTGTATTACTTCTGCACGATTTCCGTTTACATTATAGCTGATGTTTCCATTAAAGGATTGCGTTTCTACTTTTTTGAAATCACCATCAAGTTTGATTCCCCCGTGAATGGTCTCTGCCTCAAGATCATCAATTTGACTGTTGATAATCTTGATTTTTCCGTTCGCTGTTTCAACCTCTGCTTTTTTTCCTTTTATCCGTTCAAGGTTTATTTTCCCATTTGCGGTTTTCACCCTTAGGTCAGCTACATTCATTTCTTCCCCTAATATTGTGCCATTAAACATCCTAATGCGCACGCGCTCATACTCAGATTTTGGCACATAAATAACGGATTCAACTTTCATCCACTTTTGCTGTGTCATAAAACGTAATCTCTGATTCTCAACAGAAAAAACGACATCTCTTAAAAAGTTCTGCCTCGCTTGGTCTGAGTTTTCAACCCTAAATACTTTCGCCTGGCACTCAATTCGTACATCCGGCTGGTCCCATGCAGCAATCTTGATAGACCCGTTAGCTACATCAATGTCCATATTTGTCAGGTCGGCATCACCTTGGTGGAAAATATGAGAGATTTCAATGGATTGGCCAAAGTTCAAATCAAAATCAAAATCTTTGATTTTTTTTAATGCTGAATCGACAAAATCAAAAATCTTCTCCTTTGTCGATTGGTATTTCGCCTGTAAGGGGTCTTCCTTTTTCGTTTCTTCAAAATTCACAGCTGTCGAGAGTTCATTCACTATTTGCTCTTGCTTCTGCTCCATCGTCTGCTGGGCCTGTTCGAGTTCATCAAGCAATGTTACTGCTTCATCAACGGTCAACTTGCCTTCTTCAACCATTTTTAAGATCCGCTTTTTTTCTTCTTTCATCTTTTCCACCCCAGAATCATAAATTTGTCTCACTTTATGCTTATTCAGAAACTAAGACCTTTACGCCTTTGATAATGTTCCATATGACGACAACAAGCCAGATAATCAAAAGGACAACCATACTTATAATGGTAAAAGCAGGCACTCTGTCTTGAATAGTGGCGAAATCATAGTAGATACCGAAAACAATAAATGGTGTTGGAATAAGTGGAATTAAATGCGATAGTAGTGACTTTTTGGCATGTCTTTTTGTGACTTCATCTCCCGTCGCGATAAACACGATCAGCGGAAAAATAAACCCAGCGAAAAAAATACTAAAATAGCACAAGCTTGAAAGAACCTTTCTCGTTTCCATTTTTGCGCCCCACTCCTTTATCGTATATTTACGAAATGGGAGAGGAGAAAGTTTCGTATATTTTCAGAAAAAGTGGGTGCCTTCTTGGTTGGCGCTTGAATATAGGAAGCTTATTGGTTTGGATTCCGCCAACTTGATCCGGATTTCTGCCAAACTTTGAATTTATTCCGCCCACCTCACTATTTATTCCGCGAACTCTCAAACTTATTCCGCCGATTCCAGCGATGATTCCGCCAAACCCACATTTACGGCTCCAGCTTCTAAATAAGTTTAAAAAAAGAACCGAATTAAGAAGGCATCCCCTCCGAATTTCGGCTCTTCTATACTACCTATGCTTTTATGGTACTCTTATCTTCAATTTCCTGTTTCATTCGTAACCGGTCACGTTCTAGAATTGGTTTTAAGTACTTGCCCGTATATGATTCAGGAACTTCGGCTATCTTTTCAGGTGTTCCGGTTGCCACAATCGTTCCGCCCTTGTCGCCGCCCTCAGGTCCAAGATCGACAAGGTAATCGGCTGCCTTAATGACATCGAGATTATGCTCGATCACCAACACAGTATCGCCATTATCAACCAAGCGCTGCAGCACAACGAGCAAACGTGAAATGTCATCGACATGAAGACCTGTTGTCGGCTCATCTAAAATGTAAAAGGATTTCCCTTGCGAGCGACGGTGCAGTTCAGAAGCGAGCTTGACGCGCTGCGCTTCTCCTCCAGATAAAGTTGTCGCCGGCTGCCCTAATTTAATGTATCCGAGGCCAACATCATAAATGGTTTGCAGCTTGCGGCTGATTTTTGGAATGTTTTCAAAAAATTCAACTCCAGCTTCCACGGTCATATCGAGGATATCTGAAATGTTTTTTCCTTTGTACTTTACTTCTAAGGTTTCACGATTATATCGCTTGCCGTGGCAGACTTCGCAAGGTACATACACATCGGGTAAAAAGTGCATTTCAATTTTGATAATCCCATCACCGCGGCACGCTTCGCAGCGTCCGCCCTTCACATTAAAGCTGAAGCGGCCCTTTTTATAACCACGGACTTTCGCTTCATTTGTGTTCGAAAACACATCACGGACGTCATCGAAAACCCCGGTATAGGTGGCAGGATTCGAACGGGGTGTTCGGCCGATTGGCGACTGATCGATATCGATGACTTTTTCTAAATACTCAATTCCTTTAATGCTTTTATGTTCACCAGGTTTTGTTTTTGCACGGTGCAGCTTTTGTGAAAGTGATTTATGGAGAATCTCGTTGATAAGGGTACTTTTCCCCGACCCCGATACACCTGTTACTGCAATAAACATACCAAGCGGAAGCTTGACATTGACATTTTTTAAGTTATTTTCTGAAGCACCCTTGATTTCAATAAAACGTCCATCCGGTTTGCGGCGCTCAAGTGGCAGTGGAATAAACTTCTTCCCTGATAGATATTGACCTGTCAGTGAATTCGGGTCAGCCATCACCTCAGCAGGTGTACCAGCCGAGACGATTTCACCGCCATGCACCCCGGCACCTGGGCCGATATCAATCAAATAATCGGCAGCAAGCATGGTGTCCTCATCATGCTCGACGACAATCAAGGTGTTGCCGATATCGCGCATGTTTTGCAATGCCCCGATTAAGCGGTCATTATCCCGCTGATGCAGTCCGATTGACGGTTCATCCAAGATATATAGGACACCCGTTAAACGCGAACCGATTTGTGTGGCCAAGCGAATCCGCTGGGCTTCCCCGCCTGAAAGCGTACCAGCTGTCCGGCTCAGTGTTAAATAATCGAGACCTACATTAATTAAGAAACCTAGACGTTCACTAATTTCACGGAAAATCAATTTGGCAATTTGCATTTCTTTTTCTGATAGCTTCAATTCTGCAAAAAATTGATTCGCTTCTTCAATCGAAAGGTCGGTAACATGGGCAATATGACGTCCATTAATTAGGACAGCCAAGGTTTCCTTTTTTAAACGATATCCTTTACAAGTTGGACATGCCTGCTCGCCCATGTATTTTTCCATTTGCTCACGGATGTAATCTGAGCTTGTCTCTTTGTATCGGCGCTCAACATTTCGGATGACACCTTCAAATTCAATATTGCCCTCACGAATCTGGCCAAAATCATTTTCATAGCGGAAATAAATCTTTTCACGCCCACCCCCATAGAGGACTTTTTCCAACAAGTGTTCAGGGATTTCCTTAACAGGAGTATTCATATCCACACCGAAATGATTGCATACGGCCTCAAGCAACTGCGGATAATATTGAGAACTTGTTGGCTCCCACGGGGCAATCGCATGCTCTTTTAGTGTCAAATCACGATTAGGAATAACCAGATCGAGATCGACTTCAAGCTTAGAGCCAAGCCCATCACATTCTGAGCAGGCGCCAAACGGACTGTTGAAGGAAAACATCCGCGGTTCTAGTTCTCCAATTGAAAAACCACAGTGCGGACAGGCATGATTTTCACTAAATAACAGTTCTTCTTGTCCGATAACGTCAACAATAACCTTACCTTCGCCCAGTTTCAGCGCTGTCTCGAGTGAATCGGCAATCCTTGCCGATACCCCTTCCTTGACAACGATCCGGTCGATAATAACCTCAATCGAATGCTTTTTGTTTTTTTCAAGTTCGATATCATCACCAAGGTCAATCATTTCCCCATCCACACGGACACGGACAAATCCTTGTTTCTTGATATCCTCGAACACCTTCACATGTGATCCTTTACGGCCTGAAATAACAGGGGCAAGGATTTGCATTTTGGTCCGTTCCGGGTATTCTAAAATACGGTCGACCATTTGCTCAATCGTTTGCGAGGAAATTTCAATTCCATGAATCGGACAGGTTGGGTGTCCGACCCTCGCAAATAATAACCGTAAATAATCATAGATTTCTGTCACCGTACCGACCGTTGAACGAGGGTTCCGGCTTGTTGTTTTTTGATCGATGGAGATGGCCGGAGAGAGACCCTCAATCGCATCCACATCCGGTTTATCCAACTGTCCAAGGAATTGCCGCGCATAGGCAGACAGGGATTCGACATAGCGCCTTTGTCCTTCTGCATAAATCGTATCAAAGGCAAGCGAGGACTTTCCTGAGCCGGAAAGTCCCGTCAGTACAACAAGCTTATCTCTCGGAATGGTGACATCTATATTTTTCAAATTGTGGGCTCTGGCGCCTTTCACAATCAGTTTTTCCATTGCCATTGTAACGTCATCCTTCCGCCTTAAGTTCCAATATTAAATCACGAAGCTCAGCTGCGCGTTCAAAATTTAGCGCCTTGGCTTCGACCTTCATTTCTTTTTCCATCGTGGCAATTAGTTTTTCTTTTTCTTTCTTCGACATTTTACTAAATGATGCCGCTGGTTTGTAATCTTCCTGATCTTCTGCTGCATGGGTGGCACGGATGACATCGCGAATATCTTTCTGAATCGTCATTGGCGTGATTCCATGCTTGCGATTATATTCTTCCTGAATGGCACGACGGCGTTTCGTTTCACTTATTGCTAATTCCATCGAGTTTGTGATTTTGTCTGCATACATGATGACGTGTCCATGGGCATTCCGGGCGGCACGGCCAATCGTTTGGATTAACGACCGTTCGGAACGAAGGAATCCTTCCTTGTCGGCATCCAGAATTGCGATGAGCGAAACCTCTGGTATATCCAGTCCTTCTCGGAGCAGGTTAATTCCGATGAGAACGTCATATTTGCCGAGACGCAGTTCTCGGATAATTTCAATCCGTTCGAGTGTCTTAACCTCCGAATGTAAATATTGAACTTTGATACCGATTTCCTTTAGATAATCGGTTAGGTCCTCGGACATTTTTTTCGTTAAAGTGGTAACCAGGACACGTTCATTTTTCCTAACCCGTTCGTGAATTTCACCAATCAAGTCATCGATTTGCCCCTCAATTGGACGGACCTCAAGTGTTGGATCCAAAAGTCCTGTCGGGCGGATAATCTGCGAAACCATTTCCGGCGTATGCTCAAGCTCGTATGGTCCAGGTGTAGCCGAAACAAAAATGATATTCTGGATATGCTTTTCGAACTCATCAAACATTAACGGCCGGTTATCAAGCGCCGATGGCAGACGGAAGCCATGATCAACAAGCACTTGTTTCCGCGCTTTATCCCCATTAAACATCCCTCTCACTTGCGGTAAGGTAACATGCGACTCATCAATCACCATCAAAAAGTCCTTTGGAAAATAATCAAGCAGTGTATAAGGTGTCGAGCCCGCATCCCTTAAGGTTAAATGGCGCGAGTAATTTTCAATCCCTGAGCAAAAACCCATTTCACGCATCATTTCCAGGTCATAGCGGGTCCGCTGTTCAAGTCGCTGTGCTTCGAGCAATTTATTATCATCTCGCAGTTCTTCCAGACGACCTTCCAGTTCTTTTTCAATATTTTCAATCGCTATTTTCAGCTTTTCTTCCCTTGTAACGAAGTGGGATGCTGGAAAAATCGCTACATGTTCTCGTTCCCCAATGATTTCTCCGGTTAATGCATCGACCTCTCGAATCCGATCAATTTCATCACCAAAAAACTCGACACGCATGCAGTGCTCATCACGAGAAACAGGGAAAATCTCAACAACATCGCCACGGACACGGAAAGTTCCGCGCTTGAAATCGATATCGTTTCGATCGTATTGGATATCGACTAATCGGCGCAATAGTTGATTGCGTTCCACTTCCATTCCCGTTCTGAGCGATAACACCATTTCACTATATTCTTCAGGAGAACCTAATCCATAAATACAGGAAACAGACGCAATCACAATCACATCTTTCCGTTCGAATAGGGAAGATGTCGCTGAGTGCCGCAGTTTATCAATTTCATCGTTGATACTAGCATCTTTTTCAATGAAGGTATCGGTCTGTGGGACGTAAGCCTCTGGCTGAAAGTAATCATAATAACTGACAAAATACTCGACTGCGTTGTTTGGGAAAAATTCTTTAAACTCACTGTAGAGCTGTCCAGCTAGTGTTTTGTTGTGGGCGATGACAAGGGTAGGTTTATTTACTTCTTTAATCACGTTGGAAATCGTAAATGTTTTACCCGTACCTGTAGCGCCAAGCAGCGTCTGCTGGCGTTTATTGTTTCGAATACCCTCGACTAATTGTCTGATTGCCTCGGGCTGATCCCCTTGTGGCGAGTACTTTGAAACTAATTCAAATTGGTCTTTCACAAATATTCCCCCTCCCGAAATATCAATCACTTTTCAGCATATGTACCTTGTTGATGGACCGGGATGGTTGCTTTCAAGTGTATCCACTAAAATTCATATTAACATTTTACCACATTCCCCTAAAAACAAACCAATAATATGCGAACGAATATTCGTTTTTTAAAATTCCAACACAAAAAGCCTGCCATTTTCCTGACAGACTCACTAAAACTTCGAATGTATTAACTCTTATTAATGACCCTCTGCTTCATTTTTTCAGCCATCCAAAACCCTGCTGTTAACGAAAAGGCATCCACTACGATGAGCATAAATGTATTGGTATACCCTTTATATACAGAAGTAGCAATCAGGGCAACGGTTAAAATTAGCCCGATGACCCGGTTGTAAGTAACCCTTGTAAAAAGCAAAACCAGCAGCCCTGGAAGAATAAGTGCTGAAAAATATCGAATAACGGTTTCCAATGAGTACACCTCATTCATACATTAATCTCTGTTAATTCATTCTAGAAATTATTGCACATAATTGCAACAAAAATGATACATGAACTGCCTTTCGAAGCACCTTGGCTTATTTTTCCATTCTAACATTGATCATACCTTCGTTTTGCTGTGTAAATAAACTAGTTACCACGAATCCCAGGAGAGAAAGCAGAATAGGGAGGACCACCGTATGAAACCCAAATGCATTCGGATAAAATTGATCTAATAAAATATAAGAACCCATCCCTAAAACCATCGAAGTGATTGCTCCGTATTTATTGCCCTTACTCCAATATAATCCTAAAATAACCGGCCAAATAAAGACCGACTCGAGTCCCCCAAAAGAAAACAGATTCAACCAAACGATTAAATCAGGTGGACTTAACGAGAACATAATGACTACAATTCCAATAATCGCCGTCACGCTGAAACTAACCTTTTTCACAAGGTCGTTCCCTGCATCCGGCTTAATGTAATTTAAATAGACATCTTTTACAATAGCAGAGCTAACCAAAATTAATAAAGCGTCCACCGTCGACATGATGGCTGCCATCGGTGCAGCGAGAACGATGCCCGCAGCATAGGGCGGCAGTACTTTCATTGATAACAAAGGCATAACAGTATCGCCGATTTTCACACCTGGCAGAACCGGTCTTGCGAACACGCCAATGAGATGCATACCCAGCATGATAAAACCGACGACAATAGTTCCAATAATAATCGCACTATGCATGGCCTTTGAATTTTTATAAGACATCGCTCGGACAGCAATTTGCGGCAAGCCGACGACGCCAATTCCTACTAAAATCCAAAAGGAAGAGACAAAGGATGGCGTTAAACTACGTTCTGCACCATAGGGACTGATTAAATTAGGATTTTCCGCTGCTAAATCGGATATGATCTTCGGGATTCCACCGCCTGCTTTAATCGTTGCAATGAGAAGGATTAACGTTCCCCCGAACATGACTACACCTTGGATGGTGTCTGTGATCGCAACCGCACGAAAGCCTCCTACAATAACAAAGACGAGGACTGAAAAAGCAAAGATTAATAAAGCAGTCGTATATGGCAAACCTGTTAAACTTTCTACCAAACGTGCTCCGCCAATCCATTGGGCGGTCATCGATGAAAACAGAAAGATGATAATACTTGCGGCTGAGAATAACACAACCGCTTTACTTTTATAGCGCTCTTTTAGAAAGTCAATTAAGGTGATTGCCTTGTACTGACGGGATATAATCGCAAATTTCTTCCCCAATACCATTAATGTAAAATAACCGGTTGCTAACTGGGCCATGGCAAGCAGGACCCAGCCTAATCCTTGCGTATAAGCAACCCCGGGTCCTCCGATAAAGCTGCTGGCACTTCCATACGTCGCAACCATCGTCATTGCCAGGATGAATCCGCCCATTTGACGTTCCCCTAAAAAGTACTCCTCCAAGAAAGAATTGGATTTAATAACAAATTTGTTTGACCACATCCCAACAGCGAAGATAATCAATAAGAAAATAAGTAATGGTGTAATGACGGCCCAGTTCACTTGTTTTCCCCCTCTTCCACTTCAAAGGGAACATCCTTGAATAAAACTCTTACGGCAAAAATAACGAGTATAACCATAACAATAAAGCCAAGAATACAGCTGTAAAAAAACCATGCTGGCAAACCATATATGTACGAATATTGTTCTACTTTGGCCGAACCAAGCCCATAGGCAAAACCGTACCACCAGATAAAATTAATCAAAACAAGAATAATTCCAATTAGGGCTTCTCTGTGAGCGATCTTGAAACGCTTGTCCAGTGGATTGCTGCTTTTTTTCATTTGATTCCTCCAGGGTGAAAATTCTCTCTAACATCATCAAGTTATTTTAACCAATAATGAAAAAATATCCAATTGAAAACAATCAAAATATCATATAATAATCTATCCCCTTGCGTAAAGTTTCCGTCCTATTAGAAAATAAGGGATGCCATATGTAAATTTGGGAATGATGCAACAATCCTAAATAGTAATAAACTTCTTTATTTAAAAATACTTACAAAACAAAAAAACAACGATTCTCATTCGTTGTTTTTTTGTTTTGTATCAGGGTTATAAAGACCAATAAGTTAATGTAACAAAGAATAGTAGAAACATAGTCGGACAGAATGCTAGTGAAAAACTAAATCCTAACATAAAAGAACCGAATGGATTTTCACAGCTGTTTTGGCTTAGTCGTTATATTGTACCTTCAGGTTGCAAGGAACAACTATAAGTTCCTTTTTCAATTTGAATAGTGGCATGTTCAATGCCGAATTGGTCATGCAATTCCTTTGTTAATTTTTGAAGCAGCTCATCATTATCATCTATTTCAGATCGAATTATATGAACGGTTAGGGCAGCCTCTGTCGTACTCATTCCCCAAACATGCAGGTCATGAATTTCCAAAATCGTTGGTAAACCACTTAAGTAATCCTTAATTTTACTAATATCAATGCCTTCTGGTACGGCATCAAGTGATAAGTTAATGGATTCTTTTAATAATCCCCAAGTTCCAAATAGAATGACAATGGAAATTAAAAGACTTACTAGAGGGTCAAGCCATTGCCATCCTGACCAAAGAATTATAAACCCTGCGATCACTACACCAAGTGAAACTAATGCATCCGCAGCCATGTGCATGAAAGCCCCACGGATATTTAAATCGTTTTTTCTTCCTGACATAAAAAGTAAAGCTGTAATAGTGTTAATCACAATACCAATGATTGCTACGATGATAACTGTTTTTCCTGCAACTGGTTCTGGAGAAGAAAATCGTTGGATAGCCTCCCAGGCAATAGCACCAATTGCTACTAATAAAAAAACAGCATTAAATAGCGCAGCTAAGATGGAACTTCTTTTATATCCATAAGTCCGCTTTTTAGTAGGTGCTTTTTTTCCTAACCAAACGGCAATCCAAGCAATAATTAAACCTAGAACGTCACTTATGTTATGTCCTGCATCCGCAAGCAGTGCTAAAGAATCCCCTAGGATACCGTATATAATTTCAACAATAATAAAAATGGTATTTAAAATAATCCCAAATCCAAATGCAAAGCCATAGTTGGCTGGTGCATGACTATGGCTATGTCCATGACCGTGACTGTGACCATGGTTATGACCATGGCTATGATTATGTCCCATTCCGATCTCTCCTACTTAAATTTTATTATGACAAGCATGCTCAATTGCTTGTTGTACCCTTCCATTAAAAGGCTTCCCACTTTAGGAAGCCCATTTTTATTTGTCTTTTACTCGGAGAAGTCGTAAACCATTAAGAGTCACAATAAGAGTTGCTCCCATGTCTGCGAATATCGCAATCCACAGGGTTAACCAACCTGGAATCACTAATAATAATGCTAAAAGTTTAATTCCTAATGAGAAAGTGATATTTTGCTTGATGATAAATAATGCTTTCCTGCTTAGTTTTAACGTAAATGGTAGTTTCCCTAAATCATCTGCCATTAAAGCTATATCAGCTGTTTCTATAGCTGTATCCGTTCCAGCCCCACCCATCGCAATTCCGACTGTGGATGCAGCTAAAGCTGGTGCATCATTTACACCGTCTCCGACCATTGCCACACGGTCAAATTTGGTTCTGAGTTCTTTAATAAGTGTTAATTTATCTTGAGGTAAAAGATCCGCTTGTATATCAGAAACCCCTACCTGCTTTCCTATCGCATTGGCAGTCCCTTTGTTATCACCCGTTAACATGATGGTTTTTTGAATACCTAATGAGTGAAGTTTCTGTATCACTGATTTACTGTTCCCTCTCACTTCGTCCGCAACTGCGAGTAGTCCCAATATTTCAGTTGAAGTACCTGCAACCATCACTGTTTTACCTTTATTTTGCAAGTCAGAAATGGTTGCTTTTAGATTCGATGGAATTCTATTTGATAGGATTTCATCGAATAAATTAGGGCTTCCCACATAATACATTTTACCGCTGACCCTACCTTTGATGCCTTTACCTGTAATGGAAGTAAAGTCTTCAATCACTAAATCTTGATAAGGTAAGTTTTCCGACTCTGCTTTCTTCATGATTGCTGAAGCCAAAGGATGCTGAGAACCCTTTTCTAAAGCTGCGATAATGGAAAGAAGTTCATTTGAATTTGCATTTGGTTGAGGTAGATAATCCGTTACAACAGGTATTCCTTCTGTTAAGGTACCCGTTTTGTCAAAGGCAATGGCTTTAATGGCTCCCATTTCTTCTAAATGAATCCCACCTTTGATCAGAACACCGTTTCGTGCAGCATTACCGATCGCAGTAACTATGGACACTGGAGTGGAAATGACAAGAGCACAAGGACAACCAACCACTAATACAGCAAGACCCTGATAAACCCATTTGCTCCAGTCCCCATCAAATAAAAGTGGTGGAAGTACGGCCACTAACAGCGATATGAACATGATTACAGGTGTATAATACTTAGCAAAGCGATCGACGAATGCTTGAGATGGAGCCCTTTCTGCTTGAGCTTCCTCTACAAGGTGAATAATTTTTGCAATAGTCGTATCGTCCACATGTTTAGTAACTTTTACTTCAAGTAGTCCTTCTTCATTTAGTGTTCCTGCGAACACTTCATCATCTATGGTTTTCGAAACTGGAACAGATTCACCTGTAATCGCAGCTTGATTCACAGCGGATAATCCTTTAACTACTTTTCCATCCATGGCAATTTTCTGTCCTGGTTTTACAATTAAGATATCCCCAATCCGAATATCGTCCACTTCTACTGTAAATTCTTGATTACCTCTTCGTATTAAGGCCTCTTTTGGAGCAATATCCATTAAGGAACGTATCGATTGTCTTGCTTTATCCATTGAATAGGATTCTAGAACCTCACTAATGGCAAACAGGATGACAACCGTTGCTCCTTCTCCCCACTCACCGATAATTGCTGCTCCAATAACGGCGATCGTCATCAAGGTTCTCATATCAAACTCTAATTGGAATAAGTTCTTCAATCCTGTCGTAAACAGGCGATGACCGCCTACTAAAATAGAAGCCCCAAACGCTAAAATCGATGAGGTACTCTCTTCACCATAGATTTGTCCTGACATCCAGCCAATGATCAAGAAAACAAATGAAGCGATAACAGATGAATGTTTTTTCAAAAACGGCTCTTTTTTCTCTTCAAATTTTTGTTTTTCAGGTATGACTTTTATCTTTTCAAAGGCCCCTGCTTTCTCTATTTCCTCTATAGTTGTTTCACCATAAACTGTAAGTTTAGAAGCACCGAAATTTACACTTGCATTAGCAACACCATCCAGGTGTTGTACGTTCTTTTCGAACTTTGTCGCACAGCCCGCTCAGGTGAATCCCTGTACACGGTAAACGGTTTTTTCATTGGTTTGTTCTAAAGCGTTACTCATGAGATTTCACCTCCTGTTGATGTTCAAATGCAGTCTTAATCAATTGTTTTACATGATCATCATCCAATGAATAGAAAACTAATTTGCCCTCTTTTCGATATTTCGCTAATCCTAAATTTCGAAGAAGTCGTAAATGGTGGGAAGCAGTAGCCGTTGAACTTCCTACAATGTTTGCCACGTCACATACACATAATTCATCTTCTTCACTTAAGGCAAAGGCAATTTTAATTCTAGTATCATCAGATAAGGCTTTGAATATTTGTGCTACAGACAGAGTATCTTGCTGTGAAATAGAACCTTTTAAACGTTTTACTTTGTCTTCATCCACGCAGGTTACTTCACATACATCATCGTGCTTCATTTTTTCACCGCCCATTATTCAAATGTCTATTTGATTATTAGTATATGTTGGTTCAAAAAAATGGTCAAATGATTATTTGAATGTTTTTTAGTCTATTCAAGGTATTTCCTCAATTAAAAGGAATTTCAATTTTCATATTATTTATAATGCTATTGTATTAAATAATATTATAGCGTTATAATATGGTAGTGTGATAATTCGTTAACGTACTAAAGGAAATTAAAATAAATAGCTAAGGTGGTAGTTCTATTATGAAACGGTTAATACCTATGATTCTAGTAATAGCAGCACTATTCTCGATCCTTACAGGATGTTCGTCTAAATCATCAGGAGCAAAGGACAACACGCTCGTGATTGGAATTGATGATAAATTTGCCCCGATGGGTTTTCGCGATGAGAACAATAAAATTGTTGGTTTTGACATTGACTACGCGAACGCAGCTGCTAAAAAGATGGGGAAAAAGGTCAAGTTTCAACCAATTGATTGGAGCACAAAAGAAGCGGAACTTAGCAGTGGACGGATTGACCTTATTTGGAACGGATACACTATTACGGATGAACGTAAAAAGAAAGTTCTTTTCACGAAGCCATATTTAAAAAATGCACAAGTGGTTGTTACATTGGCTGATTCAAAGCTTACTAAATTAGATGATTTAAACGGGAAGGTTGTTGGAGTGCAAACACTATCTTCTGCAGCTGATGCTTTGGATGCCGCACCTATTAAAACTAAAATTAAGACGGTTACCGAATTTGCAGATAATGTCCAGGCCTTAACTGACTTAAAGAGCGGTCGTTTGGATGCAGTAGTAATTGATGAAGTTGTTATCGATTATTATATGAAAAAGGAAAAAGAGTCTTTTAAAGTACTTCAAGAATCACTTGCTCCCGAAGAATACGGAATTGGTGTTAAAAAAGGGAATGAAGCATTACTTGAAAAGCTGCAAAAAGCACTCGATGAGATGAATGAGGATGGCACAGCAGCAGGTATCTCTGAAAAGTGGTTTGGCGAAAATAAAGTATTAAACTAATACCGAATATAAGGCGAACAGGATTTCCATTGGGAACCCTGTTTTGCTTTTGGAGGAACTTATATGTCTTTTGATTATCTGATTTCCATACTTAAACCAATGCTCGAAGGCGCCCAGATGACAGTCCTCTTGTTTGTCATTGCGATTGTGGTTTCGATTCCACTTGGGTTTATATTAACGCTGGCTGTCGGCAGCCGTTTTAAGCCTGTGTCCCTGCTTGCACAAGGATATATTTACGTGATGCGCGGTACACCGCTCTTGCTTCAGCTGTTATTTATCTGTTTCGGGCTGCCGATGATACCAGTAGTTGGAGAATACTTAGTTTTGGACCGCTTTGTCGCTGCCTGTTTAGGTTTTATCTTGAACTATGCTGCCTATTTCGCCGAAATCTTTCGCGGCGGGCTTCTTGCGATTGATAAAGGTCAATATGAGGCATCACAAGTGCTCGGCCTGAATAAATGGCAGACGTTAACAAAGGTCATCCTTCCGCAGATGTTCCGGATCGCCCTTCCCGCTGTCGCGAACGAATCCGTGACATTGGTCAAAGATACCGCACTGCTCTATGCGGTTGCCGTACCGGAATTGTTACATTTTGCGCAGACAGCTGTAAATCGCGACTTTACCATCGTTCCTTTCTTCGTCGCCGGTATTATTTACTTGATCATGACGCTCCTCTTAACGATGGTGTTTAAATGGCTCGAAAAACGGTTCAAATTTGAATAAGAAGGAGTGGTAACTATGCCTATCATGGAAATAGCTAACCTCAAAAAATCGTATGGGAATTTGGATGTCCTAAAACAGATTAGCTTTGATGTAAATAAAAATGATGTGGTAGCCGTCATTGGTCCCTCCGGTTCCGGGAAAAGTACGATGCTCCGCAGTTTGGTCCATCTTGAAAAAATAGACGGTGGCACGATTTGTGTCTCCGGTAAGCATTTAGTAAAGGACGGCGTCTATGCAAAACCCCTGGAGATTAAAGAGATCAATGCAAAAATGGGGATGGTCTTTCAGCATTTTAACCTCTTTCCGCATCTTACGGTGAAAGAAAATTTGGAACTTGCTCCAAAAATGCTGAAGAAGGAAGCGCCCGCTAAAATTCAGCAACGAAGTAGTGAACTACTCGAGAAAATCGGGCTTACTGACCGGGCATCAGCCTATCCAGCCAATCTCTCAGGCGGGCAAAAACAACGAGTCGCCATTGCCAGAGCGCTCATGTTAAACCCAGAAATTCTGCTTTTTGATGAGCCTACTTCTGCATTGGACCCCGAATTAACTGGTGAGGTATTACAAGTGATGAAGGATCTGGCCGAAGAACACATGACGATGATTGTTGTGACACATGAGATGGGCTTCGCCAAGGAAGTAGCAAACCGGGTTATTTTTATGGACAATGGGGAGATTGTGGAATCTGGTTCGCCCGCCGAGTTGTTTACAAACCCTAAGAATGAACGAACGAAGGCTTTCTTGAAGCGTAGCTTATAAGCGTATGATTGGATAATAAATGCAGGTTTCGGAGTTCATCGAAGCTTCATGAAGCCAATCTTCACTTTTCCATGCTGAGTTTTGTCCTCATGAACACTCCATGAGGACAGTTTTTACTTTTTCATCCTTAGTATTGTCCTCATGAACACTCCATACCGATTTTGCAGTCAGTTGTTATTTATCCACAGAATCATCTTTCGGAGCTATCCAGAACGCTACTACAATCGTCACAATCATCACAAGAAACGGGGCATAAAAAAGTAAGAAATCATCCACGTTCATTCCCCCTAAGCATGTTCATCATTTCGATTCCCTTGGACATATTCCTTGTTAAACAGAAACAATTTTAGCAGTAGATACAGCGATGGCAGGAGTAATCCCAACCCTGCAATGAAGGCAACAATCAGGGCAATCGCCATCGATTGATTCGTAAAACTATCATATAAGGTGAGATAAGGATACAACAAATAGGGATAATGGGAAGCACCATAGGCCAAAAAGGCAAGCGCAAATTGCCCGACTAATAACCAGAATGCAAGACCGTAAGAACGCCGCTTCCAGATCAAATAAACGGTTCCAACAAAGAAAACGACGGACAATCCGAACAACCACCAAAGGTCGAGTAAGCGTTGATAATGTTCCGGATTGTGCGTCCTCATTTCTATGATAATACCCGCAGCCGTGATAATGGCAGGTCCTGCCCAACTAAGCGCATATTTACGTAGAAGGTTCGTTGCCGCTTCATCCTTTGCATGATGGGCATACCATGTCAAGAAAACAGCGGAGATATATAATACTGCTGTCAGACTAAGGACCACAATACTCCACGATAAAGGACTGGTAAACAAAGCCCAATAATCAAGCACAGGCGCAGAACTTTCCATTGACACAAAGCCGCCTTCTGAAATCGTCAAGACACTCGACAGCGACGCTGGAATAAATAATCCCGTCAACCCATACAAGATAGTATAGCGTTTATGCTTGAGTCCCCCGTAGGTTGTAAAGGCATAATAAGCTCCCCGAATCGCTAGCAAAATAATCGCAATGCTTGCCGGCACAAGTAAAGTTGTGCCGAAGTAATAAGCCGTTTTTGGAAAAAAACCAACCATCCCGACGAAGAAAAATACTAAAAAGACATTGGTGACTTCCCAAACTGGCGATAAATAGCGTTGAATAATCTTCGTCAAAATATGCTGTTTCCCGGTTAATGTACTAAACGCGTTAAAAAATCCTGCCCCAAAATCAATGGACGCAATGATAATATATCCAAAGAGAAACACCCCCAATGCGCTTATTCCGACGATTTCCAGTGTCATAGCACATCACCCGCTTTCTCGGAAGCTCTATCGGCCAATTCCTGTTCCACTGTGTTCTTCCGGAACATTCGCCAGAGTACAACTGCACTGCCAACCCCGAGGACAAGATAAAGCCCCGCAAATAAAACCAACATGATATCCACTTGACCGCTTGTCGTCGCTGCATCTTTAGTTCGTAAAATTCCACGCAGAACCCATGGCTGACGGCCGACCTCGTCCAACCACCACCCCGCCTCAATCGCAAGAATGGAGAGAGGGCCGCCGAGCACAAGCAGCCAACGAAACCATTTGGATAAAACGAAACGCCAGTGGCGCCAGGTACCTATTACAAATACCAAGGACAAAACGGTCATCCACATCCCAATCGTCACCATCGTATCGAATAAATAGTGGATATACAGGGGCGGCACTTCATCCTTCGGAAACTGATCAAGTCCAATCACTTCTGCATTAGGAACTTCATGAGCCAGAATGCTGAGTGCAAAGGGAATTTTCAGTGCATATTTTACTTCGCCATTATCAAGGACACCGTATAAGACAAGCGGTACACCTTTCCCTGTTTCAAAGTGCCACTCAGCAGCAGCTAATTTTTCTGGCTGATATTCGGCCAAATACTTTCCGGAGAAATCTCCTAAAAGAGCGGTTGCTACGGAAAAGACGAATCCAAGTTTCATTGTTAAAAACAAAGCTTTTTTATGATACGCATGGTTTGACCCCTTAAGTAAACGAAAGGCACCAATCGCAGCCAGGACAAACGCTGACGTCATATAGGCGGTGACAACCACATGGGCTACTTTTGTCGGCATCGCCGGATTAAACATGGCTACAATTGGACTGACATTCACTAATTGGCCATTAACGACATCAAAGCCCTGGGGTGCATTCATAAATGCATTGACAATGGTAATAAAAACGGCTGAAAAAGAGGCTCCCAACGCAACTGGAATCAGCAGGAGCAGATGTTTTTTCTGGTCCTTAAACCGATCCCAAGTATATATGTAAATACCTAAAAAAATCGCTTCAAAGAAAAACGCAAATGTCTCCATAAATAACGGCAGGGCAATCACATTTCCCGCTAACTGCATAAAATTGGGCCATAGGAGTGAGAGTTGTAACCCTATCGCGGTCCCGGTCACAACTCCAACTGCCACGGTAATCACAAATCCCCTTGTCCACCTTCGAGCTAATAAAATATAGTGTTCATCCTGTTTCTTTATCCCAACCCATTGAGCAATCATAATCATTAGTGGAATCCCAACACCAATGGTTGCGTAAATGATGTGAAAAGACAAGGTCAATTCTGTTAGGACACGACTAAAAAATACTGCTTCCTCATTACCCATTTAACTCCCCCCTTTCTTATCCTGAAAAAAGCCGTCCAATGATTGACAGTCCCATTATGGATGCAACAATAAAAGCCAGCCAAATGAGCTTTCGCTCTTGTTTTTTGTAAATAAAA
Source organism: Neobacillus sp. BF23-41 (assembly GCF_041106275.1). Classification (NCBI taxonomy): domain Bacteria; kingdom Bacillati; phylum Bacillota; class Bacilli; order Caryophanales; family Bacillaceae; genus Neobacillus; species Neobacillus sp. BF23-41. The sequence goes on from NZ_JBGBPR010000004.1 coordinate 287,700, forward strand.
ATCCCACCTAACTTTTGGCTAATTTAATTAATTAAGCACACTTCTTACATACCATTCCCAAAATTATGGCGGAATATATTTAACGGCACTGGAAAGTATCCGCACACAGAAAAAATAGTGAGAAGTGGTGGTCAGTCAACAATCCCCACCACATTCCCACTATTCATTTTTTTACCAAGACGAACGGTCAAGGTTAATCCAAATTTATGCATTCCCAACATTAGGATTCCCGCAAACAATTGATCAAGTCTTGTATTAAATGGTGATGACAATATATTGAGAGAACTTAATTGGGAAGGTGAGATACAAAGGTTTGCGGTTAGTTGTGTAAGAAGAGGATTATTCATTCCGCCAATAAAGGCAGTTAATATGAAAAGCAAACAGGCAGGCATTAATACAAGCCCGCTCAAAAATAGATAACGTTTATTCTGCCCTTTTGAACCATCCTTCTTCGAGTCAGGAGATGCTATTGGCCCCCACATCCTAAAGGATAGGACAAACAGCACAAATAGGTACCCATTATGGACAAACGAATTTTGAGAGAGAGTCGTTAAAACTACTGGGAAATGGTACATCAAGAACATTGCTCCAAAAGCATAAAGTGCAGCAATTGGCGGTAAGAAAAACTTGCTTACTCTTACAGAGAGGGAGAGATGACGAATTTGCTGTAGAAATGCATCTGGAATTCCTAATAAAAATAGAGGTGGGATGATAAAGTATAAAATGCTCATTTGCAGCATGTGCAAACTATACGACAAGTGACTTATGGTTTCAAATGGACTGCCAAAGGTTCCGTACATAATGATTAAACTGAGGAAAAAAAGCAGGGGTTGTTTTTGATGAAGCTTTATTTTTGTAAATGAAAGTACTAAGACTACATATACAACCGCTATACAAATGAGGCAAGCTAGTAATGGGGTATTCCACAACGATTGACCTTCCAACCACATCGCATAAAACATGAAATCCTCCTTCCTACTCTGGGGATATTTACTTTTTAAGCGAGCAATTAACTTTAGATTTTATGACAGTTTAGCTGATTTATGACAAAAAAGAAGAACCTTAGTGGCTCTTCCTTTTCAATATTCAGTTTTACTTTCAAAGCAAAGTCCCTCTCTAACGCATATATAGCCGCTGCCTCGTTCGGCTTCCTATCTTTTTCTGACTAGATTGGTCTTTTTTAATAGATTACTCTCAATTTTCTCATAGTACTCAATTAACCAAAGGATTACTTTGTTTATTTCCTCGAATCGAACTAGTAAGAAATGGATGGCAAAAGCTACACTTGTCCCTATGAGCATTCCTGCTACCACATCTAAAGGATAATGTACTCCTGTCCAAACACGGGACAGAGCAATGCTTGCAGCCAATACCAACCACATCCAGCCGTCACGTTTTTTCCAAATCCAAATGGCCGTCGCAATCACGAATGCGGCAGTCGCGTGGTCACTTGGAAACGAGGCATTTTTCACATGAGGGATTAACCAGTTTACATGATGGGTGACAAAAGGACGATTCCGGTAAAAAAAGTGACCTATTTCTCCATTTATACTTAGCGCCACGCACGCGGCCAGGATTGCTTCAATAACCATTTTTCGGTTTTGTGATTTATGATAAAACCAATAAAAAATGATTCCCGCAAAAAATAAATACTCTGCTTTTTCTGCTAAAAATATCATTAATGGGTTTAAAAATCGCTCACTTATTGCAAGGTGATTGATTATTTGAAAGATACCATAGTCTATGTGAGACATCTTAACTAACCTCCAGATTCATGTGTTTCAACCATCTTAAATTCTCAAAGGAGAAGAAAATCTAACCAATCCCGACTGCCTGCTGCTCGTCTTTTGGTCAAGGAGTGTTTCTATCAACTCCACGATATTTTCCGGCTTCTCTAACTCAATTTCCTGCTGGTAAGCATCAATAGCATCCTCCCAGCCTTTCATTTTTTTCTGGTTCGTTAAAACACTAACCAGCTGTTTTTCCAATGGAGTGCTCTGGTCGAGCTCAAATACTAGCTCTTTCCGTTTTAAATATTGGAGATTTATTTTCTCCTGCCCTGGAAGTGCAGAATGAACAAAGATTGGAAGTCTTTTTCGGATTGCTTCACTTATAGTGACTCCACCCGGTTTTGAGATAATCGCATCCACTTCTTCATAAAGTAAATTCATTTCTGATCTTGAAGAAAGATAGGCTAATGGTTTGATATGATCTAAATCCCACGAAAGAATTTCTTCATAAAGCTTCTTGTTATTACCACACAATACTAAGAAGTCTAAGTTTGAGGAGAGCTTTAACTCTTCCGCTAGTTTCAAAATCCCGCCCAAACCGCTATTTCCTCCAGATAATAAGATTTTGGGACGCTCATTATCTTGTTTTCGATGAAGGGTTTTTGTAATTCCTTCATGAACAGGAATACCAGTGACCATCATCTGTTGGTTCGTGGCTTGATCTTTTCTGCCGAGTTTTCGTTTGATCTCTTGGCTAGGGAGAAAATGGAGATCAATCCCCTCTCTTCCCCAAACACTATTAATAAAGAAATCTGTGTAAACGTTAATAATCGGTATGTCGCATTTTCCCTTCATTTTTAACTTACTAAGAAGATAAGAAGGGAACCCATGTGTACAAACAAGTAAATCTGGTTTTTCCTCCGCTAACAATTGCTCCATTTTCTTCAAAAAGAGCGGTTGATACCATTTAAAGGAATGTTTTTTAGTTGGTGATACGTAAAAAAAGCTTTTATAGGCAAGATTATAAGTTTCTGGCGCATAGCGAATCCAATTGAGATAGCCATTTGTTATCACTTTTTCTAACGATTTATTTGTATAACTTAACAAGTCGATTTTTTTAAATGTAAGATCATCTGTATGATTTTTTAACAGATCCATTAATGCCTCAGCGACTTGATGATGTCCCGATTGCATTTGTAAGAGTGGTAAAAACAAAATCTTCTTCACTTATTCCATCTCCTGTTCTACTAGAAATCGAACTTTGAAAATGATGAATTCTAAATTACCCTTTCAATGTATCACTCATTTCTTGAAAAACTCGTTTTTTAATGGATTTTTAATCTTAACTTTAGCCTTTTTTTAGCTGGGTCTAAAAACAAAAACCTGAAAAGATGCCTTTTCAGGTTTTGTATTATTTCTCCTATTCAGCTGATGCTGTTTTTTTCCTTTTTATATACTTACGTATGACAAATAGCAGAAAAAGAATGAAAAATACCATTCCTAAATATGGAATATAGTCTGGATTTATATGAAATACCTTTCCTGCATAATAGCCTCCCACAATAAAAGGGATGGTCCAGAGAAGAGTGCCTAGCAGGGAAAAAAGGAAAAACCTCCGAAATGGAATGTTTGTAATCCCAGCAAAATACGGACTTATCTGCCTAATACCTGGCAGATAAAAACCGATAACGATTGTTTTACGTACATTTTTGGTATATATACGACTTACTTTTTCCCAACGGTCATCGCTAATCCCGACATACTTTCCGAATTTTTTTATAAAAGGGGACCCTGCATATTTTCCAATCGAATAGGCTGTTTGCATTCCTATAAACGCTCCGAGAATGGAACTTAATATGGCTAGCCCTATTGAGAGCTTATGATGATAACTCAGCACGCCGATTAAAAAGAGCAGCGATTCTTCAGGAGCAGGAATACCCACAATACCAAAGAATAAAAAGAGAAAAATGACTAGGTAACCATATATATTAATATAATTAATAATTGTCTCTACATTCATAGCAGCCTCTAAAAGTTCACTTCTTTTAATGTGATAAATTTTGTACCCCTATTCACATTTTCCTGTAAATAGATTTCTAAGCACTTTAGCATATAACGGGGCGCTAGCCTATCGGCACCCAAGGTTTCCCCACAATCATGAAGCAACAATACAGAGCCTGCTTCTGTCGTTTGGAGCAACTCTTCAAGCAGGCCGTTTTTACCCTTCGCTACCTTCCAATCACCGAAGATATGCGACCACATAATCACCTTATAACGCTTGCTCAAATATAGGCTGGCACTATTAAAGCTCCCCCATGGCGGCCGGTAAAAGGATACCTTTTCATTGGTGCATTCTTTGATTGCCTGTTCTGTCATTTGCAGTTGTTTTTTTAAGCGAAGGGGGGAAAGAATCCAACTTGAAATATGGTCATAATGATGAATTCCAATCGTATGTCCCTCCTGACTCATCCGTTTAATAATGGCAGGATAGGCTTTCACTTTACTGCCGACCACAAAAAAGGATGCCTTTACACCGTACTTTTTCAAAAGGTCAAGTAATTGTGGTGTGTATTCAGGATTGGGACCATCATCAAACGTTAATGCAATAGCCGGTGCATGGATTGTTTTGATGATTCCCTGCCCGCTCCTACGAATGAGGATGGTGGGCAATATGGCATAGATAAGAAAAAAAATGAATAATAGAATAACACTTACTATCAATATTTTAATCACTCGAAAAACATTTCCTTTCCAACTTTCCGTTTGGGTAAGAACAACTCTACCTCTGTTCCCACTCCCTCCGTACTTTTTACGATAATTTCTCCTTGATGCTGCTTCATAATATTTTTTGCAATCGACAAGCCTAACCCTGTCCCGCCTGTCTCCCTGCTTCGTGCCTTGTCCACCCGGTAAAACCGTTCAAAGACATTCTCTATTTCACACTCTGGGATGCCAATTCCGTAATCTTTTACGGTAATAATCGTCAATTGTTCTTTATCCTGTAAGTACACATCTATTTTATCTGTACTATATTTAATTGCGTTATCGATTAAGATTATCATTGCCTGCTTTAGCTTGACTTCATCCGCGATAACCTTAATGGCTGGTTCATGGTAATGGAGGTTAATTTCCCTTTTATAGGCACTTTTAAGCTGCTTGAAGATATCTTCGCACAAGGAAACTAAATTGATTACTTTTGGTTCTAAAAGATTACCTGATTCTGTATCGGCTAAATCCAGAAACCTTTCTGTCATTTTTTGAATTCTTGTTGCTTCTGAATGAATCGATTCAATCGCATCATGGGCAACCTCTTCATTTTTTAACCCCCGTCTTAGCAGTAGGTCTGCATAACTTTTGATCACAGTAAGCGGGGTTTTTAATTCATGTGAAGCATCAGAAATAAATTGCCGCTGTTTTTCGAGATTTGCCTCTAATCTGCCAATCATCCGATTAAACGTAACGGCCAATTTTTGCAATTCATCCTTTGTCTCATGTTGGATGATAATCTTTTTCGGGATCCCACTTTTTTCAATATCCTCCATGGTGTTAATCATATTGGAGATAGGTTTCATAATCAGATTGGACAACCATCTACCACCGAGCAGTGATAATACCGCACCTAAAATGGTACAAAAGGCAAGAATGGAGAGTAATAAGTCTTTTCCTGTTTCCAATCCTACTAATTTCTCCCCAAACTCTAGTGTTCCTACTACATGGCCATTTGATTGGATTGGCACCCTGACAATGGCAATTTGTTCTTCCTGATGATTAAGTCTAATGGTCCGCCTTTGCGTCCCTTTTTCAGTAGTGAATTGCGGTTTTATTTTAGCAGCTAATTTCGGATCATTCGTTACTTGATTAACTATTTTCGAATCTGGCTGAACGATCCTTATAAAAGACTGGTTCGTTAGGTATGGGGTTAATTTTTCTTTAATAACCGCTAGAGAATCTTCCTTGTTGATTTCGTTTATCAAATAATCAGCCTTTTGAAGTAGTTCACCATCTTCCATATTGACAGTAATCTTCATAAATGAAAAAAAGACAACCGCATTCACAGCAAGTAACATACATAAAATCCAAGCCGTAGTAATAAGATTGATTTTTGTGGTAATCTTCATTTGTTAATTCTCCCTTACGGTATAACCAATGCCCCTTACCGTCTGAATAATCGTTGGGTCAGAAAAACCTTCTTCAATTTTCTTTCGTAAATGTCTGATAAACACATCAATGACATTGGTTTCCCCTTCATATTCATAGCCCCAAACATGAAGGAGGATGCTCTCCCTCGTGACAATTCGATTTTTATTGGATAGCAAATAAACCAGTAAGTCGAATTCCTTGGGAGTTAACGTGATGGAAGTCTCTCCCCTGGTGACCTCTCTTGTATCCAGATTAACAGTTAAATCCCCTATTTCTAATAAGGAGTCATTCGATTGTGAAGCCATGACTGCAATGGTACTTTGCCGGAGACAAGAGCGAATTCTTGCTAATAATTCCTCAATTTCAAATGGCTTGGTGATATAATCATTCGCCCCTTGATCGAGTCCTGCTACCTTGTCCATGGTCATATTACGGGCTGTTAATAAAATAACAGGGATAAGGTTATTCTCTTTTCGTATTTTTCTTAAAACCTCAATGCCATTCATTTCAGGCAGCATAACATCCAATAAAATTAAATCCAATTTTTCATGTAGGGCTGCCTGCAATCCCGATTTCCCATCATAAGCAACATTTACTTCATATCCCTCATACTCCAGTTCGATCTTTAATATCTTGGCGATTTGTTTTTCATCTTCTACAACCAAAATCCGCTGTTTCATCGTCAGCCCTCCTTTTTATTGCCTTAACATAGGTCGCAAATCTACGTGTTTATAAAACCCATCTTATTTTTCTAGGAATGATCTACTTCAATTTAGCATGATTTCTGCTTAGTTTTCTTTTTTTCATTGAATTTTAATCTTTTATTCAGATCACACCTGCCACAATCATTCGTCGATTCTATTAAAACATCAAATCTTTGCCCAAATTCATCATCCATGGCCATGTATGAAGATTGACGTATTAAAGCAAAAAAACTCCTTTTTATATGTTACGGAAGGAGTTTTTCATATGGTGTCAGGCACCTATTGAATTTGATTGTTTGGTTCTTCTGTAATAAGGTCCTGAAGAGAGTGTTTCCGGATAGCTAATACGAGGTCAGCTAGGAAATACAAGCCTACTGCTGACCAGACCCATGCCCAATATGGTTCAATCGCTCCGTACTTCGATGATATTGCAGGATGTACCCATTTAATACAAATAAGCGATAACAGAATCCAGCATAAAGAGAAGGGGACACAAATATGGCCATGAAGCTGCAAGGGTGCATCAGAGTAATCCCACCATTTTTGGTTAAAAAGTTTCTGCAGCAATGCTCCTGTCGCATATTCCACTAAGGTTGGAATCATGAAGCAAAGGAAAATAACGACTAACCAATTGGTTTCTGGTGAAATTAGATAGACCAAGAGCACAGGGGTAAAGCCGTACATCGGCTTAAATGGCCCAAAAAGAAAATTCGGCTTAAAAAACTCCCGTTTCGTGAAGAAGTTATAACTGTTTTCGAGCAGCCAACCTAACCATGAGTAGACTGTAAAATAAAAAACGATTGTTGCTGCTCCTTCAAGATTAAAAATATCCGGATTTTGAAACTCAATACCATTCAACAAGTTAATGATCATGGCTAAACCACCTTTCATGGATAAGAATTTCCCACTTTAGGTTTAACAGCCATGCATCCAAATATACAAAAAAATTCCTACTTAATTACAATCAGCTTTTCGTTTTAAGGCAGACTCTCGGACTGAGGATTCCGCCAACTTGGGCCGGGATACCGCCAACTATTGGATTGATTCCGCCAAACTGTGAGTTTTTCCGCCAAACCCCGCACTAATTCCGCCGAATCTCCTCGGGATTTCGCCAAACCCCTTTTTGTTACCATTTTTATTGGTTCTCGTTTCCATATATCCGTTCTATTTGGCACTTTTTACGCCAAATCATTTCATGAATGTCCCCACTGTTTACCGATGAATTTAATTAGACACATTGTTGATTATTATTCACGATGTATATTATAATTCGTTAAACAATATACAGTTATACAAAGGGAGGGATTTTACATGTTGGAAAAATCAACAGATAGGCGGATCGTACGGACGAAGCGGTTAATTCGTGATGCTCTAACAGAGCTAATGGAGGAAAAAGGCTTTGAAGGAATTACGGTTCGTGATTTAACGAAAAAAGCTGATATTAATCGGGGTACCTTCTATCTCCACTATCGTGATAAATATGATTTGTTGGAGCAGAGTGAGGCTGAGATATTAAATGAAATTGAAAAAATGACCCTAGTGATAAATCCAAATGATTTCTTGAATTTTAATAGTGAAAATGATCCATTTCCCTTCATCATTAACCTATTTGAATTTTTCCATGAGAATTCAAGTTTTATGAAAGTGATTTTGGGTCCCAAAGGTGACGCATCCTTCCAAGGAAAATTACGAGATATCATTAAAAAGACCTTTTTCCAACATGTTACGTCAAAGATAAAAGGGGAAGAAATGCTTGTCCCAGTGGAATATCTATTTTCCTATGTCAGCTCTGCCCACCTCGGTGTGATTCAGTACTGGCTAGAAAGCGGGATGGAAAAACCGCCGCGGGAAATGGCGATGATCTTATCGCGGATCACATTATTAGGCCCTAGGCATGTTACCGGGTTGATAAAAAATTAGGCTGCCTTTTTTCGGAAGTAAATGAACACTTTGTTAACTAGTGGACTATAATCAACATATTGTTGTTTTTTGTTTATTGCTTATCTCTCACTGAGTTGTAAAATAAAATCATAACCGCGTCAACAATCCTAGGGGGAATGATTGATGGATTCAACCATAAAAGTAGAAGAAGTCAGCAAAAGCTTTGGAAAAAAAACCGTTTTAAATGACGTCAACTTATCCATTGAGAAAGGGCAATTATTTGGGTTGATTGGACCTTCAGGGGCCGGGAAAACGACCCTTGTTAAAATGATTGTTGGCATGGATAAGGCGGATACCGGATCGATTCATGTATTAGATAAGAAAATGCCAAATCTTGCTTTACTTCAGGAAATTGGTTATATGGCCCAAGCCGACGCCTTGTATGGAGAATTAACAGGTGAAGAAAATCTGAAGTTTTTCGCTTCGCTATTCGGGTTAAATAAAGAATCACAGAAAAAGCGAATCACTTATGTTTCTAACTTAGTAAACCTGACAGATGACTTAAAGAAACGGGTAGCTGCATATTCTGGGGGGATGAAACGGCGCTTATCCCTTGCGATTGCCTTAATTCAGGATCCTAAAATATTAATCTTAGATGAACCAACTGTCGGCATTGATCCCGAATTAAAGTTGTCGATTTGGAAAGAATTCTTACGTTTGAAAAATGAAGAGCAAAAAACAATCATTGTCACCACTCATGTTATGGATGAAGCGGTGAAATGCGATTATGTTGCTATGGTCCGCGACGGCCGCATTTTAACGAGTGGAACGCCCGCAGAATTAAAGGCGTTCTACGGGACAGACGATTTTGATGAGGTATTTTTGAAGGCAGGGGTGAAACAATCATGAGAGTACTTGCGCTAATTAAAAGAATTTGTCAGCAGATGTTTCGGGACAAACGCACCTTAGCCCTGTTGTTTGTGGCACCACTACTGATTCTGACCCTGATGTACTTTTTATTCAATGGCAACACCGTCGATCCTAAATTAGGTGTCACGGGAATTGATAGTGGGTTAACAACCGCCTTTAATAAGGCAGACATTAACGTTAAAGAATACAAGTCAGTAACAAACCATACCATTCTAGATGACGACCTTGACGGACTGCTGCAGCAGGAAAGTGGAAAAATAAAGCTGATACTTCGGAATGACGATCCTACAAAAGCGAAAGCGCTGCAAATGAAGGTAAACCAAGTAATCTCGGCACAGTTCCAAGCTCAGATTATGTTGCAAAGCTCCGGAAAGGCGCCAGCGATGACACCGAAAAGTATCGATATAACCTACGTTTATGGTGATTCAGACACCGTCTTTTTTGATGTGTTAAGTCCGATCTTAGTTGGTTTCTTTGTCTTCTTTTTCGTCTTTATTATTTCAGGAATTGGATTATTACGCGAGCGGACAACGGGTACATTGGAACGGCTGATGTCTACTCCAATTCGGAGATGGGAAATCGTTACTGCCTACTTGGTTGGCTATGGACTATTCGCAGTGATTCAAACAATTATTGTTGTATTCTATGCTATCAATGTATTAGATATCGTCCTTGTCGGGTCGATATGGAATGTGCTCCTCATTAATTTAGTCTTAGCTTTGGTGGCACTCTCGCTTGGAATCCTGTTATCGACCTTCGCAGCCTCAGAATTCCAAATGATTCAGTTTATCCCGATTGCAGTTATACCACAAATATTTTTTGCAGGAATTTTTCCGCTTGAAGGGATGGCCGATTGGTTACAGGCAGTTGCAAAGGTAATGCCAATGTACTACGCAGGTGACGCATTAAAAGGTGTGATGTATAAAGGGTTTAGTTTGAGTGATATAAGCGGGGACCTTCTTGCCTTAGTGATCTTCGCCGCTATTTTCATTGTTTTGAATATCTTTTCATTGAAAAAATATCGATCCTTATGAGTATCCCCATAGCTAAAGCTAGGGGTTTTACGTTGCTTTTTGATAATCAGTTGACAGCCAAAGGACGCACATCCTTTGGTTTTTTCATGTAAAAAAATGTCTCCCTAGAAGGTTTCAGAATAACGGATGAGCCGTTTGTTCATTCTAAACAATGAAGTATAAATCTAATTAAAGGAGACCATCATGGACCAAACACAAACACAAATACCTATTCCAAACCCGCCACGCGCGATTACAACGAAAGACTTAATGTATTTAAAAGATGCGTTATCGTGGGAGCTTCTGGCGTTTAAAAAGTTCCATTCCCTAGCACAAAACGCCGAAAATCCAACCTTCAAGCAGGCGCTTGATAAGGCCGGGAGGATGCACCAGGATCATTTTAATCGATTGCTTCCTCACCTGCAAGTGAACAATAATCAAGCAATGGCAAACATACCAAGTCCTTCACAAGTCAACTAAACACCATCATGAGGAGGTACAACCGTGCAAAACCAACAAGCACAAAACAATAATCAAATCGCTAATCCGCAAACTGGACAATTGCCAAAAGTTAAAGGTCCTAATATGAATGACCGTGACTACTTGAATGATGGGCTCAGTACTTGTAAATATTTAACGGATAGCTTGAACATTGCCGTTCGTGAAGCAAGTCATGAACAACTTCATGCTGATATCCTACAAATTTTAAACGAGACGCACCAAAGCTGCCGCGAGCTGTATACCCTGATGTTCCAAAATGGCTGGTACAAACTTGAAGCCGAAGACCAGCAAAAGCTTGACCAGGCTTATCAACAATTTAGCAATTATTCAACCCAATTTCCTTATTAATGCAACCTGGCATCCTTGATGCCAGGTTCTTCCCTATTCAACTGTTTTCAAAATACAAAAAAGGGGGATGATTCATCATCCTCCCTCTTTGTTATGATCGAATTGTTTTTAATGCTCCGCTCCAACTATTCACTTCGTCAAGCATATTATTTACATTTGTAAGGTGTAATTCAGCTGGCTTGAATACACTGCCGTTTTCAAAGTCTGTAAATAATGACAAGGTTGGGTGTGTACGAACATCCGCCACTTTCAATTCGCCTAGAATTCCACGTAAATGTTCAGCTGCACGAGCTCCGCCTGTTGAACCATAACTTACGATTCCAGCAGCTTTGTCATTCCATGCTTCACGTGCAAAATCAAGGGCATTTTTTAATGCACCAGTGATGCTGTGGTTATATTCTTGAACAATGAATACAAAACCATCTAAGTTAGCAAGTTTTCCATTCCATTCAGCGATACCAGGTTCTGAACCGTCAGTTGTACCTAAGAATGGTAAATTGAAGTCCGCGATATCAACGATTTCATAGTTTGCATCGCCACGTTTGTCGGCAATCCCTTTCACCCATTCCCCTACTTGCGGGCTTACTCGTCCTTGACGTGTGCTACCTAAAATAATACCAATGTTTAATTTTGTCATTGTTTTTTCCTCCTTTGTTGTTGAATCACCAAATAGTCTACCTAAAAAACCCAACTTCAACACCACCTATAAAAATTTTTATCTAAAGAGTTACGTAGTGTTCATGAATAAACAAAACACTTATTGGCAGGATATTATCCTACTCAATATTACAGAGTAATCTTGAATTGAATTATTATCAATTAATATATCTCTAATTCAAAGTAATTTTATAATATAAAATACATCTTGTCAACGAAATAATCTTATTTGTTTTTTATGCAATTAGATTACCCAATAAAGAACGTAAAAAACCACTTAGCAATTTTTGGCTAAGTGGTTTTTTGAATTTGGTGTCAGGCACCATCGTTATCCTATTTTTTCATCATACTTGCGCTCGTCCTGAACAAAGAGGATGCCCAGTTCGTGGTGGTCACCTTCGTAAAGGGCACGTTGGAGTAAGCGAATCTCTCCATTGGTATCGAGGACCTCTAGCTTGCAGTGCGCACGGTTTTTTTGCAGGGCTTCGTAGAACACCTTTTCATCACGAACCAGCACTCCATTTGCTTTTGAGATGATTTCACCAACCTGCAGACCCATTTTACTTGCAGGGGACTCGGGAATGACACCAATAATCATCAAGCCTTGATTTTTTTTTGAAAAATAAAAAGGGAGATTATCATCCTTCATCATTGTCATTAATGTAATCAATTCACGGCCAAGGACAGCCAGAGCCGCTACCACGATCGAACTGAGCGGCAACCAATAGCCTGCGACAGAAAGTAATGTAACGAAAACCCCAAGGACGATTACCCGGCGTCCGTGAAGCTGAATGGCAACTTTGGGCAGCATCCCTTTGACTTTCTGATGAAAGCCAATCGCAAATGGCACCAGAATCAGTGAGTACTCTTGTGATCCCAGATGAAAGACTGGCCACCAATCGAATGGAAGTTGCAGTGCATTACCTGGTATAAGTAAGAACAACGGAAGCATCCAGAGGCGCTTTCCTTCATGCAACCCTACGTTTTGACCGCGTTTGCTTTTGGCAAGTTTAGGTGAGGTCCCCTTTCCGCCATTTTTAAAAATTAGGATTCCTTCTGCAATTAACATCAGTCCTAGCACAACGACAACAGAAGGATAAACCTTGTCACCCAGTGCTTGAAACGATTTCGTAAAGAGCGGGATCGACCAATTATTCTCAGCAATCAATATCATCGCGAAAAAGGCAGCCCCAATTGTATATGCAGGCGATATCCATCGAACATTTGTAGTCAGTGACCATAAAAACGTAAAGACAGCAATCAGCAGAATTGTTGCAAATGGAACGGCGATGCCTGCCGCAACAACAATAATAGAAAGAACCAGTCCGATCAGAAATCCCTGCGGAAATAACTGGCGGAGTTCAAAATAGGCATCATGTGCCCGAATATGAAAGTTTTTTCGCTCACGCTTCACTCTTGTAACGCCTAAAATCCCTGTTAGGAAAACAAGATAGTATAAAACAGGATGAAGAAATAACTTGCCTGTCCCTTTTAGAAGTTCCACAAGCCATGTTTCCACCATTTCCTGCCACCTGCCTCTATTAATTCTAGTAATTTATCATAAAAAAATCCCTTAAAGATTATTTTACCAAATTAGAACCATAAAACATATTGCTAGTTTTTAGAAAATGGCAAAAATGTTGTAACAGTTACTACCCAAAAAGAAAAACAGAGGCTAAAGCCCCTGCTTTCCTATTTGGTAATTAATCTCAATGCCGTTTGCAGCTGGAGATCGTTTTTCTCTTTTTTCATTTCAACAATCGCAGCTTCTTCAAGTTTAGCCGCTGTTTTGGGGCCGATTTTTCCTGTCGGATTCATGTTAACATGAAGTTGGAAGCCTTTTACGGCCATGGTCGTTTCCTTGCTGAAGTATCCATCCGTCCGACCAGGGGCAAATCCTAAACCAGCCAACACTTCTTGAGCATTCTTAACCTGCTCATTGTTCATATCCTCTTCCAGTGGTTTTTCTACTTGAATGGGATGGGTGGCGAATATGGCCGGTTGCTTAACGGCCACATCTGGCTGGATTCCTTTTTTATGGATCCAATTTCCATCTGGGGTCAGCCATTTAAATAACGTTAACTTGATATTGCTGCCATCCCCCATTGGGACAGCTTGTTGAACCGTGCCTTTTCCAAACGTTGTTTCCCCGATGAGCTGGTAACCTACCGCCTCTTGCAGTGAACCTGCGAGAATTTCCGATGCGGAGGCACTGCCTTTGTTGACAAGGACAAGCACTGGATAATCCTTTTTCTTCGATAGCGTCGAGAAGTAACGTTTTTTCTTACCGTCCCGCTGTTGGATTTGGACGTACGGCTTATCCTTTGGTACAAATTCTTTTAAAATCTCACCCACACTATCCAGAAGGCCACCAGGGTTTCCACGTACATCAATAATTAACCCTTTAATATTATCGTTTTCAAGGGCTGATAATTCCTTTTCAAAATCAGCAGCCGTATCCTCAGAGAAGGAGGTTAATTCAATATAGCCAATCTTTTTGCCATCCTGCTTCTTAATGGAAGCATGTACGGTCTCAAGTGGAATTTCATCACGTGTGACATCAATGGCTAGTGGATCTTTTAACCCTTTTCTCGCAATCATTAATTGAACCGTTGTGCCTTTTTTGCCGCGGATTTTTAGCGTTGCTTTATTCAAGTCAAGTCCTTCCACACTTTTTCCATTCACCTTTAATATTTGATCATTCGGCTTGATGCCTGCTTTTTCAGCCGGGGAATTTTTGAATGGTGAGACGATCACTATTTTCCCATCAACCATTCCAACTTCGGCTCCAATCCCTTCGAATGAGGATTCCAAAGTTTGTGTGAATTGTTGGGCTGTTTCCTTGTCCATATAGACGGAATACGGATCCTTTAAGACAGAAAGCATCCCTTGGATCGCGCCCTCTACTAATTTATCCTGATCCACTTTTTCAACATACCTGCTTAAAATAAGGTCATAGGCCTGCTCTACTTTTTCAAGATCAACTGTATTTTCTTCGGAAATTATTTGATTATCTTTTGGTGAATGCGCTAACTCAAGCTTCTTGTTCCCGATGTTATGATCTAATAACTGCATTCCTGCATATGTGCCCCCCGCTCCTGTCAGAAGCGAACCCGTCATCAACAGGGCAATCCATCTACGATTCATTTCAATCCTCCTCGAGTTAAAAATGCATGTCCTATCTATTTTTATAACAAGGCTCCAAATTCCTGCCCGATTATTAACTTATATGTTAGGAGTGGACGAGTTATGATTACATAAAAAAATGGAAGAAGTAAGAACTTCTCCCATTCCATTATTATAGTGGCACAATGCCCGATGGATTGATTGCCGCATGATATTGCCAACGCCCTTTGTATAGTTCAAAGTGTAAGTGCTGACCTCTGGAATCACCAGTGTTACCCATAACACCGATTTGTTGTCCTTTTTTCACGGTTGCACCTGCTCCCACCAAACTTCTTCTCATATGTGCGTAAACGGTGGTATACGTTTGACCATTTATGTTATGCAAAATATAAACTACGTTGCCATAAGTTGATGAGTAATGTGAAACATATACTTCCCCATCTGCAGCAGCGACTATTGGTACATTATCGCCCGGTTTTGCGATGTCAAAACCATAGTGGAATGATCCACCGCGACCCCCAAAGCCCGAAGTAATTACCCCAGGTGCTGGTCTTGTGAAGCTGCCACTTGAAACCTTTGGTGCAGATGATGATGCACTGCTTCCACTTGGTGCAGATGAAGAATCACTGCTTCCACCCTTAGATTGATTACTTTTAGCTTGAGCGGCTTCTCTTGCCTGACGCTCTCGCTCATTTTGGATTGACCTTTTAATGGCTGCCTCTTGAGCCGCAAGGATTTGCTCTCTCTCCTGCATATCTAGCATACCCTCATGGGCTTCTTCTTCCTGATCTTTCAGGCTAGCTAATAGTTTTTCTTTTTCTTTCTTTTGTGCACTTAATTGCTGGTTCATATTCTTTAAGTCTACAAGCATCTTCTGGAGGCTAGCAAGGTTCGTTTCTACTCGCGTTTGTTTCTCGAGAAGTTCCTTTTTGTCGGCCTCATGCTGTTCTAAAATATCCTGGTCTGCCTGCACGATGGTTGCTACTGCGTTGGCACGGTCAATGAAATCATTAAAGCTGGTGGATCCCATTAACACATCCAAATAACTAACCATTCCACCATTCTCTTGGTAGCTGCGCGCCCGTTCCTTCAAAAGCACATTACGCTTTTGAATTCGCTCCTTGATGATTTTTGTTTCAGCTTGGAGCTTAGCCACTTCGGCTTTCGTATTTTTGATCTTCTCAGTTTTATCATTTATTTTGTCAGTTGTATCATCAATCGCAAAGTCAAGACGTTTCTTTTCACTCTTAACATCTGCCTGCTGACTTTGTAAAGTTTTAATCTTATCGTTTGCTGAATTTATATCGGCTTTTATATTGGAACGTTGGTCCTGAATTTTAGTTTGTTCACCTTTCAATCCGGAAATCGATTCGGCCTCTGTTTTAACTGTTACTCCGCCAAAAATTGTTCCCAGCCCGACCGTCGTAGCAACGGCAATAGTAATTACTGATTTCTTCATTTCCGATTTTTCCTCCCATTCGCTCTATGTACAGGTTAAATCGTTCTTTATCTTTGTGTGAACGAATGTTGTTGTGTACGAAACTTTTGATGGTTCTTATGCGTTTATTCTAGTAATCTGCTTGTTCATAATAAATCAGGAAGGACATGAAGACTGCCCTTCCTGATCTAATCAAATGCACTAAACAGGTGCTCTCGTTTATCTAGTTAAACTTTCAAGAATTTTCTAACGGACATCAAACTGCCCCAAACGCCGATTAATGCGCCCATTAAAATCAAAATGCCAGAAACCTGATAGACAAACGGATCAAACGGCAAGATTTTAATAAAAGTCCCCTCTAGCTTAGGGCCAATGTAATCATAGGCACGATAGTAGGCAATCGCAATCAAGATAATGGGCAGAATGGACCCAAGAAAACCGAGCCATAATCCTTCCAAAAAGAACGGCCAGCGAATAAACGTATTCGTTGCTCCTACTAATCTCATAATCTTAATTTCTCTCCGTCTTGCAATAATCGTAATTTTAATTGTATTTGAGATTAAGAATATGGCTGTAAAGAATAAGCCGATGATTAAAACAACCCCGACGTTGCGGCTCGCTTTAATAAACTTAAATAACTTTTCAACCTTGCCCTGGCCATACTTTACCTTGGCAACAAAATTGGATTGTTTGATTTGATTCGCAACTTCCATCGTATCTGTCGGTTTTTTCGTTTTTACGATAAATACATCGTTTAAGGGATTATCCTGTTCAAAAAGTTTAAAGGACTTGCCTTCCTCACCAAGACTGCTTACTAAATTATCTAGTTCATTCTTTTTAGAGGAGAATGTTACACTTTTCACTTCAGGCATTCTTTCAATCTCACTTTTTAAGGCTTGCTGATCTTTTGGGGTTGCAGCAACATCGATGTGAACGCGAATTTGCACATCATCTTCAATGGTTTGTGCTACTCTATTAAGATTCATCATAATAACGAAAAAGACACCAACTAAAATCAAGGTAACGGTAACAGCACTAACGGATGCAAAAGTCATCCAGCCATTTCTGCTTATATTTTTAAAACTATCTCGAGCGTGACGGCCAATTGTTCTAATTTTCATAACCGTATTCACCTCTTTCATCATCACGTACTATTTTTCCACCTTCAATGGCAATAACACGATGCTGCAATGTATTTACAATCTCCCGGTTATGTGTTGCCATAACAATAGTGGTTCCTCGTGCATTAATTTCTTCAAAAATTTTCATGATTTCCCATGATGTTTCCGGGTCAAGGTTTCCAGTAGGCTCATCCGCAATGACCACTTTCGGTGAATTGACAATCGAGCGGGCAATAGAAACACGCTGTTGCTCACCACCAGAAAGCTCTGTTGGCAGCATTTTTATCTTATGCTTTAAATTTACAAGATCGAGAACTTCCATCACTCTTTTTTTAATGACTTTCGGCTGCGCTTCAATAACCTCTAAGGCAAAAGCTACATTTTCATAGACTGTTAACCGTGGTAACAGCTTGAAATCCTGAAAGACAACGCCAAGATTCCGGCGGAAAATGGGTACCTTTTTCATCTTTAATTTTGCGAGGTTGACACCATTCATTGTGATGGTCCCTGAAGTCGGAACTTCCTCACGATACATCATTTTAATGAATGTCGATTTTCCAGCACCACTTGGTCCGACAACGTAGACAAATTCGCCCTGGTTTATCCGGACGTCTATCCCATTTATGGCAGAAACCCCATTCGGGTACTTTTTATATACATCTTGTAGTTCTATCATTTTTATCACCTTTATTTAAAGACTTCTCGAATTGTGATTCGACAATAATCTTTATTTATTTGCAAAATGGACTAGGATAACAAAAAATATGTGCATAATTTCGCATAATCCTATTATAACATCATAAATTGCTAAAAAAAGCGGTAAAAATATTACAGTTTCTTTTCAAAGAATTACAAAACCCGACAAAGTTTGCGTTTTGGGCAAAAAAAAACGCTCTATCTTTTCAAATAGAACGTTTTTGTAACCTTTATTTTTTAGCTGCTAGCCATTCAGCAACTTGGTTCGCGTCATCGCCGGTAACTACGTTTGCCGGCATTTGACCTTTACCATTTTTTAAAATACCTAAAATGTCGTCCTTAGAGTACTTTGAGCCAACCTTTGTTAAGTTTGGTCCCATACCACCCGTAAGATCACCGCCATGACAGCCAGAACATTTTTGATCGAAAATCTTTGCTCCGGCATCACTGGTAACAGTGTCCGTTCCTTTGTCCGTTCCCTTGTCGTTATTGCCGCCTCCGCAGGCTGCAAGTCCCATAACTAATGCTGTTCCCATTAACAACGTAAGTAGCTTTTTCTTCATTACCTGTACCCCCTTCTGAAAATATTACCATCAATGCACTATTATACCAATCCTATGCCCGTTTGAAACCCTCTCCCAACACTTCTGCGGCATCCATAACGACCACAAACGCAGATGGATCAAGGGCTTTGACCAATTGTTTCAATTTTGTGAACTCCGTTTGGTCGACAACACACATCAGAACTGGCCGTTCATGGTCCGTAAAACCACCATATGCTGATAGTTTTGTCACACCACGGTCAATTTTATTCAAAATTCCTGCACGAACTTCTTCTTGTTTACTTGTAATGATCATTGCCATTTTTGATCTTCCAAAGCCAACCTGAACAAGGTCAATCGTTTTGCTAGTCACATAAAGGGCTATCAATGCATACAATCCCTTTTCGATATCAAACACGATGGCAGCAGTGAGCACGATTAATCCATCGATTAGGACGACACAACGGCCCAGTGTAAAACCTGTATATTTATTAATAATCTGCGCGGCAAGGTCGGTCCCGCCGGTGGATGCCTTCCCCCTAAAAACAATCCCCAAACCGAGCCCTACGCCAATTCCCCCAAACAAAGCCCCGAGTAGAGCATCATTTGTCCATGGCTCTAAATTTTTGGTAAAAAAAACAATGAACGGTAAAAAAATCGTTCCCACTAGCGTTTTGACGCCAAATTGCTTCCCTAAAAACACGATACCAGCAATGAACAAAGGTATATTAAATGCCCACTGTACATAGGCTGGTTCCCAGCCCAGCACCGTTTTTAGAATCGTACTGATGCCGCTAACTCCACCAGAAGCCACTTGGTTCGGGAGTAGGAAAACGTTAAATGCCAGACCAATAATCGCCGCCCCAATCAGAACAAATAGATAATCTATCGCCATTCTCATTTTTGGATAGGTTAGTGTAAGATTACTTAAAATATTCATAAATCTATTCTCCTCAAAAAATTGATTCTTCAGTTATAATTTCTATCAACCGAGAGTGAGTATAGCATGGGCAAATTTTGGTGTAAATGGCATTAAGTTGACGTGTTAAAGGGTTAAAATTTTTATTAGTATTTGCTAATAACGGGATTTTGATAAGGAATTTATGATTGAATACGCTGTCATTTGTTTTGCTAAAACATTATCAATAAATGTTATAATATGTTGAAAAGGAGGGGTACCAGATGGAGCAGTTGTTACGACAAATGATGGAACAAATGAATCAACAGTTTGATAAAATTGATCAACGCTTTACCGTAATTGATAAGCGATTTGATGCCATGGATGACCGGTTTGATAAAATTGAACTTAGACTTGATGCTATGGATGAACGTTTCGATAAAATTGAACTTAGGTTAGACACCATGGATCAGCGGTTTGATGCTATGGATCAGCGTTTTGATGCTATGGATCAGCGGTTTGATTCCATGGATAACGAATTCATTGGTGTGAAACAACGGTTAGATAAAGTAGAAGCAAGTATTCACTCACTCGAGGATACGGTTAAAAATAATGCCACGGAATTTAGGAGTTATTTCAGACACATCGATAACAAATTGGAACATCATGATAAAATGTTTGCAATGCTTTCTGCAGAAGTGTAGATTCAAAATTTTAGGTAAATCCACTTAAACCACAAAGTAGCGATCACACAACCTCACCATGATCGGCAAATACATCCCAAAAAATAAGCCTTTGCCGAATGGGTCAGCAAAGGCTTGATACATTTATTTCAAATCCTTGTTTAAAAAATGCCCGTGTTACGAAATCCTCGACCTTAGATACGCATCAATAAACTGATCCAAATCCCCGTCCATCACAGCTTGAACATTTCCGCTCTCGGCACTGGTCCGGTGGTCTTTCACCATCGAATACGGATGGAAGACATAAGAACGGATTTGACTTCCCCAGCCGATCTCCTTCTGTTCGCCACGAATTTCCAGAAGCTCTTGTTCTTGTCGCTCAATTTCCAATTGATATAACTTAGATTTCAGCATTTTCATTGCCGCATCACGGTTTTTAATCTGTGAGCGCTCTGATTGGCAAGTGACGACAACATTCGTTGGCAGGTGGGTAATCCGGACGGCGGAATCCGTGGTGTTGATATGCTGTCCACCCGCTCCAGTTGCACGATACGTATCAATTTTTAAATCTTCTGTCCGAACTTCTATTTGAATGTCATCATTTAACTCAGGCATCACTTCACAAGAAACGAACGAAGTATGGCGACGGCCTGAGGAATCAAATGGCGAAATCCTTACCAGACGGTGAACCCCTTTTTCCGCCTTCAGGTAGCCATAGGCATTATGACCTTTGATCGCAAGCGTAACACTCTTAATCCCAGCTTCATCCCCAGGCAAGTAATCGAGTGTCTCAACCTTAAAGCCCTTTTTCTCAGCCCAACGGGTATACATCCGCAAGAGCATCGAGCCCCAGTCCTGTGATTCTGTTCCGCCAGCACCTGGGTGAAGCTCCAAAATCGCATTATTTTTATCATACTCCTCACTCAAGAGAAGCTGCAGTTCAAATTGACTCAAGCGCCCTGTAAGCTGCCCGAGCTCATCTTCCAACTCGGTCCGCAATTCTTCATCATTTTCTTCTTTGACAAGCTCATAAGTTAATTCCAAATTTTCAAAGCTCTCATTAAGCTTGTAAAATTCATGGACCTGGTCCTTCAAACCATTTGCTTCACTAATGACGGTCTGAGCTGCTTGCTGATCATTCCAAAAGTCAGGATGCAGCATCTCATCATCTAGCTCAGCAATTCTCGCTTCCTTATTATCAAGGTCAAAGAGACCCCCTAAAGTCCGCTAATTTCTTAGCTGTTCTTTCAAGTTCATTACGAATTTCTGCTAATTCCATTTTCTTCACCTCTATAAAAATTAAAAATATGACCTGTATTGTATTTTATTCCGAAAATCAATTGTCAGTTCCTTAACCATTATAGCGTGATAACCGTATAAAATTCAAAGTTTGGTCTTAAAAAGGCACAAACCTGTTGTTAAGGAATGATCGACAAATCTTTATTTGGATCATCCAAGACATAAAATATCATTTCAATCATATTTCATTAGTATTTTTATATTTCTGCCTGTCAAAAATGGTACTATTAAATTAAGTGGAAAGTGGATGAAATCCACATTATATTAGCTATTTTATACATAATTCACCTTTTAACATGAATGAACATACTACATCATGCAATTAGTGCGCTGGATAAATAAATAAATAAATAAATAGGGTAATCAAAGGAGCGGAATGAGTTGGAGAAAATAAACCGGAATGGTCCTTGTCCATGCGGAAGTGGGAAAAAGTATAAAAAGTGCTGCGGGGCTAATGAAGCCGTATCGATTACCGATATGATTGATAGTGAAATCGACGTCCTGCAAAAGCATATACTCCATTATACTTACTATCACTTCGGGCCAGAAATACAAGAGGATTTCGAAGTCCTTGAAGAAATGATTGAAATCGATAATGAACAGGAACGAGAATTTTATGAGTTGATTCATGCCATTTGGTTTACTCTTTTTGAGGGATTAGATGATGGGGAAACCATTATCGAGAAGTTTATTGCGGCTGAGATTGGGAAAATTAAACGGCCTAAATTAAGAAAGATTTTACAAACATGGACGGAAGCTCGAACGATTGCTGGAAAAGTCCTTGTCGTTGAAAATAATAGAGTTACGGTGGAGGACGGCTTTACCTCTGAAGAATTTGAAGCAATCATTGCGAATGTGCCTATCACGGTTGAAGAAGGTTCCTTCTTCGTAGGAATCTTGGTTCCCTATGACCAAAATTATGTCTTCTTTCCATCTCCCTTTGATTTACCAGACCTAAAACCTGAAGATGCTTTTTCATACATTGAAGTTAGCAGTATCGAAGCAGATTACGACTCACCCCAGGAATACTTAACTGACTTTTTCCTGGAGGTCTTGAGCGAACTTCCGATGGTCGGCAGTTTTTTGGAAATCGATGAAATGGATTGGCCGGCACCAATCTATAAAGAAGTCGCCGAAATCTTTAAGCAACAGTTGGAATCTCTTGATGTACCAGCATCCATAGTCGACACGGGGGTTATTCTCTGGCTGAGTTTTTGCCAGAAAAGGCAAAAGCGAATCCAAAATCCGAATCTGTATGTTGCCGCCCTCCAATACCTAGTGTCAACGATTGCACCGTTGGAAAAAACGTATACGCAAAAGGAGCTCGCCAAGCTGTATAGTGTTTCTACTGGATCTGTTTCCTCCATATTCACAGAATTGGAAACGGCATTACATCCGGAAATTGCCGAGTTGATTGGAATGGTCTATGGGGTAGATGAAGCGCCGCTACTGCCGCCTTTTGAAAAGGCACCTGTTATAGATTTCCCAAGAAAAAGCGCACCCGCGGCTGAAGAATCAAGGAAAGCAGAAGCGATTCGGGATTCATCTGTTCAAACACTGACACTTGTCGATACTTCATCTAAAAAAACTAAAAGCCCAGTTCGTAAAGTTTCAAAGCGGGATGAAGAGAGGGCTAAAAATTTAATTTACGACGCCTATCAATCGGACGGCCAGCAGCGTTATAAGCTGGCAGAAGAAGCCATAACGCTGAACCCTAATTGTTCGGATGCCTATGTCATCCTTGCTGAAAAAACAAAAGGTCTCGAAGAAGCCATCTTGCTCTATGAAAAAGGCATCCAGGCGGGGGAACGAGAACTTGGTAAAGCGTTTTTCAAGGAGAACAAAGGGTACTTCTGGGGGTTAATTGAAACAAGACCCTTCATGCGTGCGAAACTACATTACGCAGAGGCCTTGTCTCTGATCGGAAAAATAAACGAGGCCATCCTCCAATATGAAGAATTGCTAGAACTCAATCCAATGGATAACCAAGGCGTTCGTTACTCGTTGTTTGTAGCCTACCTAGATGCGGGAGACAATAAGAAAGCTAGTGACTTGCTCTACCAATATGAAGAGGAGTCAGCCCAAACTTCATACAATAAGTTGTTGCTTGAGATCCAAGAAAGAGGCTTTACTGCGAAGGCCGCGAAACTGCTGAAGGAAGCAAAAAAAGATAATAAGTATGTGATTAGCTATTTAGCAGGCAAAAAACGCCTGCCCGCCTATCCACCTGACTATTACGGGTTTGGTGATGAAAATGAAGCGATTGTTTATGCCGATATGCATTTGCATTTGTGGAAGAAGATTGATGGGTTGGTTGAGTGGTTGAAAAACAAATAAAGCTAACATTTTCTTTTGGCGACGGTCCTCAGTATATCTTTAAAGCCCCCGGTAATTCTTACCGAGGGCTTTTTTGAAGGATGATTATCAAGATAAACGAAAATTAACGAATTCCGTTGATCATATTTTTTATTGGAGAGGTCATAGGGGAAGTTGGGTATGAAAAATTACAGCATCATGTCACTAACAGATGCGTATATTTGTTGCAAAGAAGTTTGTTAACTTTTGTCAACAGGTGAGATATGGTCAAACTTAAATACTATTTTATCCCCTATATCTACAGTAAATGCAAAAATAATAACTACTAACGTAACCCTGTGGAGAACAATAAAAAAATCGAGAGGTAAATCCTCTCGATTTTTTATGGACTATTGATTGTTATAGGACCGTGTACTGCCTCGATAAATGAATTGTTACTACTATGACAGTTTGAACAAGCTTCGATACTGTTCTGGGCGTGACCAGATTTTGCCCTTTCATTCGTGGTGAATAGTGAATCACCATTTTCATCGTAAATTGCTTTCCCTGTGATACCGTAAATTGATGTTTTACCGTTGTGACAAGTTATGCAGAATTCTCGTTTCTTTTGGTCAGTCCAATCTTCTTCATTGCTTAGAGAAAAATCACTTTGATTTTCATGACCTAATTTATCTTTTAATAATAGTAGATTTTTTGCCCCATGTGTTTCGTGACACTCAGCACAAGGAATTTGACCATTTAGTTTACTGCCGTCAATAGCTGTAATAATATGTTTTGATTCCTCATTAGTATAAGAACTTAATATATCTTTTGCATTTTTCAATTTGTTCTCGCTGTTATGACAGCTAAAACATAAGTTATAATCTTCAACTTCAGAAATTTCACTAGTAGTGTCATCTTCAACTAGAGCTGTTTTTGTTATTTCCCCTACTGCGTTATTTTGTTTCCGATAGTGCAGAACTTTATAACCACCAGTCTCTTCCGCTTTCTTTTTGTATGAATAAGTATACCTTCCATGGCAGGATTCACATAGTTGGATATTACTATCAATCTTACCAACCGTAGTTTCCTCCCATTTATCATCCGCTTGATGTTCATAAACGAAATGATCCTTTAATAAGTTAGGATTTCCCTGACTCCATGACAAGTGTGGATTATGGCAAGAAGTACAAGAGCCAGCTTTAGTTTTGTGGTCTAATCCTAGTTCAGTATCGTGTTTATTCGATATAGAGTTACCCGCCTTAAGTGGGCTTGTTATAGTTCCATCATGACAAACTAAACAATAACTTTGATTTACATCTTTGCCTTCCAAGCTTTTGTTCGCTGCCACATGAGTATTATGGCAGATACTACAACTGTTGGTATTATTGTTATAAAATCCATGGGGCTGCTCTCGTAAATCTTTCATTTCTTCGAGTGTGTACCCGTTAATAGGATGATTTTTAACCTGATTGGTTACAGTTGAAAATTTCTTGATTAAAGGAAAAAAAATACGTCCGTCATCTGCAAGGAGTGTCGTATCATTAGGTTGAACATTAGAAAACAAACTGGAATTAAATTTCAAATAATATGTTTCCCCAGGTTTTAGATTATTCAAGGATATTTCTATTTTATTATTATCCGTTCTAGGTCTAACGTTACTCTCGATTGGTTCATTATTTTTATCATAGACAACGAATGGATTAACAATTGTATGGGAAAGTTCTTCACTAAGTTCAATTACAATTACCTGATTTAAAGAAATTCTTGTGATGTCATCTTCTTTCAAAATATCAATATCAGCAGTTACATCTTCTTCTCTAGAACCCCCGTCTGCACCGTCAACTTTCTCTCTGTATTTAAAAACATTCATTGTAATAGATTTTATATAGGGACGTTGAACAGGAATAGTTACTGTATTATTCATTTCATCAGTGGCTTGTATTTTAACCTTGTTTTGTTTTATTGATAATATATCGATTGTAAATGTCCAATCCCCAGATATAGGAGTGATTTCTACTTCTCGGTCTGGATAGATTAATTTCATAGTTATCGGTTTATCAATAGCCTGATTATCAGAGACCGTCCCATTAACTTGAACCCCGGTACTAGTTAATGTAGTACTCTTAATTATAATTATAGGAGGAGTTGTATCCGGTTCAGGAACTGGGTCTACTGCTGAAACTGTACCTTCAGTTGAGATGGGGCTTTCAACGGTTGATGGGGCTTCAGCTTGAATTGGATCTTCTGTGGGGACTGGACTTACTGCTGGAGTTTGGGTTTCAGCTGGGGCTGGGCTTTCAACTGGGTCTAAGCTTTCAGGTGGGACTGTATCCTCAGCTATAACTCTAGAGGGTAAAATGATGGAGATAACCATAAATAGTACGACTAATATCATGTTAAATTGCTTGATTTTTATTTGTGAGTTCAAAATTGGTCATTCCCTTTTGTTTCGACATGTGTATTTGGATGCTTAGTTCTATCTGATGATTAACATGTTTATAAGTTTATAAATATTTAAATGCAAATATCCAATAATCTACATTATTATTATACTTTTATTGTTAATGTAATAGGGTAACAGAACTGTGAACAATAATTGACAAATTTGTGTAGTTAATAATTTACAATTTTGTGAACTTATGCTTAAATAAAAACAAGAAACAGCCCACCGAAGTGAGCTGCCTCTTCAATCTTAAATATTCCATTCAGGGCTATCAAATAGTAGGGCTATTTGGTAGCTTTTTTTAATAGTCGAACTCAATTCCGTTACGATCGTTATCTTCATCTGCAGTTGGATTGTATTGGAATGTGTCAGTATTTCTTGTACCTTCAGAGTGTGAAGATGTATGACATCCCCAACATACAGCCATGTTAGTGTAACGTTTTAAAGCAGAAGATGGGTTTTTATCGATCATGTAATCTTTTGCTAATGTTTCACGAGCAGTTGGATCAGTTACAGTTGAGAAGTAATTAGAATCACCAACGATGTCAGCTACTTTTTTACCTCGAGCGTCTCTCATAATGGTTACGTCAGTACCGTGTGCATAGTGACAGCGTACGCAAGTGTAGCTATCAGACGTTGTAGTGTGACGGTATGCATGATCAAATGTGCCAGTTTCAGTACCAGATTTAGCTAGGTAATCAGTATGACAAGCAGCACAGAAACCAGACATTGCGACACCGCGGTTTGATTTATAACCTGGGTTATTAGAACCATCAGCTAATTTGCTAGCCCATAGAGAAGATGCAGTAGTTGTAGTTACATTGTTTGCATCGGGAGCAGAAACGTCTAATTTTACTACATAACCACGAGCTACGTTACCACTTACTAATGAATTAACTGTAGCCACTAAAGCTGTTTTTACAGCAGGGACTCCAGCGAAACCATTACCTAAAATTTCACCTTTTTTAAGTTGATCTGTATCAAATACTTCTTTACCAGTACCGTCTTTGAAAGCTGTCCAGTAATGTTTTACGTGAGCTTCGTCGAAGTCATAACCATGTAACCATGGATCAGTATCGTTTACATATGCAGTGCCATTCCATTTCATTAATTGAAGTACAGTATCACCAGTAGTTAATCCTTTTGCAGAATAAGCAGCAGGAACTGTTGCTCCAATTGTAGAACGATAGAGAACATAGTTAATTGTTACATCTGCACCAGTTGCATCTTTGTAAGTATAGTCTCCACCAGCAACTTTTGATGTAATATCAGTTACTACAGGAACGTTTTCTAATCTTTTACCGCCTTTATCAGCAGTTAGGTTACCCATACCATTTGGATCTGTGTGTAATAAACGATCAGAGTAAGATCCGTGTGGTGCGTGACAGCTTGCACAAGTGAATTCTGCAGTCCAGTTATCTGTACCGTCAGTTTTTCCACCAGGTGCTGCTTTTAATTCTACAGTACCGTTAGCTAAGTGAACAGACATGTTACCATCATGTGTTCCGCCGAATGTACCAGCAGAATCAGAACCAGTAAATACGTTGTAGAAGCCTAATGTCCCGTCATGACATGCTGTACAAGTTGCATATTCACCGTCTTTGAACAATAAGTTCTTAGATGCGCCTGTATGTGTTTGGTGACAGCTAGCACAAGAGTTAGTGTTGTTCATGTATGAACCGTGTGTACGCTGTGTTCCGTGTGATCCGTCTGCCTTAACCATGTCATCAGATTTGATAACTTGGTTAAATGTTGAACCATCATTAGTACCTACACCAATACCAGTTTTGTTGGCGTTGTTTTTGTCAACACCATTGTAGTTGTTGTCTTTAGCAGTATCAGTTGTAACTACACCTGCTTTAACATCCGCAGGATCCCCAGGTGGTGTTGCAACAGGATTACTACCTGCAGCAGATACCACGATGCTAAACATTCCTACTAACATTAATGTTAGCAGGAATGAAAAGCTTACTTTAATCTTACTCATTCCAAAAACCTCCCATAATTCTCTCTTTTTCTCTCTCTTTTTTTTAAATCTAAAACTATGAAATTACAACGTTGATCCTAATTTGAGGCATCACCTCCTTATATAGATCGATAGTTTGTTTAATAGTAAAGTGCAACCCGTTGATTCAAGGTGTCGGTAATATATACTCGGTCGTTGTCATCTACATATAAGCCATTTGGAAGATAGAATTGTTCGTTTTGATCTCCCATAGAACCAAAGGTAAAGACTTGCTCACCTTTTTCATTAAAACCATAAATCGTGTGAGATAGATTGTTTACTACGTATAGAATGCCGCGTGAATCAACGCCTATTCCACGTGGGTTAACAAAAACGGATGATCCTTTGCCGTCTTTTGAACCGTTAATAGTTCGTAGATATTTTCCTTTTTGATCATAAGCTAAAATTCGTTGATTTCCAGAATCTGAAACAAAGAGTTCACCAGTTTTCTTATCTAAAGCAATAGCATTTGGAGCCTTAAATTTGTCATCTTTATTAGCACCAGTGCTAATTTCTAGCAACTTTTCGCCAGTAAGTTTAAAGACAAAAACTTTGTTTTGTTGAACATCTGTCACATATAATTTTTCATCAAAGATACGAATGCCTGCAGGTGTTTTTAATAATTTCTTTTTGTCATCAAAGTATTTAATAAATTTCCCTTTTTGATCATGTATTGATATTTTTCCATTATATAGATCTGCTACATAGACATTTCCTTCCTTATCACCGGCAATCCCATAAGGAAATTTAAATTGACCTTTTCCTTCTCCCTCTTCACCAAACTTAAATATTGGTGTTCCTGCTGTATCAAATACTTGAACACGCTTGTTATTGGTATCAGAGACATATAGAAACTCACCAATTTTTGCAATATCCATTGGTTTATCCAATGAATTATCAAAGTCACCATAGATCAGTTGGCTAAAGGTAGGTGGAGCGTCAGGGTTAACTAAATTAGGTGCTTTTTTTACAACAGATTGCATATTCAGAAAGTAGATAGCAACAAATGCAGCAATTGTAAGAACAACTATCCCGCTCATCCACTTATAGACGGTCTTTTTCTTCATTGTTTTTCAACCCCTATAGCTATTTTTTAGCGACTCTTTCAAGTCCTTCTAATGCTGGTTTATACAGAGGGTCGTAACTAAGTGCGTCCTTGTAGATTTGTTCAGCATTCTTCTTGTCACCTTGATCTTCTGCGACTCTACCAACTTCGTAAATAATATCAGTATTTGCAGGCATTAATTTATTGGCTTCGTTAAGAGCTTCAATAGCTTCTTTATACATTTTAAGTTTCCTATAGGTCATTCCCATTAAAAGAAAACCTTTGTAATCTTTTGGTGAGATTTCTGTTGCTTTTTGTGCCATTTTTACTGAATCATTAAGGCGATTTTCCTTATTGTAGACAAGACCTAAGTTAAAGTAGGCATCGAAATAATTCTTATCTAAATCCGTAGCCATTTTATATTGTGTAATAGCTTCGTCGTTATCACCATTTAAGAAGTAGGCGTAACCGAGATTGACATGGGACTTGGGATCATTAGGCTTCGCATCAGCAACTGCTTTTGCGCTATCTAATTGCTCAGCTAAACGATCATTATCATACTTAGACCAAAAATACTTTTGGCTGACATAATAACAGGCACCAACCGAGATAACTAGAGTCAGAATCAAATTCAGAAGCGTTTGCCACCATTTGAATTTTTCACTTTTCGTATCATTACTTTTTTTCCTCTTTTTTTCAGGTTCTTGTTTTGATCGTGTTTCTTGTTCTTGGTTGAGCGGTTGTTCTTGAGCTTCCATACGAACCCTCCTAATCTAGCAAATGCCGTCTGCCTATTTTATATGGCAGGCTGAACATGTCCTTTTTACGTGACAGGTATAACAAAAATCCGTTACTTTTTGATTTTCAGAAAGTGTTACAGGATGCCTTTCTTTATCGAATCCCTTATGCATTGCAGGATGGCAAGATGAGCAGGCGACCATTGTGGTTTTAACACCACCTGCTGATTGGTAGTTATGGCAGGCTAAACATTGCTGTTTAGCCTTTGATGCCTGAATACCATGGTCCATCATCCAACGGTTGCTGTGGCTTGCAGGACGTTTGCTATGGCAATCCTTACAAAAGGTATTATCTTTCGCATAGTCATAATGACTTTTTTTCTTCTGTGCTACCTCAATATCTTTTTTAAGGTAGCTTGTTAAGTCAGAAACCTGATCGTAACCCTCAACAGGTTCGGTCGACATATCCTTATGGCACTGATTACACTTTTGCAAATTATTGGCTGCTTGTTTCCCATGGGTCTTTGTTGCAAAATCTGTCTTTTTATGAGTCTTTGGAATCATTCCTGTTGTATGACAAGCAGAACATTTCGTTGTAACTTTGCGTGCTTTATGACACTCAATACAAGTGTCCATATCTGGACGAATGAATTTAATATCAGCCATCGCTGCTGTTCCTACCTTGCTGTCCCACTTATCGTAGTCCGTTGTGAATGTCATTTTTCGATCGGCAATTTTACCGTGGGCAACCCCGCTATGACACTGGATACATTCAACACCTTCAGTTTTATGTTTGTCATGAGGGATAATAATGTCCCCAGACGGTGTTACCTCTCTTTTAAAGACGTCATGACAGGATTCACACGCACTATCTTTGATTGCACCCGGCATTCGAATCGGTGCAGCCGAGGTTGCTGATCCTGATGAATGATTTCTTACTTGTTCAACTACCCCTTTAGCTTTATCTTTCGCTAATTCCTTCAACACAGGATCGGTGTGACAGCTGGTACAATCCAATTCACTGTGTGTGGAGGCTTTCCATGTATAGACCTCCGGTTTCATTTCATGACAGGATGCGCAAAATTCTGAGCTGGAAGTTGTTTCTATCCCCACGAAGCTGAGTCCAAAGAAGATGGCTAGAAACAACAATGTTAATGTTGCAATTTTTATTAATATATAGCGAAAACGGGGAGGGGCCGACCGCGTTTCTCGTTCTTCTTCCATAAAGCGACCCTCCTGTTCAAAATCTATTATTTCTTCTTGTCAGATTTAAAGCCAGTTCTGTGACAGTATTGGCAATAAACATCTGTTGGTGCTTTAACTTCTGTTGATCCTGGTTTTGGCTTTTCACGGTCGTGACAAACGAAGCATTCAGATTTTTGATTATCTGTTTTTGCTTTAGACGCGTGGGCTGTTAACCATTGGTCGCTGTCTATGTGTCCATCAGGACGGTTGCTGTGACAAGCGCTACAGAATTTATTGATTCGTGATTGGTCTTTAACGATTGTAATGTTTGGTGTATATTTTGTTTTTGATTCTTTCATCTTAAGTAGAGAAATAATGTCTTCTTTTGGAATGGCTCTGATCCATTTAGAATCTTGGTGACAGTTCACACATTTATCTAACTCTTGAATAGCTGTGCCGCCGTGTTGACCGTTCCAGCCTTCAATCTTATGACTCTTTGGAACCTTTACTTTTTTATGGCAAGTTTCACATGCCATCGAAAGCTTAACGTCTTTTTGTTGTTTTCCTACTGCTTGTAAGATGATATCTTGAGTTTTTTGATCATGAGCTGCTAATGCTTCTGCTTCTGTCGTTTCACCTTCATGTGTTGCCTCAGTTGTTGTTGCTTCAGTTGCAGTCTCTTTGGTATTTTCGGCAGTACCTTCTTTTTTGTTTTCTTCAAGTTTTTTCTCTAGTTCTTTTGGATTTGGCGGAACGCTGTAAGCAGCTTCCTTCCAAGGTTTTACGCCATTGTTCACTTTATCGTGGCAATCAATACAAGTTCCCATGTTTGGTCTTAGGTATTTCTTTTCCATCAATTTTCCGGCACTCTCTGCTGTCCACTTGCCGCGAACTTCTTCGACATTGATACCGCGGGTTGCCATCTTCGCATGAACGACCCCTGCGTGACAGGTGATACAAGGAATATCTTCTTCGATATGGCCTTTGTGATTTACTTTTAAGTCACCAGAGGCTGTTACAAGACGATTTTTCGAGTGACATTGTAAACAGTTTTCGTTTGAAACAGCTTCTTCTTCGGTTTGAACAATTTGTTCAGGTACACCAGTTACATGGTAGTACACTTCTTTCATTGACTTCATTTTGTGGGTAATCATGTTGGTGAAACCTGGCTTGATATGACACTGTACACAAGATATCTGATTGTGGGCGCTGGCAGTAAACGTTGAATATTCTGGTGCCATTTCGTGACAGCTCGCACAGAATGTCGGCGAGTTTGTCATGGTAAGGACCCCGTATCCTCCACCAAAAACAACGATACAACCTACAAGGGAAACAAACAGTAATTTCCACCTGTTCACTGGATTCTTCCAGTCAATCCCTCGGAACTTTCGCCATAATCCGCGAATCAGGCCAGCTTTTTCTCTATCTTCTCTACTTTCGGGATCTTTATCTTTATTTTTTTTCCCCCAAATGGCCACTTAACTCACCCTTCCCATTTTGGATTCTTTCTCTATATATTTTCCATATTAACCTCTCTAAAGGTAGTATCTAACATTGTAAGAGTATATTCCAATGTACAATTTGTGAATAATCCTTCAGTGAAATCAAGCGGTAAGTTTATACCAAAAACACCATTAGAATGTTGTTATTAAAGGGTTACATTAACACTACTTACGTATTGTTTAATCTGTATAAAAATGTGTTTTTATGCAACATTTATGTTATTTATACAAAAATACTTAGGGATTTAAAGATAGCCTATCTGGTTGAAATGTATTCTCTAAAGTTGCCATTAGTCTGTCATATTTGACGATAAATCGAACATAACAAAAGGCCAGCTTAGAAGTTTGACATTAGTTGACTAATTATAGTAGATTGTACGAATCTTGCATCCCTCTTACATTGTTGTCACTGTATTGAGGAAGTGGTAAGATTAAAAGGGAAATTATCGAATATTTTTGACTAGGATTTTTTAAAAAAGAGTGTATTAGTCTCGATATAAAGGAGCGTTCATCAGATGATGGGGATTTTAAATAAAGTATTTGATCTGAACAAGCGTGAGCTGAAGCGGTTAGACAAGCTTGCAACGAAAATTGACGCATTGGCGACGGAAACAGAAAGACTGACCGATGACCAGCTGCGGGAAAAAACAGAGGAGTTCAAGGCCCGCTATCAAAACGGGGAAACACTCGATGATTTGCTCGTTGAAGCGTTTGCCGTTGTCCGTGAAGGCGCCCGCCGTGTACTTGGTTTATATCCGTATCATGTTCAGTTAATGGGAGGTATTTCTCTCCACGAAGGGAACATTTCCGAGATGAAGACTGGTGAAGGTAAAACCTTAACCGCGACCATGCCCGTTTATTTGAATGCTCTTTCTGGTAAAGGTGTTCATGTGGTTACGGTCAATGAATACTTAGCAAGCCGTGACGCCGATGAAATGGGTCAGTTGTATCAATTTTTAGGCTTAACGGTAGGCTTAAATTTAAATAGTATGGATAAGGATGAAAAGCAGGCAGCCTATGCCGCGGATATTACGTATGGAACAAATAATGAATTTGGTTTCGATTATTTGCGTGATAACATGGTCCTATATAAGGAACAAAAAGTACAACGCCCACTTTTTTATGGAGTGATTGACGAAGTTGACTCGATCTTAATTGACGAAGCCCGTACCCCATTAATTATTTCAGGTTCAGCTGCAAAGTCCGCTGTCCTTTATATCCAGGCCAATGCCTTTGTCCGTATGCTTAAAAGGGATACAGATTATACGTATGATGAAAAGACAAAGGGCGTTATGCTGACGGAAGAAGGGATTAGCAAGGCCGAGAAAGCCTTTGGGATTGAAAACCTCTTTGACATGGCGCACGTTACTTTAAACCATCATATTAACCAGGCTTTAAAAGCGAATGCCAGCATGCACCTTGATGTGGACTATGTCGTTCAAGATGGCGAAATTGTCATCGTTGACCAGTTCACAGGTCGTTTGATGAAGGGCCGCCGTTATAGCGAAGGCTTACACCAGGCTATTGAAGCAAAAGAAGGTCTCGAAGTCCAAAACGAAAGCATGACGATGGCAACGATCACGTTCCAAAACTACTTCCGGATGTATGAAAAATTGGCCGGTATGACGGGTACCGCGAAGACGGAAGAGGAAGAATTCCGTAACATTTATAATATGAATGTTATCGTCATCCCTACTAACAGACCTATTGCCCGTGATGACAGACCTGATTTAATTTACTCTTCAATTGGCGGTAAGTTTAGAGCGGTGGTAGAGGATATTGCGGAGCGCAATAAACAAGGTCAGCCTGTCCTCGTTGGTACAGTAGCTATCGAAACTTCTGAGCTTATTTCCGGTCTTTTATTGAAAAAGGGAATTCGCCACAATGTCTTGAACGCGAAAAACCATGAGCGTGAAGCTGAAATCATTGCTGAAGCAGGTCATCGGGGTGCAGTAACAATTGCGACCAACATGGCCGGTCGTGGTACGGATATTAAGCTGGGCGAAGGGGTAATTGAACTGGGCGGGCTTGCTGTCATTGGGACAGAACGTCATGAAAGCCGACGGATTGATAACCAGCTTCGCGGACGTTCTGGACGTCAAGGGGACCCTGGTATTACTCAGTTCTACTTATCGATGGAAGATGAACTGATGCGCCGTTTCGGTTCTGATAATATGAAATCCATGATGGAACGCCTTGGCATGGATGATTCTCAGCCTATCCAAAGTAAAATGGTATCTAGAGCTGTGGAATCTGCGCAAAAACGCGTCGAGGGTAACAACTTTGATGCCCGTAAACAGCTCTTGCAATATGATGATGTTCTTCGCCAACAGCGTGAGATCATTTACACCCAGCGTGATGAAGTATTAGAATCTGAAAACCTTCGTGACATTGTTCAGAAGATGATTGTTAACTCCATTGAGCGGAATGTGGATGCCCATGCATCTCGTCATGAGGATGAGGAAGAATGGAATCTGCAGGCCATTGTCGATTATGTAAATGCTACTCTACTACATGAAGGTGACATCGCGGTCGATGACCTTAAGGGGAAAGACCCCGAGGAAATCCGGGATACGATTTTTGCAAAAGTGAAGGAGCGTTACGAGGAGAAAGAAGAACTTCTCTTCCCTGAACAAATGCGCGAATTCGAAAAGGTGGTTACGCTGCGTGCGGTTGACTCCAAGTGGATAGATCACATTGATGCGATGGACCAACTCCGTCAAGGAATCCATTTACGTGCATACGGACAAATCGATCCGCTTCGTGAATATCAGCATGAAGGCTTTGCAATGTTCGAGACGATGATCCATTCGATCGAAGACGAAGCAGCGATGTATATCATGAAAGCGGAGATCCGCAACAACCTTGAGCGCCAAGAAGTAGCAAAAGGCCAAGCGGTTCATCCAAAAGAAGACGGCGAACCGGTTAAGCAAAAGCCGAAAGTGAAGCAAATTGATGTGGGCCGTAATGATCCATGTATTTGTGGAAGCGGCAAGAAATATAAGAACTGCTGCGGGGCAGGGAAATAACGTTAATTTGTAATAGCTTTGATGGCTCCAATTTCGAAGTTATAAATTAGTGAGGGCCAGCGATCGTAATCGCTGGCTCATTTTTGTTGTTTTGGGGATGGATTATGTGGATATGTTGATAAGTGAGGGGAATTTGTTGATATCTTCTGAAAATTCGTAGAAATAATGCATAGTTTTGTGGATATCCACCCAAAATGTGTAGATATGTGCCTGGTTTTTGTAGATATCCACAAGGGGATAGCTTTTTTATATGTTTATATAGAGAAGGTAGCTTGATTTTGTGTGATTTCTCTTCTATGTGACCCGTTTCTCTGTTCTTTACTCTTTTCGGGAACGTAGACACCTTCTACGTGACCCAATCCTCTGTTCTTTACTCTTTTCGGGAACGTAGACCCCTTCTACGTGACCCAATCCTCTGTTCTTTACTCTTCTCGGTCACGTAGACCCTTTCTACGTGTCCCAATCCTCTGTTCTTTACTCTTTTCGGGACGTAGACACCTTCTACGTGACCCAATCCTCTGTTCTTTACTCTTTTCGGTCACGTAGACCCTTTCTACGTGACCCAATCCCCTGTTCTTTACTCTTCTCGGTCACGTAGACACCTTCTACGTGACCCGTTTCTCTGTTCTTTACTCTTTTCGGTCACATAGCCCCTTTCTACGTGACCCGTTTCTCTGTTCCTTACTCTTTTTGGTCACGTAGACCCTATCCGAGCTCAAAAAAACGCTGCCCCGTTAAGGAGCAGCGTTCGCTTTTCACTTATTTACTTATTGTGCTTCGATTAAACCGTAGCGGCCGTCTCTTCGCTTATAAACAACATTGGTACGATGTGTGTCTGCATTTGTGAATACATAGAAGCTATGACCTAGCATGTTCATTTGCAGGATGGCTTCTTCACTGTCCATTGGTTTTAGGTCGAAGCGTTTTGTACGAACTAGTTCTAATTCGTCTTCGTCTAATTCATGAACTTCTGTGTTTTCAGTAGTTGCAAATGTAACAGGAAAGTCGCCTTTTTCACGGAATTTACGGTTAACCTTTGTTTTGTGTTTGCGAATTTGGCGCTCTAATTTGTCAGTAATCAAGTCAATCCCCGCATACATATCTACATTTGTTTCTTCAGCACGAAGTACTAATTGCGGTAGTGGGATGGTCACTTCTACTTTAGAAGTTTTATCTTGATTGAATCTTAGATTCACATTTACCTTTGCATCAGGTGCTTCAGTAAAATAGCGTTCCAATTTAGCGATTTTCTTTTCTACATACTCTCTAATTGCTGGAGTAACCTCAATGTTTTCACCACGAACGTTGTATTTCATGTGTGGACTCCTCCTTTAGTTAAGGCTATGTAATAACATTTCTATTTTACCCTATGATTATCCTGCTAAATCAGAACAAAAATTTTGTCGATTTATTGACAAAATCAAAGGGAATATAGTGACAATGTTTTGTACGCCTTTGACATAGATAGGTAATATTTACTAAAATGAATGGTTGTTCAATTTTATTGTAATCCTTAGTGGGACAACTTTCCAGCGAATTGCTCAAAGAATAGGTTAAATGGATGTTATAGCGAAATGGATGATTTCGAGAATGGAGCAAGAGGTTAGAAATTACTGGCCTGGCATGAGACGTTGGAATTGCACGAAATGGTTGCTTTTCAATCCGTTGGGCTAATGAAACTGAAAATGTCGATGAAGAAAATAACTGACACTGAGTTAAAGGAACTTTATAAAAAGTGTATTCATGATCTTGAAGGGAACCTGAGAGCTTTACTTAAGTTTTATCCATCTGCTGCGGGCCATCAAGCGAGGGATGAGGAAGATGTGCGTGAGGATGCAGGCTTTTTTGCCGGTGATTTGCTGGGCCTTTCAAAAGCTTTGGTGAGGAATCTTTCCATGGCGATTATGGAAACGGCGACACCTGCTTTACGAAAGACATTTACAGATCAGCTGCTCGTTGCGATTCACGGCCATGAGCGTATTTTTAAATATATGCATAAGCATGGCTACTATCCTGCTTATGATTTGGGTCTGATGCTTGGTCATGATATTGAAAATGCACAAAAGGCGTTAAAGATGGGGTATTGATGTTTTAGGGGCTAAGTGGGCCCTGACTGGGGTCCCCGCCTTAATTCCATCCCGGGTTGCACCGATTGGGAGAAGCGCATGTAAGCTAACGTGCAAGTGTCAGCGATTGAATGCTCGCAGCACCGGCTACTTTTAAAAGTTTTGCTGCATGCCGTAATGTTGAGCCAGTTGTATAAATATCATCAATCAGGATGACCTTTTTTCCTGCAAAGTCAACATTAGGATTGACCTGAAAGACTTGTGGGAGATGAATCCGTTCGGACCTGGATTTTTTGGATTGCTTTTCTGAATGGATTCGGCTGAGCACATTTTCGGGATGATAGCCTGCTTCTGCTAGGATGGCAGATGCCTGGTTAAAGCCCCGCTCATATAGCCGCTCATCACTTAAAGGAATAGGTATAAATAGGTCGGGAGCGATTTCAGTCAGCTTCTGCTTGAGAAATGCCGAAAATATCCTCGCTAGTACATAATCGCCGCGAAATTTAAAGTTTGCGATCACCTCTTTTAAAAAATCATTGTAGAGGAACAGGGAATGATTTCTCACCAGGTATCCCCGCCATTCGGGATCTTCCTCCCATCGGAAACAATCATAGCACAAATCATCTCTACGAAATTTCATATCTATGTTGCCAAATGGCCTGCTGCAGATTCGGCATTGCTCGCCTTCAATTTTTTCTAACTTCCCTTCACAGACTGGGCAAATAAGCTGTTCTTTATCAACGGAGAAAATGGCTCTCCATCCGATGCTTGGCAGGATTACTTCGTGGCAGTTTAGACAGCGGTTTTGGATGGGGAAATTCATTTTTAATGCTCCTCTCTCTTTTTATTGATTGAGCAAGCCCCTTTTGATACCTTCCCGGTTCATCGAGACGATTTGCTTTCTTGCCTTTAACATCTCTTCGGTTTTTCCATAATGAAAATAGGTCACCACCCCATCAGGATGCTCCTTACTCCTCCCCGCTCTTCCGGCAATTTGGACGAGGGCACTTTCTGAAAAAATAGTGTCTTCGGCCCCAACTACGGCCACATCAATGTTTGGAAAAGTTACACCTCGTTCGAGAATAGTTGTCGTTAACAGTAAAGGAATTCCTTTGGATCGCATTTTTTGCACTTTTTCTTTACGATCAGGGTCTTCGGCATGGACAGCTTCTATAGTTGAATCAAATTGGCGCAGGATGGGGAGGGCTTTTTCCATCAAAGGGATATGCGGAAAGAAGACTAAGGCTTGTTTATTTGCTTGAATGCGGGTCGAAATCCAGCGGAGGACGTTCTGTGGCAATTTATTTTTCTGCAACTGCTTTTGCCAATTGCCACACCATACAAAGTCGGGGACTGGGAGCGGATGGCGATGGAAACGAGCGGGGATGGTAGTATAGGCTCGTTTTCCTGTGCGGCATTCCCTTTGCCATTTTGCATTGGGCGTAGCTGTCAGGTAAATCATGGCCGATGACCGATTTCGCGCCTGGATGGCGGCGTACTGGAGGGATTCCTCTACAGTATAGGGAAAGGCATCGACTTCGTCTAAAATGATCGCATCAAAGGCATGGTAGAAGCGGAGCAGCTGGTGGGTGGTCGCAATCGTGAGCGGACCATAGAGATGACGGTCCTCGCTTCCACCGTAAAGAGATGCAACTTTTATTTCCGGGAAGGCGGCTTTTAGTCTAGGAGTGAGCTCTAATACGACATCCGTTCGCGGTGTGGCAATACAGATTCTTTTT
Organism: Neobacillus sp. BF23-41; assembly: GCF_041106275.1. NCBI lineage: Bacteria > Bacillati > Bacillota > Bacilli > Caryophanales > Bacillaceae > Neobacillus > Neobacillus sp. BF23-41. The sequence goes on from NZ_JBGBPR010000004.1 coordinate 327,456, forward strand.
TTAGCAGCAAGTGCGGCTTCAATTCCAGCGAATAGGACCTCAGTTTTCCCTGCCCCGCAAACGGCCCAAACTAAATGCTCCTGATTTTGTTGAATCGCCTCAATTACATGCTCTGATGCTTCTTGCTGTCCTTGTGAGAGTGTCCCTTGCCAATGTTTGATTTTTGCAGGGAGATGGGTGTCAGGCACCGGGCCATTCCAGCCAATGAGCGGCGTGCATTCGCTAATTCTTCCCATCATGATGCAATGGCGGCAATAGAGACAGGTTTCGCCACATCGTGAGCATGGGAAAGATGCAAAATGCTGTGGGTCCTTATTTCCGCACCGGGAGCATACGGGCTTTTTTCCGTTGTACTCGATTCCTTTACGGTAGGTGACATAGCCATTTTCGTAATGTGTTTGCACTTCTTCGAAAGGAATTGGGATATCTTCTAGGAGGAGTTGTTTGCCTGTGAGAAGCTGCTGAAGATCAGGATTGTATTGGAATTTTGGATTTAGCAGCGGCTGCGGGATGCTGGCGATGTGCGTGATTGGGAGTGAGTCTACGGCTGTGTTGCTTGGAATTAAGACGTTGTTTTTTATGACAAAACGCATGGGAACACCTCCTCTGGATTCAGATAATAGAGACGATCTTTTGTTTTACCTGTTGTTTGCAGGTTTAATCTATGTACAGCTTTTTGAGTGGTATCACGGGTTGGGAGATGTAGAAAGTTTCTCATTTCTAGATTGGTCATCGTTGGCTTGTATAGGTAGAAATAGTGACTGAGGCTTTTTAGGATGGCATCTTTTGAAGAGGTTTGGCAGGCAGGACAAATCCATTTTCCTCTTTTGAAATTCATCGGGATATAGTTACATTTATCATCTGGACAACAAACTCCGCTCCGGATATCTTTTTCGGTAAGATTGTATTCTTTTAAGATATCAATTGGTTTTGGACAGTGTTGATTTAAGAGCAATTTTCCTATCTTACTCAATGTATCGGTATCTACCCTTTCTTGATGATATCGTTGTTCCATTGATTCGATTTTATTAAAAAGGTCTCTTCCCTTGCATACTTTACTAAAATCTGTTTTGTCTCCTGAGTTAGTTTTCAAGATCGTACCGGTACTTTTGAAAAAAACAAGGGTGTCTACCGGGAGAAGATTGCAGCCGTTTTTGACCAGCCAATTGCGTAAGAGGGATTGCAGTCGTTGGCATTGAACGCGCGGGTCCTCGAATGATTCTTCAGTTCCATCATCATGGGTACGAATTAGCTGCTTGAAGACATTTTCAAAAGTTAATGTGCCTGCGATGTTTTTCGCTTCGATGATTAGGATGTAGTTTTGTGAGAGGAGAAGTGTGTCGATTTGAAAGTGTATGCCATTGTATTGTAATTGGAGGTCATGGAAGATAAGGTATTTATCATGTGGAAGTTCTTTAACGTAGTTTGCTAAGGCAATTTCGCCCCAGTAACCAGCCCACCGTTTGGCAAGGTCTCTTTCAATTTCTTGATATTTGCTGTGACCGAGTATTAGTCTTATTTTTAAGATTTGGGTTAAGAATAGTCTTTGCGGAGGGGTTAATTTTTTCATGATCAATTCATTCGTCAGCTCCTTTTTCTTTTTTGGAAGATTTCTTCAAAATATGGAGATATTCCTGCTAATTTGTCGAAGGTTTTTATATTTTTTATGGATATGTGACTGTCTGGTGTCTTTACAATTGTTGCTAGGGGATTCCGCTGAATTGGGCCGGGATTCCGCCAACTTCTGGAGTTATTCCGCCGATTCCTCTGATGATTCCGCCAAACTCCATTTAATTACCTTTTTTTAAAGTATCGAGCCTATTTCCTGGTCATTTTACTCCTAGGTCTCTGCAGATGGATTCCGCCGACTTGGGCCGGGATTCCGCCGACTTCTGGAGTTATTCCGCCAATCTTCGTACGGATTCCTCCGAATTCGGGACTTTTCCGCTGTTTCCTCTGATGATTCCGCCAAACTCCTTTTAATTACCTTTTTTTAAAGTATCGAGCCTATTTCCTGGTCATTTTACTCCTAGGTCTCTGCAGATGGATTCCGCC
>NZ_JBGBPR010000004.1:329610-360351 GCF_041106275.1 Neobacillus sp. BF23-41
GACTTGGGCCGGGATTCCGCCGACTTCTGGAGTTATTCCGCCAATCTTCGTACGGATTCCGCCCACTTCGGAACTTTTTCCGCCGATTCCCCTGATGATTCCGCCAAACCCCTTTTAATTACCTTTTTTATATGGTCTCGAGCCTATCAACTGTTCGTTTAACAGCTGACTCTCGGCCAGGAGATTCCGCCAACTCGGGCCGGGTTTCCGCCAACTTTTGAAGTTATTCCGCCAATCTTCGTACGGATTCCGCCCACTTCACAACCTTTTCTGACGATTCCGCCAAACCGCAATTTCCCACCAACCCCTTAAAATTAAAAACCATTCCGGCCGAAAGGATGGAATGGTAACTCGCTTACTTTTCTAATTTTTTCATCCAGCCTAGACCCATGGATCCTTCGCCGAGGTGGGTACCGATCACTGCACCGAAGTAGCCTATCGAGAATTCAACGTTTGGATACCTGGCAGCCAGTTCATCGCGCCACTCCTTGGCGTCTTCTTCGCGATTGGCATGAATAATGACGGCTTGATATTCGCTGCCACCTGACACATCCTCACTTAGCAAATCGACCATTCGATTCATTGCCTTTTTCCGGGTGCGGATCTTTTCAAACGGAACAATCACCTTGTTGTCAAAATGAAGCAGTGGTTTGACCTGGAGGAGGCTCCCGATAAAAGCCTGTGCACTTGAAAGGCGGCCGCCTCGCTGCAGGTGCTGTAAATCGTCTACCATGAAATAGGCACGAGCCGTTTTTTTCAATTCTTCTAAGCGGTTCATAATGGAAGCAGCGTCCTCGCCTCGGGATGCCAGCTTTGCTGCCTCTATCGCGTAAAAGCCTTGAACCATGCAGCTGATTTCTGAATCAAATGGGTAAACGGCGATGTCTTCGACCATCGTACTCGCAGCATTAGCCCCTTGGAAAGTGCCGCTGATCCCACTTGATAGGTGAACACAGATGACGGCATCATATTCCTTTGAAAGGTTTTCAAATAGCTCGACAAATTGGCCAATTGGCGGCTGAGAGGTAGTCGGTAGCGCTTTTGTCTTCATTTCATCGTAAAACTGACTCCAAGATATATCAATTTCTTCCTGGTAAACCTCGTTACCGAAGATGACATGTAACGGGATCATATGTATATTCCATTTATCTCGTACATCCTTTGGGATATACGCAGTACTATCCGTGACAACGGCTGTCTTCATAAAAAAATACCATCCTTATCTATATAACCACTATATTGATTTTACTATTTTATATGAAATAGAGCTAAATTGCATTACATCGCAAAAAACAAAAAGAGCATACCGTGAAGTATGCCCTTTACTATTTTATTGGTGCTGTTAACTTGGCTGTTGATTTCCGCTCCAATCAACGTAGGCTTTAAAATCAACAATGGCCTTTTACACAGCCATTCTATTAAAATCTTACTTTACTTCTACCCAGCCATTTTTAATCGCGACAACCACTGCTTGGGTACGGTCGTTGACGTTCATTTTTTGTAAAATGTTTGAGACATGGTTTTTGACTGTTTTTTCACTGATGAATAAAGCTTCGCCGATACCACGGTTGCTTTTTCCATCGGCAAGCATCTGGAGCACTTCGCACTCGCGGCGTGTCAATAAATGCAATGGACGGCGAATTTCCATTGTTGGCATATAGCCTCCGCCACCACGGGCCACACCCGCAGCAAGCTTGCGATATTCATTCACCAGATTATGGGTGACTTTTGGATGTAGATAGGAACCGCCATCCGCCACAACACGCACTGCTTCAATCAGGGCATCGGCATCCATTTCTTTTAATAGATAACCTGATGCACCCGTCTGCAAGGCATGGGTCACATAGTTTTCATCATCATGTATGGATAAGATAATAATCTTCGTTTTCGGATATTTTTCAACCAACTCACGAGTTGCTTCGATCCCGTTCTTTTGCGGCATGTTAATATCCATGATGACAACGTCGGGTTGGAATTCTTCTACTAATCTTAGTGCTTCACAGCCATCATCGCCTTCAGCAACAACTTGGAACGATTTTTCAAACTCTAGTATTCTCTTAACGCCTTCTCTAAATAGTTGGTGATCGTCTATTATGACAATTTTTGTAATCAATTGTTACGCCCCCTAATCCTTCTAATTTCGAAATTTTTCTCCATTGGCGGTAGGTTCATTAGTTCTTTAGTTAATTAGTGGAACTCGAATGAGTACTGCGGTTCCCTTGCCTATTTTTGAATCAAAGGTAATTTCGCCTTCAAGCAGGTCGACACGCTCGCGCATTCCTATCATGCCAAATGACTCAGATTTCTTTTGCGTGATATCAAAACCGACCCCATTGTCCTTGATCAAGACGGTAACTGAGGCATTGGTTATTTCTAATCGGACTTTGATTTCACAGGCATTTGCATGCTTCAGTGCATTTTGCACCGATTCTTGGATCATCCGGAAGAGTGCGACTTCATACTTAGTAGGAAGCCGGCGTTCTAGGCCGATATTCACAAACTCGATTTTTGAATGGTTATGATATTCTTCGATGGTTTGTAAGTATTTTCTGAGGGTAGGGACAAGACCTAAATCATCCAATGCCATCGGACGAAGGTCATAAATAATTCTCCGGACCTCATAAAGTGCCGATCGGACCATTTTTTTAAAGCTATTGACCTCAGAAAAAGCCTCATCCGCGCCCTTTTCCCTATAAACACGTTCGATTAAGTCGGAGCGCATGATGACATTGGCAAGCATTTGGGCGGGACCATCGTGAATCTCCCTTGAAAGCCGCTTGCGTTCCTCTTCCTGTGCTTCAATTATCTTTAAGCCAAAATCTTGTTTGGCTTTCGCATGTTCTAGGACTTTACCAACCTGTTTTAAATCACTCGTCAAGTAATTCATCACGACGGAAATTTGCGAAATAAGCTGGTCAGCACGCTCAATCGTTTCATCTAAACCGACCAGACGATTTTCCAGATCTGCCCGTTTATCCAAAAGCTGCTTTTTATGCTGCCAATTAATCGAAAGATCCATTTGCAGTTGATGGGCCTTTTCGTAGGCATCTCGGACCTCTTCTTCAGAGTAATTTTTAAAATTCATACTGACTTCTGACAGCATACTCCGCGCCACGAGGACTTGTTTCTCGAGCTTCTCGCCTTCTTTTATGAGTTTGCTCATCATTTGCTTGATATTGTCTAATTCATTGATCATATTTTCGTAATCTTGACGGCATTGCTCGCCTATCTGGAAGATGTCGGTTTTGCTGCAAGTAACAGTTTCAATCATTTCTTCACGAATTTCATCAATCGATTTCATATTAATCTGCTTAAGCTTCATACACATTCCTCCGATAAGAAAAGCAATAAGCGCCTGGACGCAAAGCTAAACAATAATCTAATTTCAGTGAATGATATTTTATTATCTTTGGATTTCAAAATTCATCAAACTACCTTTTACATATTTTACCTTGAATTTTATCAATATGCGAATATGAACTTAAGTTGTACCTTTGATTCCAGTAAAAAAGTAGTATAATGGTAGCATCTCTTTTTGTCTATAAAAATAGGTTTTCACTACTTTCACCTTTTTTATTATAACACGGAAACTTTACTGCCATATTAAAGTTATATTACACCCTGATGAAATTAAGGAAGGAGTGCGCAATATGTTGCCTCGTTACCATACAGTAAAACAAGCTGGTGAACATGAAATTATTATTCAAAAATCAAGATTTATTGCCCACATCAAAAGAACTGAATCGGAAGCGGAAGCCCAGGAATTCATTCAAACGTTGAAAAAAAAATATTGGGATGCCACGCATAACTGTTCCGCCTATCTGATTGGCGAGAATGATCAAATTCAGAAAGCCAATGATGATGGCGAACCAAGTGGTACAGCCGGCGTTCCAATCCTTGAGGTTTTGAAAAAAAGAAAACTGAAGGATACAGCGGTGGTCGTTACCCGCTATTTCGGCGGGATTAAATTAGGTGCGGGCGGTTTGATTCGTGCCTATGGTAAAGCGGCGTCAGAGGGCCTGGATGCGGTTGGTATTGTCGAAAGAAGATTAATGCGGGTCTGCCATGTTAAAATTGATTATTCTTGGCTTGGCAAGATTGAAAATGAATTGCGATCGTCGATCTATATCCTTAAAAATATTCAGTACCAGGAGAATGTCGAAATTGAAGTATTTGTCGAAGAAGAGAACCAACCGGCGTTCACAGAATGGATGATTGAAATGACAAATGGACAAGCCGATATTACTGCTGGAGATGTTACCTATCTTGAGTCAGATAACTAGGAAATTCCTTTCCTCCCTACCTATTGAGAATAGTAATACTATTGTAAAGAAAATTTCATTTTACCAATCTCAATAAATATTATAAAATAGAGTAGATTTTCAACAAAAATTGACATTTTTCTATTTAAACTACTAGGAGGCAATCTATGTCTATCAATAGACAGGTGTATAAAAATAATAACAAGGGCAAGGTAAAGAAAAGACTAAGACTAAGACGAAAACGAATCTTGCTATGGATCGTAATGCCCATTCTACTATTAATAATAGGTGCAACAGCTTACGGCGGATTTTTGTATAATAAGGCTGAATCAGTGATGAATAAATCCTACAAGCCAATTGAACGTGATACCAAAGCGAAGGCCAATGTAAAACTTGAAAATACATCGATACTATTTATTGGTGTCGATGATAGTGAAAAGAGAAAATCAAATGGCAGATCTCGTTCAGATGCCTTGATGCTGGCTACTTTTAATAAGAAAGAAAAATCTATTAAGCTATTGAGTATCCCGCGTGATTCATATGTTCACATCCCTGAGAAGGATATTTATACAAAAATTACTCATGCCCATGCTTATGGCGGCGTGAAACTTACGCTTGAAACAGTCGAAGAATTGCTTGATGTACCAGTCGATTATTATGTAAAAATGAATTTTAACGCTTTTATTGACGTTATAAATGCGCTAGATGGTGTGAAAGTAGACGTTCCATTCACATTTTCTGAACAAGATTCCCAGGACCATGCGAAAGCGATCACCTTGAAAAAAGGCGTACAAGAATTAGATGGTGAACAAGCGCTTGCGTTTGCACGGACAAGGAAAATGGATAGTGATATTCAAAGAGGACAGCGCCAGCAGCAGATCTTTAAAGCCATCCTCTCAAAAGGATCATCTATAAAGTCTATTTCTAATTACACTGACGTGATGGAAGCTGTCGGAAAGAATATGTCAACAGACTTAACGTTTGACCAAATGAAATCGTTTATTAGCTATATACAAGCTGGTAGTGGAATCGATGTTGAGTCACTATCACTAAAAGGGTCCGATTCATATATTGATCGTGTTTACTATTATCAACTTGATGAAACGGCCTTAGAGGACACAAAATCAACACTTAAAACACACCTCAACAGAACAAATACAGCAAGTGCAACGAAAGTTGAATAAGAAGCAACCCGGATCAGATAGTATCCGGGTTCTTTTTTTACATAAATATCAAATAAAAGAAAACAATAAAAGGGTAAATCACAACGCCTTCCTGTGTTGTGATTTACCCTTTTATTATCTATTTTTGTTCAATATCCCCATGATTCGGAGAAGCGGCCGGTAATTCTTATTAATTAAACCAATCGTTTCAACAAATAATTCAATGGCCAGCACGATAATGGTAATGATTAAGATCGAGCCCCATACGGTTGTAATGGTAAAAATAAAGGCTGCGAGGCCAAACATGGCGCTCATAGCATAAATTAATAAAACCGTTTCTCGATGCGTAAAACCTAATTCTAGTAAACAATGATGTAAATGGGACTTATCTGGTGCGGATAATGATTTCTTATTGTAAATACGACGGATGATAGCAAAAAAAGTATCTGAAATCGGAACACCTAAAATAATGATTGGAACAACAAACGAGATCAAGGCAACATTTTTAAAACCGAGTAAGGCTAGGACTGAGATCATGTAGCCAAGGAAGAGTGCCCCAGAATCTCCCATAAAAATTTTTGCCGGGTGAAAATTATATAGTAGAAAGCCTAACGTACTCGCAAGCAGGATTGTCCCCATGGCAACTACATAACCATTTCCCATCACAATCGCCATCCCGGAAATAGTGATAAAGGCGATCGAGGAAACACCAGCTGCCAAACCATCAAGTCCATCGATTAAATTGATTGCATTGGTAACGCCAACAATCCAGATGACTGTAATTGGAATACTAAAGATACCAAATTCTAAGGTCCCATTAAACGGTAAGTTAATAAATTCAACTTCCACCCCGCCCCACATCACAACGATCAAGGCAGAAACAATTTGTAAGATAAATTTTATTTTGGCCGATAATTCAAAGATATCATCTAAAATACCGGTAACTAGTATGATTAAACCACCAACAACAATAGCTGCATGGTAGGGACTGCTTGGATGCAGGATTATAAGACCGAAGAGAAAACTAATATAAATCGCTAGGCCGCCTAAACGAGGCATAATCTTAACATGTACCTTACGCTTATTAGGACTGTCCGTTGCTCCTAATTTAAAAGCCAATTTTTTTACGATTGGAGTGATTAATACGGAGCATAAAAAACATAATATTAAGGTCAGATATAACATGAAGACCCTCCCTATGAATATAATGCCCCATTAATAAATTTTAGAAACAGGCACATATTTCTAAGTACACAACGAACATATTATAGCATACATTTTTTATTATGGTATATTTTGTTGAATTGTCGGAAAATTCCCTTTTATTTAGCTAGCATTAATAGGATTTATTAGTAACGATCCAACACCATGTAAGACGATTGGTTACTCCAAAAAGTTACATTTATTTTAGAATAATCGCTTATTTGGTGAACTTTAATTGGAAGATTTTCAGTAAAAACCGGGGGATGGCTAACATTCTCCTCCACCTTGATGGCTGCGAAATCAAGCGATAAAACCATTCGAGGTTCATTTTTTGCCAGAAACGAGGAGCACGCTGGACCTCTCCCGCAAGAACATCGATGCTACCTCCAACCCCCATACATACTCCTTTGGGAAATTGAGCCAGATTTCTTGCAATCCATTGTTCTTGTTTAGGGAACCCTAACGCCACGAAAATCAAATCGGGGCTTGAGGCTTTAATCTCTGCAGTGATCGGATTGTTTTCCCAATCAAAAAAGCCATGATGACTGCCCACTATTTGAACATGCGGAAATTGACTGTTGATATTAGCCACAGCTTTTTGATTGGTCTCTTCGCGCCCGCCCAATAGATAAATTTTCAACTTATTCTCGTTCCCAAGTTCCAGTAGACGGATCATTAAATCATAACCTGCGACCCTCTCCTTAATCGGGGTATTTAATGTTTTTGAAGCCAGAATAATCCCATAACCATCAGGAACCACCATGTCGGCCGATTGAATGATTTTTTTATAGTCGAGATGTTCATAAGCGTACATGACAATTTCTGGGTTGGCTGTGACAATGAAAGCTTTGCGATTACTTTTTATCATTTCATTAAGAATGTTAACTACTTCATTAAATTGTTTATTGATAAAATCAATACCTAATATATCGACGGTGTTGTTCTGCATGGTTTTTATCCTTTTGTATTTTTTCATATTTATAAAAAAAGGCTCAAAAAAATGGATCTAGCCAATTATTTTTGAGCCTCTTTTTATTATCTAGCTGTATTTAAAACTAATCTGCTCTGCTTTTCTAAGGCTGTTTCTCTAAACTTTCGCTGTTCCTCTTTAGACATGGCCTTAAATTCTTTGAGAAACGCTTCATATTGCGGAACCACTTCTGCAGTCGTCCCATATGCTTTGATTTGACCAAATTCTAACCATAAAGCTTTTTGGCAAAAATCTTTAATCTGGCCAATCGCATGACTTACAAAAAAGATGGTTTTCCCTCTCTCTTTAAAGCTGTACATTTTTTTCTTGGATTTTTCTGCAAATGCTTGGTCCCCAACGGAGAGCGCCTCGTCGATAATTAATATATCTGGATCCACAGTCACGGAGATGGCAAAACCAAGCTTTGATTTCATACCACTTGAATAGGTTTTTACAGGCTGATCAATAAACCTTCCTAGTTCGGAGAAATCAATAATTTCAGGTTCGAGCTCCCGGATTTCTTTTTTACTAAAACCGAGCATTAAACATTTCAGTTCAATATTTTCTCGACCCGTTAAATTATTGTTTAACCCAGAGGCAATCGCAATTAAAGATGTTTGTCCAATCGTTTCGACCTTTCCATTTGTAGGTGGAACTACGCCTGCAATAATGTTGGATAGAGTCGATTTTCCGGAGCCATTTACACCAATTAAACCAATCACATCGCCCTGTTCAGCGGTGAAACTTATATTTTGCAATGCGTAGAAATCATCACCATAGCCATTGGGCAAAATGATATCAAGGAGCTTATCAGATGTTCTATTATACAATTTGTATTTCTTTGATACATTATCAATAATAACTGTTTTAGTCATTTTTTCCACTTCCACTTTACAAGTAGTCTACAAATCGGTTTCGAAATTTCAAGTGCAGTGCAGAGCCTATAAATAACAACACGAAAACAAGTCCCCAAAAGTAGGCGGTATATTTAATGTGTTCAATTAGATACCAGCTATGCCCTAACAGAGCAGCGCGATAACCTTCAGCAATATAGTATAATGGATTAAACTTCATAACACTTTGAACGATATGTGGAAGTCTTTCAGGCGTCCATAATAATGGTGTCAGATAAAGCAGCATTCTGACAATCGCTTGGACAATCATTTGGACATCCCGTACAATCGTCGCTAAGGTAGAAGTAATTAATGAAATAGCTACCAGTAGAATAATGGTGGCAAACATATAATAGGGTAACGACAAATAATATATCGATATAGGATAGCCTGTAAATTGAAAGATAACCACAATGACTCCAACTAACATGAGATGCTGATAAAATTTCGATATAATGACGTAGGTTGGAATTACACTCATCGGAAAGCTCATTTTTGCGATTAAGGCGATCCTCGTATAGATCGACTTTGAAGCGTCCAATATTGCTGGATTAACAAAGAACCAAACTAAAATACCCGCCAGCATCCAATAGAAATAAGGAATCCCCTCTACTGCACGTCCACCACGGATACCATATCCGAATACAAAATAATAGATACCTATTTGAATCATGGGATTGATTAATTCCCATAATATCCCTAAATAATGGCTGTTATTTGCACTTTTTAATTCAAAAAGGGATAATCTTCTGATGAGATAAAAACTGCTAATCTGTTCCCTTATGACCTTAAACATTGACATCGTGTTGATCCTTCCTAAACGATTTAATTGGGGATATAAGATGAAACCTTTTCATAAAATAAATCATTCCCCCTCAAAGACCATAACATTTTACCATAAAAAAAGGATAAATTCTAACGCAATTAGACATATGTAGTTAGTTTGAGTTCTTATCCCTTTGATACGAGTCGCTTTGTAATTCTTTAAAAATGTAATCTACGAGCTTCTGGCTGGATATCCCGTTTGAATATTTATTCCAAATGTCAGAAAAACCGGTAACCTTCTGATAATCAAATAAGTTATCTTTAATAATCGTAATGATTTCATCCGTATGTTTCGTGATCGGACCTGGAACTGTCTCTTCAAAATCCTTCCACAATCCTCTTTCCACTTTGTATTGTTCAATATCATAAGTAAAAAAGATCATTGGTTTATTTAATAATGAAAACTCATATGGTATGGAAGAATAATCTGTAATCAGCAAGTCAGTGATAAGTAACAGTTCATTAACATCATAACGTGAGGATGAATAATCATAAACAAATTTAGAATATAATTCATTGTTTTCTAATGAACTTTTTATCGCAGGATGGAAACGGAGCAACAAAACATATTCATCACTGAGCTCCTGATACATTTTTTCTAAATCCAATTTTAATTCAAATTGATCTAATTGATGATCCCTGTATGTTGGGGCATATAAGATCACCTTTTTGGATGTTAATTCAGGATTCTCATCTAATAATTTAGAAATAATTGCCTTATGTTTGTTCTCATCAAAAAAAAAGTCAGTTCTCGGTATTCCTGTTCGAAGAATGTTTTGATCCTTTAGGGCAAATACCTGTTTAAAAATATCAGCCATTTTGTCTGACCCAACAACAACCTTATGAAATTTTTTGTAAACTCGTAGAAATCGCTTATGAGCCCTTTTACTACGATTGACATTGGACTCATCCGCCAGTCCAAACTTTTTAATCGCACCTGCTGCGTGCCAAAGCTGGATACATTCCACACCCGTTTTAAAATTAGTTGAAGCCAAAACCCCAAAATAGTTATCAATAATAATTTTTTTGGAAGTAGCGAGGTGATAGATGGAACGCAAAAGATCGATAAATGATGTTTCAAATGGAATGACAGGAAGAGCAGGATATTTCTTAAAAAGTGAAAGTGAAGAATCCTTACATAAAAAGACAATTTCTTGTTGGATATTCTGGTGAAGGATTTCCTCGTACACATATTTGGCATTATCCCCAAAGGAAACCAGAAAGGTGACCTTATTTTTTAATGGGAATGCCTTACAAATCATAAAAAAACACTTAAATATAAACAAATAAATGGATATGGCAATTTCTCTAATCATTTTTCACATAATTTAAATCGGATTTAATTTTGGAGGTTGAGATACCGGTAGTTCTTGGCAAATAAACCACTTCACAATACCTTTTTAGAAAATCAAAATGACCTTTCCAATCATCACCCATTACAAAGACATCAATATTATGGTCAATTACGTCCTGGATCTTTTGTTCCCAGCAGGATTCCGGAATGACGTGGTCAACATAGCGAATCGACTCCAAAATTAATTGTCGGTCCTGATAACTATAGTAGGCTTTTTTATTCTTTTCGATATTAAATTCATCTGTTGATAGACCAACGATTAGAAAATCTCCTAATTCCTTAGCTTTTCTTAATATATTGATATGACCAACATGGAGCAAATCAAAAGTCCCGTACGTTAATACCTTTTTCATTCTTTTCAACTCCTAACCGAGTTTTCATTGCAGCGTTTATTCACCACCTGAAAACTCTTGCAGAAAAACAATCCATTTCCCATTATATATCCCACTAGTTTTTATTTCAAACACTAGTGAAAGGATTCACGTTCGGTCTATTTAAAAATAAAACCATGATATTTACTATCATGGTTTTATTAGTATATCCACAAATCTTTTTGCAGATTCTCCGTCAAGATCATCGAAGAATCGATGTTTAAAGCTTTCAATCTTTTTAAAATCAAACTGGTTTTCTTTCACCGTTTTGATAACCTCGTCAGTAGTTTTTACAATTGGCCCTGGAACAAAGTCAGAGTATTCATAGTAAAAACCACGATCTTCGAGATACTCATCAAGGTCATATGCAAAGAAAATCATTGGTCGTTCCAATAAAGAGAATTCAAAAACTAAAGATGAATAATCACTAATTAAAATATCCGTATTCATTAATACATTATTTATTTCATTCGAACTCATATTTATAACAAAGTCTGCTGCTTCCTCTGGTATTTGAACTTTTTTGGTAACAGATGGATGAAGCTTTAATATCAGTACATATTCATCTGAGAGTTCTTCAGCCATTTTAACTAAATCCAATTTAATATTAAAATTCGCCCGCTTACCTGGACCACCTCTAAACGTGGGAGCATAGGTAATCACTTTTTTATTTTTAAGCTGTGGATAGGTTCCCAGATATCGCTGGTGAACGAATTCCATTAATTCCTTATCAAAAAAGACATCTGTTCGCGGCAATCCTAATGGGTAAATATTTTCTTCCGGCACTTCAAATGCCTCAGCATAGTGAGGAATAATTTCTTTACTTGTAACTACTGCTTTTGTATAAATTTGATGAGCACTTCGTTCAAATTGGGTGGAATTACTTTCACGATACCCTACGGCACTATGGCCAAATTTCTTAAAAGCACCAGCTGCATGCCATGTTTGAATCACTTCCGTTTGCTTGCGCACACGAAGCTTATATAATGGACGATAATAATCATCTAAGATTAAATAACGGGAAGTCGCGATATCATAATATAGTCTACAGAAATCCCTGAAATTTCGCTTTTTCTTGAAATGACCTATAATTTTGTAATCTGGGCGCTGATTAATTAATTCATCATAAATATGCTCAAATGAATCCGTTAATCTCGGAAATTTGTTGGTCGCCATCGTAATTTTCTTTTGTACAGGCAGGGTGCTAAAAAATGGAAAAGCCACCCGCCGGACAAAGGCCGTTTTCACCTTGGTTTTTATTTTTTTAAATTTAACTTTTACTAGATAGAAAAAGATCGGGGAAAGATTATTTCTTTTCCATGCTTTCTTAACCGCCATGAACACTTTTTGTTTTTTCGAAGTCTCTAATGCATGTAAAGAACCTGGATCCAGTTTTGAGAAACAAACCTTTAACCATTGTAGATACAGTTTTTTTGCAGCTGGACTAACCAGTTTATACCGATCTGCAATTTCATAGGTCATCACTCTATGTAACGACGGAATCTGATTAAATAAATGATAATCTAAAGTTTTCACCCATTCCAAAACCAGTGTAAATGATTCTATTTGAGTTTTTTGATCCTTGCTTACAAGCGCACTTCGAATAGCAGGCCAAATGTCTGCTGAAATAATTCTGGTATAATAACTTTTCTTTAAAGCAAATCGGGTATGTTGATTTGAAATATATTTATCCCATAATTGATCGGAAATACGTAAACTTTTAAAAATATCGGTTAAAACCTTTACTGAATTCACGCGCACAGTTTGTGATAAGGATAAATTCTCCTCCGCTTCCCTAGACCGATATTTATAAATGATTTTATCAACTGTATATATTTTATTTGCCTTCATATAGGCTTCAATCACAAATGGCTGATCCTCGGTTACATGAATATCTGAAGGAAACCGTATTCCTTTAACGATTTTAGAATGGTAAAGCTTATTGCACGGTCCCAGTGAGAATAGTAACCCTGGATTGGAGACGAGGCTCTTTTCACCTGGAATGTATACACCATTATTCACGTGACTAGCGATAAACCATGTTTCTGTACTATTAAAGCTTAAAGAAGTTCCTAAAACGATATCTGCCTTTTCTTTTAACGCACTATTATACATGGTTTCTAAGGCATCCAGTGGTAAGAGGTCATCTGAATCAACAAAACTAATGAATTCACCTCTTGCTACTTCTAGACCATTATTCCGAGCTACCCCTGGTCCTGAATTTTCTTGTTTAATAAAAACAATATTTCCGTATTTATTTGCAAATTCCTCAATGATTTCTGGACTTCGGTCACTTGACCCATCATCAACCATGATAATTTCAATGTGATCTAACGTCTGGTTGACAAGAGACTCCAATGTCTCCGTAATATATTCTTCCACATTAAAAACTGGGGTAATAATACTTACCTTCACATCTTCTAATTCAGGATGAATGATATATTGAAGTTTACTCATATAATATCTCCTCTGTTGTAAAAAAAACAAAGCACCATTTTTTGAAACGCTCATCTTTTTTAACTATTATTAACATCATTTTCCTCTTTTATGATTTAAATAAAAGTATAGGGATAAAATTCCACTCTATTTAGAATCGGCATCTACGATGAGTTGGTCTACAACACGATCGCTTGATTTTCCATCCG
Source organism: Neobacillus sp. BF23-41 (assembly GCF_041106275.1). Taxonomy (NCBI): domain Bacteria; kingdom Bacillati; phylum Bacillota; class Bacilli; order Caryophanales; family Bacillaceae; genus Neobacillus; species Neobacillus sp. BF23-41. The sequence goes on from NZ_JBGBPR010000004.1 coordinate 343,297, forward strand.
TATGATCAAAAAAGTAATCAACGAATGTCTCGATTTTTTCCATTTTGAAGTCTTTATTTTGAACGGTTTCAATTAATTCATCTAATGTCCTTGCTAATGGGCCAGGGATAAATGAATCATATTTATAATAAAAATCTCGTGTTGCTATATATTCCTCTACATCTGGAGAATAGAAAATCATCGGTTTATTTAATAATGCAAACTCAAAGCAAACAGAGGAGTAATCGGTTATTAATAGATCTGAGATAAATAATAAATCATTAATTTCCCGATAATGTGAAATGTCGTAGAAAAAATCTTTATATTCTTCAGGGATTTTCCAATAGTCTTTTACAAATGGATGCATTTTGAATAGAAAAACATACTCATCATGTAAGGCATGATAAAGTTTTTCTAAATGAAGATAATCCTTCGGATAATAGGCAGACTGCTGGCCGTCCCCTCGAAAGGTCGGTGCAAACATAATGACTTTTTTTTCAGATAAAATGGGATACTTTCTGTATAATTCTTCTTTAACCTTCACTTGGTAAGCTTGATCAAAAAAGACATCCGTTCTTGGTATCCCAGTTGCAAAGACTCGATTTTCACTAATCCCAAAGCCTTCAGCATAATGCTTTGCCACATTCTTCGAACTTACGATTACCTTCGTGTAATTGCGGTGATTCAAAGAATGAGGGTCTGGACCGCCTGGAAGACCTACACGGCTGTATCCAAAGGTTTTAAACGCACCGACTGCATGCCATAACTGGATAAGATCGGCACCTTTCCGTATCTTTAATGGATAGACCATCGGATAAAAGTCATCCAACAAAATAAATTTTGCCGTTGCCAGATGAAAAGCTAAACGAACCATTTCCCAATAGGTTTTATAAGCCCGCGTACTCTCTTTTAAAAAAAAATGGTATTGGTAATTTACATTTTTTCTTTTTAATGCCTGATAAACAAATTCAAAGTTACCACTTAAATCGGTTCTGCTATCTGATGCAAATAATATTTTTTTTTTATTTAACGGAAATAGGCAAAAAAATAGGTAAAGCAAACGAAAAATAACTTTACGGAAAAAACGGTAAACAAGACTATATTGAGAGCTGTTTCCTTTACTTTCCGCTTGGTTTTCCATTTTATTTTTTAACATTATTAATCTCCTACTGGAAAATTTATTCAATTAGCTTTTTTTAATTAAATTATCTACGATTCTTTTACTTGTTTTTCCATCAAAGTATGTAAAAAAACGATTTCTAAATTGCTCAATTTTTTTCAGATCAAATTCGTCTTGTTGGATCCATTCAATTAGATCTTGAGTTTGATGAAAGAACGGCCCTGGAATAAATGATAGGAAAGGAAAATAAAAATCTCGTTCCCTTATATACTCTTCAAGGTCATCAGCAATAAAAGCAATTGGCCTGACTAATAAACTATAATCAAAAATAACCGATGAATAATCTGTTAAAAGAATATCAGCTTGAACTAGTAATTGTTCGATGTTGAATTTTTCCTTTACATGAAAGACAAAACCTTTATCTTCATCCTTAATAGTGATGTCCGAACGCATATATGGATGTAAATGAATCAGTAGTACATATTCATCTCCGAGAGTTTCCCTCATAGCTGAAAAATCGATAGGACAGTGAAATGATTCTTGATAATGACTTTTCCCTCTAAAGGTAGGAGCATATAAGATAATCTTTCTCCCCTGAATCTCAGGAAATTCACTCTGTAATTCTCCCATCAATCTTAACTGCTCTCGTTTATTAAAAAAATAATCAGTTCTCGGTACACCTAATGGGAATATCCTTGAGGATGGCATATCGAAGGCTTCAGCATAAAAAGGAATGACTTCCGAGGAACTCACAAATACTTTAGAATAATTTGAATGAACCTTAACATGTTTTAAATAATCTGAACTTGGACCAAATTCTTTATCTACGGTGCTTAAGCCAAATTTCTTGAATGCACCTGCTGCATGCCAAAGCTGAATAATATCCGTTCCCTGTCGAGGTTTTATCACATATACGGGGAAATAATAGTCATCGATGATAAAATAACGGGATGTTGCTAAATGATAACTAGCTTTAACCATATGTAGGACATAGTGGAATTTGCCTAGTAATGAGCTGCTATACTTTTTAAAAAGAAAATTACACGTCCAATTGGGATATCTTCCGTGTAATTCCTTATAAATATAATAGAGATTCCCCTGTATCTCCGTGGCCCGATAGGAAGCAAAGGTGACCTTTTCATTATTTACTTTAAAAAGAAGGCATGACAGGTGAAAGATCATCTGAATGAATCCCTTCACCATAATTGTTGGAAAAATTCTCAGTAAATACATCGCCATGCCTGCCTTTTTTATTTTATATTTTCCATTCGAGAATGGTTTTTCCCCAAGAGTTTGTCAGGTCTTTTTCAAATGCATCAATAATATCTTGGATATTCTTTACTTCGTGAACTTCTCCAATCAGCATGCCAAAATACTCGACCACTTCCGGGTGCTCAACCATGAAATTTACAGTGTTAACAAAATCAGTTCGTCCACTTCGACTGCTGCCAATCATCGTAAGACCTTTTTCTAGAATCATTCTAGTGTTTATTTCAACAGGATATTCAGAGACACCGAGAATACAAATAGATCCCTCTGGATTAATATAATCAATCATTTGATTAATCGCAGATTGGCTGCCATTCCCGCCAACACATTCAAATCCATGATCAATCCGTAAATCATCCGGAATTTCATCAATTTGATACGCTTCATCAACAAACGAAAAATGATCCATTTTATATTTTGTTTTCCCAAAAATATACACTTTGCTATCAGGATAGCGTTTCTTTAAAATCAGCGTGGTTATATAACCTAAATTCCCATCTCCCCATACCCCGAACGTATTTTTTCGAGCATGGGCTTTTGCCTCAAAGCGCACCAAGGCATGCATACTGATGGTGATTAATTCCATAAAAGCCGCAACCGATGGATCAATTTCTTCTGGTAATGGAACAATCCGATCCCTGTGAAGAAAAACATAGTCCTGCATAAATCCGTCGTAACCACTTGAACGAAATTTACTCGATCGCAAGTAATTTTCTGCAATAACTTCATCTTTTTCAGTTGGGGTATTCGGTACCATCACGACCCGGGTACCAGGTGCAAACTCATTATTTGGATCATAAACGACCTTACCAATCCCTTCATGGATAAGCGCCATTGGCAGTTTCTTTGCCATTGCTTCCTTTCCACGTGTGCCAGTGTAATACCTTTGGTCCGCTGCACATATAGAGAGATGGGTGGGACGCACCACAATTTTATCGGACTGAATGGAACGATCTTTATAGGTCACTTCAAACTGTCGTGGCGACACTAAGCGATACACTTGATTAATCATCGTGAAACCCTCTCTTGTAGGATTGCATTAGCTACCTTCAAATCATATGGGGTTGTTACCTTTATATTAAATAATTCACCCTTGACAATCTTAACCTTTTCACCTGCAAGCGCGCAAATTTTACATGCATCCGTAAGAATCATTTTTTGTTCCTCGGTTAGTGCGTTATAATAAGTAACCAATTTCTTGATATTAAAGCTTTGTGGCGTTTGTCCCTGGTACATAGTATCCCTTACAGGGATGTTTGAGATAAATTCTCCATCCTCAGATTGGATAATCGTATCAATTGCCTCGATCACTGTATCAACAGCCCCAAACTTAATGGCCGCTTCAATATTCTCTTCAATAATTCGATGAGTTAGAAATGGTCTTACAGAATCATGGGTAATAATCACATCATCATCGTTTATTCCAAAGTTTTTTTCGATATAGCGGATGCCGCTCATGATGGATTCATTGCGATCTTTTCCACCTTCAAGCACAACAATCCTTGCGTCTTTTCCAATATATTTATTAATAATATCTTTGGCATGATTAACCCATTCTTTCGGTGTAACGACTAGAATCTTCTCAAAACGATCATTCAGGATAAACTTTTCAATTGTATGTATAATGATAGGTTTACTATTTAATGTTAAAAACTGCTTGGGCATATTAATATTACCCATTCTTGTTCCTTTTCCTCCGGCAAGAATTTCTGCAAAAATCATTGTCCACACTCCTTATCATACTTAACCTGCTTAATTTAAAGTAACTTTATTATTAAAATGATACATAATATAACCGTACCACTCTTCATCCTAATTAACAAAAAACGACAAATTTCTTGACAAAAACTCATTTAAAACTATACACTCTTTCAAATACATTTTCAAGCGAGGTAAGATTCTAGTTTAGTGTCTTTATTGCAAAAAAAAAGAAGGGAAGAAATCTTCCACTTCATTTTTTAGGACTTAATACTTAGGGACATCAAACACTAAAGTATAGCTATCTAGTAAACTATAAAGATTAAAAATGTTAGGTGTTTGTTTCACAGCCCAGCCAATATCAGTTGCATATTGATGTGTACCTGGAGCTGCAGGATTCCATTTCATTTTATAAATCGTGTCCTGCCCTTTATCAATATAATTCAAGGCAACGAATTTTGCCCCACCCACAATCGCTTTATCCGGTGTAGTCCAGCCCTGATTAAATGCCATTCTTGCTCCACAATGAAGCGGACACTTATCAAAAGCACCAACACCATACATATTATAAACGATCGCATCATAGGAGGCTGCATCACTTGCTAATTCGGTAATCTCTTCTTCTTCTGTAGCAGGATCAATGACAGGATTCCCATTACTATCCAGTTTTTTCTTGACCTTAACCCCTTTTGCTAACGAAGAACTGCCATTGCCTGTTTCAAGCAGCGCGTGGGAAATCAAGTAAATTTCATTGATGTTATACAGTGCACCTGCGTTAACAAAAACTTGTCCTTTTCCTGTAAGAATTCCTTTATTCGTCAGTATTTTTTGATTCACTTCGTACGCATCTGCTCCAGCCATTTCGGAAAGCTTAAGAAATTGATAATAACTTGAAGTGCCAATTCCAAAATTGGTAGGGTTAATATAGTAGCTAATATCCGTTGGACTTGGATTAACCCATGTTTCATTATAATTAATCTTATACCAATAATATCCATCGCTTTGCATGGTTTTGGAATAGATTGTCACTTGTTCATTTTTATCTAATTCTCCAAGGATCCAGCCATTAACTGGTATACCTCTCACATTTGTACTATCAGTGTTTACAACTCCCATATTCGGCGTCGAAGCATTGACTGTTAGCAAGTCACTTCTTACATAAGCATCATATTTTTTATCAGTTTGTGAAACACCAATTTGTTTATTAAGAAGTTCTCCTAATGAAATATCATAATCGGTATATTTAGTAGTGGTTTTTTTAATAACCTCTAAAAAGTTCACTGTTAATGAGGCACTATATTTACTTTCATAATACTCAACCTTTATGGTGTGGATCCCTTCCGACAATTGTTGGGGGGAAGAACTATAATTATTAACCCCGTCCTTCCAGCTATCCACTTTACGAATACCATCAACATAAATACGTATGCCATCATCGGCTTTACCTGAAAGTTTATAATTACTTGATTTTGCGATATACACCTTTTTTTCAAAAACAGCAGAAAAATTATCTGCTGGGATATTGGTTATAGGGGATCCACTCCAATAAAAATCCAGATCATCAAACGATTTTTGAACAGGAGTCCCTGTCAAATTATTGCTAGGAAAGAATTTCGCTTCCCAAAAATCTTCAATGAGATCTAATTTCACCGTGGCACTATATTTAGAATCATAATACTCAACCTTAATGGTATGGGTACCCGTCGTTAGAGTTACTGGATCATCGATGATATTCACGCCATCTTTCCATTTATCGACATTGAGTACTCCGTCTACATAAACTCGTACACCATCATCTGCTTTTCCTATGAATCTATATTTTCCAGGTTTCGTTACAACATATTGTTTTTCAAAAGTTCCAGAGAAACCATCAGTTGGGAGCATAGGATCTGGCGAGCCATTTCCCCAAGAAAATTGTAATTCATCATAAACTTTTATTAATGGGGTACCTGTAAAATCCTTTGATGGATAATAAGTTGCTTTCCACTTAGTTGGATCAATCGTTTCATTCTCTTGTTTAATTGGTTCTAAATTTAAATTCAATGAAGCGCTATATTTTGAATCATAATACTCGACTTTAACGGTATGGGTCCCAGGCACTAGCGTAATCGGAACATCAATGTAATTCACGCCATCTGTCCATTTATCCACATAACGGATTCCGTCAATATACACTCTTGCACCATCGTCGGCTTTTCCTACGATTTTATAATCCCCTGTTTCATCCACAACATAATTTCTTTCAAAAATACCTGAGAAATTATCTGTTGGAATAGTAGAATCTGGTGAACCGCTTCCCCAAGAAAATTGCAAATGATCATATTCTTTCTTAATAGGTGTACCTGTAAAATCCTTAGTAGGATAAAATCTGGCACTCCACTTATCAACTGGGATTGTTACCACTTCTTCTGGGATGGATTCCACTACCTCATCCATGTTAAATGCAAAGGAAGAACTCCATTTGTCATCAAAATACTCTATTAATATCGTATGGCTGCCAGATGCTAGATAAACCTCTTGATTAAATGAATTAACTCCCGACTTCCACTTATCAACTTTTTTGGTACCGTCGACGTAAACACGCACTCCATCATCTGCCTTGCCTGTTACGCTGTAATTTCCAGATTTAGTAATCTGTACTTGTTTTTTAAATACAGCAGTAAAATGGTCAGATGGAATACCCGAAATTGGTGATCCGCTCCCCCAATAAAAGTTTAAGTTTTGATAGGCTTTCTTTACAGGATTCCCAGAAAAATCAGCTGACGGATAAAATTCTGCTGACCACGAATCTGATCCAATACTTTCAGGAAGTTTTACCAAATCAATGGCTAGCGCAGCGCTCCACTTTTTTTCATAATATTGAACCTTTAGCTTATGAGTACCAGCTGTTAAATAGATTTCTTTATTAATAGAATGTACACCATCACTCCAAAAATCTATCCTTTTCTTCCCATCTACATAAATCCGTACCCCATCATCAGCTTTTCCTGTTAGGCGATATTTCCCTGGACTTGAGATGGTTACCGTTTTCTCAAATACTGCCGAAAAATTGTCTTTTGGAATTTTTGGATCAGGCGAATTCGCCTTCCAATCGAATTTTACATTTGTATATGTTTTAGTTATCCCAGTTCCTGTAAAATCAATTCTGGGGTAGAAAGTAGCTTTCCACGCTCCATCCTCGGCCTTAGCGGTTTCATCATTTATAAAAAATAATCCGAAGAATCCAAGAAAGAATATCACTAATGGAATATTCAATTGTCGAAATTTGATTTTTAAGCCCTCCTAAATAATTTTTTTGTCGATATATAAACTATTATCTTAAAGTTTCATAGAAATGTTAATACATAATATTAATATAGTAAAAAAGGCCCGGTATAACAACTGGAGATATGTCCCAGCTGGGGAATGTTCAGTTAAAATGGTAAATTTTATGTACATTTATTAATTACTATCGAATAAGTTATAGATAATCCTAGAAAGAGGTGGAAGGTATGAGTAATCAAATGTTGGAAATTCAAAGAATAAGAATTTTTTTTGAAACTGTTGATCAGGATACTTCCGTCGAAAAAATAAGAGCAATGGGACTAAGTTTGATTTCCATTATTGATGAAATGATACAACAAAATCAGCTCCTCAAAGATAAATGCCTTGAGGCCAATGAAGATCTACACTGGCTAAGAAAAAGGGCTGATGACTGGATGTTAAGGGCTATGGAAAAGGATTCCCAAGTTAATAAATAATGTCTACTTAGTATGATTAATAAATTTTAGGACAAAATATTATACAAAGTAAACTGAAATAGAAGGTGGTACTATGGCACTATGTGCTGATTGCGGACGGGAGGATATTTCATACTACTTAATAAATGGTTTTTGTGAGGATTGTATTGAATATAATAGTATTTCTGAATGGAATGATGAGGATGACGATGGAGATGAAAATGGGGATACTGGCAATATAATGCCCTTAGATCCTGTCCTTCATTTATTACAAACAGATGAAAGTTGAGTTGAGTTTTTTGGAGTCGGTGAGGAGTATAGAATTCCTCACCTTTTGCTTTTTACCATTGCACTTCTAAGAAATTTTATTGTTAGAGGTTTAATTCTCATTAGACGTCTGGCTTTTTCTTTCATAACAAAGATCAAATATTCCGTACTGTACCGGATATCTTCTTTCCGAATAAATTCTACGGTCTTTATATTATCTTTATCAACTCGCCTGATCTCAAACCAACCTTTTATACATGGATAAACAATATGCTTCTGCCCGGGTATTTCATAGTGATTGGCTGGTATAGATCTTACGGAAGGTCTAGTATAAGTGATTACATTTGCCCGTTTTGTTTTCATTTTCCACATGGTGGTCACCTCTATATTTTTTCTGTATTCCTCCCATGTCCAGAATAAGGATTCTATATTTGGACTGAAGCCAGTTTATGAATATCATTTTCTTTTGCCACTTCCATAAAGTAATGGAACCGAGGTTCTAGAGAAGTAATTAAGCTGTCGTCCACATGGTTGTCAATAAATCTTTTCGTTTCACTTAACCAGTCTATTTTTTGTTCGTGTGTTAACCGAGATGTTAATAGATGCCCACGTAAACGGCTGGCATGTAGAAACCGATTTAAGAAAGCAACCTTTAACGTTGTTTTATATGAGTCATCATGGTTACATTCATGTAAAAATTCCATGAGTCGATTAAATGAAAAAAAGAATTGCTCTGCAGGGAAATACTTTACACTCAGATTCTCTTTCCCACGCGATACAACGAAGTAATAATGATAATCTGCGAGTACGGTAATAACCTTAGCTGTCACATAGCATTGCATGACAAAAAGCTGGTCTTCACCCACTACAGCCTTTGGATGGAATCTAAAATCATTTTGTCTCAGAAATGAGAGCTTAAACATCTTGTGAGGTGCTAAAGAGTTAACTAAATTATCTTTGATAATATCAGCCTTCGGACGGTTCCCTTTTTTAAACATAGACCCAGGTACTTTACGTCCATTGATACCAACATACTTGCCATAAATGACATCGGACTGATTTTTTTTTGCTTCAATATAAAGTCGTTCGAGTGCCTCCTCCCCTAAGAAGTCGTCATTGTCTAAGAAAAGGATATATTCACCACGAGCAGCATCTATCGCATCGTTTCGTGGAATCATTGGGCCTCCTGAATTATTCTCCCGATCAATGAGAACAATGTTACTCATTAACTTACTAAAGTTCTCAATAACTTCCTTACTATTATCTGTAGAGCAATCATTCACACAAATGACCTCAAAATCTGACCCATCCATCGTTTGGTGCATTAAGGAATCCAGTGTTACATTTAAATGTCTTGCCGCGTTATAAACAGGTATAGCTACGGTAACCTTTAACATATCCATTCCTCCAACAAGGTAGTCCAAAATAAATTTATATGTATTACTTTTTCACTTTATGTATCACATGATAATAGAAGGAACACAATAAGAACCTAACTTCGGTTTACATGTATTATTCCCGTATTAATCTCGTATTAATCTTGATTGTCTATGTTATAACGCAAAAAAGGCCGCCAAAAGGCAGCCTTATGTTTTGTATTCACGTATTTAATACCATAAATTCCTGGAAAGGAAGAGAATAGGATGACAACCGGATAAAGCAATTGTTAATTAATAAGATATGGCCCTCTTACTTTGGTTGCCCCATAATCTATTAAATTCCGCTTTGCTGATTTTGGCATTCTTTTCACCTGTCCAGCAATCATTATAGTAATAATTAGATTGATCAAATCCTGTTAGGACCAATGCATGCACTGAAAAACCATGCATACGTGAAACCAAAACAACAACCGGTTTGTTATTTACTAATTGTGTTTCTATTGTTCCATTACTAGCACCTGTTAGGTTTTTGGCACTTCCAGCATAATTCTTTACTAATCCCATTAAGGCAGGAGGATAAATAGTCCATCCTGATTTTGTAAATGGATTCCCAACATAACCTAGGTTTGGATTACTTGAATGCCTTGGCATTTTTTTCGCTAAGGTGACTTTATCGACACGGACGCCTTTATACTGGAGCATCATTGTTACTGCCGTAATTTCACAACCTGTTGGCAGCTCTGGCCTTTGATTGATCAAGGGTACATTTAATTTAAGGCTACTGACCTTAGATGCGTGGTTCCCGTAAACCGTTTTTGCTTGATATTGATACCATGAAAGAACGCGTTGAGTTCCTTTTTCTCTTTGAGTAGCCTGAGTTACAAACCCTAAATTATTTAGGGTATAGCTAAACTTGATATTTTTCCCGTGGGTGCCATACACCGTATTAGGATAATACTCGTATCTAGTAAGATTTCTCTGGGTTCCTTTTTCTCGTAATATAGCATTTGACACATAACCGGAGGCATTAAAGTTCAGGACATATTTGATATTTTTCCCATGGGTACCATACACAGTGTTTGGGTAATACACATACCTCGAAAGAATTCGCTGCGTCTGTTTTTCTCTTAAAACCGCATTGGTTACATATCCAGAGGCATTAAAGTTCAACACATACTTGATATTTTCCCCATGGGTCCCGTAAACAGTTCTGGGATAATAAACATATCTAGCAAGAATTCGCTGCGTTCCCTTTTCTTTTAAAACAGCATGGGACAAATACCCGGAGGCATCAAAATACAAGATATATTTAATATTATTTCCTTTTGTTCCATTTACACTGTCTGGGTAATACACATATTTTTGAGTGGACTTATTGGGTGTCGTCGTGCTTATTGCGTTAGCATAATTCCCTAAAGCAGGGAATAAAAGCACAAGGATCAATAAAGAAACAGATAATTTTTTACTCATTATTTTCCCCTTCCTAAAAAAACTTAGATACTATTATTATAGCATTATACACTTATAAGGCTTTCTATAAATTTACCAAAATTCTAAAAGTTAAAAGCATACCATACGGGAAGTTTGCCTAAGAACAACATCCTTTTCAGAGCCTGTCAACGAAAAAAGCCCTCCATTTCAGCAACAGGCTAAGATGGAGAGCTTTTTTTCAAAGTTGTTTATTGATTTTCACCCTGCCCTGGATGGTTAAAGTTTGTTAAAGCAGGAGTGACAAAAATCGAGTTAATATTATTTAACAGGACAATTTGATCAATTTTATTTTCATCTACATATTTCTCGATTGGCATTTTATTATAATGGCGTAAATCCAATACATGTATCTCTTTATAGTGAGGAACTAAAAATTGAACAAATGCATTGGCATAGGAATCTTTAATGATTAAAAGCTTTTTATTATTCGTTTGATTCGGATTAGTAATCGTCAGTTGCGCAAAATCTCCGCCTAAATAGGCCTGGTAACGATTTGTATACAGATCCTCCATGGTTAAAAAGTCCGTATTGTATAAGCCACTGCGTGATTTTATTCCCCACTTCATTACGTACGGCTTGTGGTTTTCTTTAAGCTCCGCTACAAGGATTTTATCCGCCTTTTTTGCATTTGCACTTGTTGTTTTCCTCGCATCTGAACCATAGAACGGTTTGCCTTTTAATTCCCAAGAATAATCGTTATACTGCGAAATTGTATCCTTCATGTTTTCCTTATCAATAATTTCAGACATTACATTCTGGTACGCGTAAAAAGCGGCCTTAGCTTGCCAGTGATGGTCTGAATAGAAAAACATATAGTCCTCATTCATATGTTTTTTTAAAGTAGCACGCGAGTCAATCGGATGGGTATTCTCATCTAGCTCCTTATATAAGAGGTCCATATTTTTTTGACCATAGCTTGGAAAATAAGAGGGAAATTTATTCTCCATCATCGTCGGTTTATTTGGCATTAATGCGGTATAAACACCAATGTTCTTTTTAGCTAAACGATCGGCCAACTCATTGATTCCACTAGCAATTTTTTGGGCATCAGCCGACGTTCCCTCTGCTATTTTGGATAACAAATAACCGTCATCCGACACATAGACATCATCAATAATATTTTGTCTAAGAAAATTCTTATTAATTCTACTGTTGGTTTCGATAAACGTATCACGCATCGGAAATTGATCATTGTAATACTGCTCAAATCGCTTGGAGTACTCACCGGTAAGTAGATTTTCAGAGTTTAAATCAGGTCTTTGTGCTAAATTTCTATTTTCTAAAAGCGACATTGACTTTGATGGCGTTACAAAAGTAAAGATAAAGAAGCCAAAGATCGTTAGTAGGAAAATTGTAATTAAAGCGAGACCTTGTATATTAGCTTTTTTCATAATATCCTCCATACTTATTAAAACCGAAAATAAATAAATGGATTGAAGGTGGATGAAACCACGCTTACAAGCGTTAAAAAGAAAATAACAGCGTAACTTGCTGTGACAATGAGATCCCTGCTGCTTGTGACACCGACTGTTCCCTGCTTTAAGAATCTGTCTTTGATGAAAGGGATAACAGGCATAGAAGCGATGATCGCAATCAAAAGGATGATTCCATATTGTGAAAAATAAAAACTAGCTTGGCGGTCCCAGACAGGGTTTCCATTGGCACCGAACATAACCTTCAGATAATTAAACCCATAAGTAAATGTCTCTGCACGGAAGAACACCCAGCCAATCATAACGGCTAATAGTGCATAAAGATGTTGGAATACCCGCGGAATGCTTTTTAAAAATTTCAGCAAAAAGGCTTTTTCTAACATAATCAATACACCGTAATAAACACCCCAGGCAATAAATGTCCATGCGGCGCCATGCCAAATCCCTGTAGCTAGCCAGACAATGAACAAATTCCGATAGGTCTTAAAGGTTCCGCCTCGGTTCCCGCCTAACGGAATATATAAATAATCCTTAAACCACGTACTTAGTGAAATATGCCACCTTCTCCAAAATTCCGTGGCCGAACGAGAAATATAGGGATAGTTAAAGTTTTCAAGAAAATCAAAGCCAAACATTTTTCCTAAACCTATCGCCATATCGGAATAACCCGAAAAGTCAAAATAGATTTGTAAGGAATAAGCAATAATACCAATCCACGCCAGACCAACAGATAACTCACTTGCAGGCATTGAGAAAATTTGATCTGCCACCCAGCCGCAATTATTGGCTATAATCATTTTTTTCGCTAACCCTATGATAAATCTTTTGGTACCTTCAGCAAATTTCGGTAACGATTCTTTTCTGTCGGTAATTTGGTCAGCCACCGTTACATAGCGAACAATTGGTCCTGCAATAAGTTGTGGAAACAAGGCTTTATACATCGCCATGTTAATCAGATTTTTTTGCGCCTTCCCGTCTTTCCTGTACACATCAATAACATAGCTTAGTCCCTGAAACGTAAAAAAGGAAATCCCTAATGGAAACGGGATGTTGCCTAATTCAATCGTCGTTCCAAACATGTTATTTATGTTATCTACAATAAAGTTGGCATATTTGAAAATAATCAGAATGGAAAGATTAGCAAAGACAGTAACGCCTAACACCCACTTTACCAATACACGTTTCTCTCTATTTTGATCAACTAGCAGGGCAAAAACATAATTAAGAAGAATGGAAAGAAATAAAAACAACACAAACTTTGGTTCGCCCCATGCGTAAAAAAACAAACTTGCCAAAAGTAAGACCGTGTTCCTTAACTTTCTGGGTGAAAAAAAATATATAGTTAGTGTAAGAGGCAAAAATAAAAATAAAAATACTGTTGAACTAAATAGCACGATTCTTATCCTCCGTATATGTACCTTTTAAGCCTTTTGGGGCTTTTAGCTGCATTTTACAAGTTTCTTGCTTGATTAATAACTGTTTCGTTGTAAGTCAGGATTTGATTGATGCCTTCTAGACTTGTTTAATTTTCATACAAATTCTGTCACACTCCCTGAAATTTTGACAATATTCATATTAGATTTTATCAATGATTAGTTGATATGTATAGAATTTGTTAACTTATAAAAAATATACCACTAAAGGATTACACTACTTCTAAAACTATATGATTACCGTTTTTTCTATAATTTTTAATACCTAAAAGGGCTCCCATTACGGAAGCCCTTTTGACAGATATCCAATTCGCTCTTGCTAAAACGGTAAACTTACTTGACAACACTTAGAGCCGTAATATATTTACTAGCTACATAACCAACTCTTCCGCCTATGTCAATAACATAGTAGTCTTTTTCCTTTTTGAAAAAATAGTATTCTTGATATTTATTAATATAGCCAATTACCTTACCTGCAGTGGATTTGTCGACAATAGGTGCCTTTTCTCTCATTTTAATCATACCGGTTTTCGGCTGATTCGTGACCCAGCCGCTTTGTGCTTGCTTGATCAGCGCAATCACCGATTTCTTTTCGATATAACCGGTTCCTTTACCAAATTTGATCCCATACCACGTGCCTTGATTCGAAACAATATGAAGGATTTGGTATTTCGTCAAGGTTCCAATTGCAGCTGTTTTTGACATACTTTGATAGATTGTCACATCTGCTTTACTCTTAAAATACTTGGCTGACGCCTTAGCTTGATGATTTTTATTCACAATGGCTGCCAGATCAGCAATTACCATCTGTGATTTCTCATAGGAAATACCTTTTGTCATAATCGCTAAAACAAAGGGAGTTTTGTCATAAACGATGGCCGCGTCATTATAGATTCTTTCATTCGGGATCATCCCCACCTTGTGTGCGACGGCAACTCCCTTAAATGACCTGCCTTCAACGCTTTCCCCATCCTTATCCAGATTTCAACTTTCTTAAATTTTACCAAAATTAGCAATATATTAATATAGGTTTTGATAGAATCTCGTCGATTTCTATGCTAAAGAAGAGCCTATCTAAAAATCAATATTCTTGATTTTAGATAGGCTCTTCTTAAATAAACTTTTTTTCTAGTATATTGTCCCTGGGGAATTTTTGTTAAGCTACTCTATTATGATGGATTACAATATTTTGTTAACAACAATTCGTGAAAAAAATTTCACCAAATTATCCAGTTAAAAATATGTAAGTTCTTCAAATAAATGTATTAAATTTCGATAATATCTGCTATTCTATACTATGCTTCAAAATATCGTTGTGGAGGAAAACTAGATGAGAGCTGAAAAGAATAAAAAGAAAAAGAAAACATGGCTCCGCGTAACTGGAATTGTTTTATTACTACTAATAATTGGAATCGGTGTTTACGCCTATTCAGTATATAGCTCATTAACAACTGCTGTCGAAACGATGCATCACCCTGTCGATCGAAAATCCGACAAACGTACCGAAGAAGTATCATTACAAGAAAAGGAGCCTTTCTCGGTATTGCTCTTGGGTGTGGACCAGCGTAAAGGCGATAAAGGTCGTTCTGACACCATGATTGTTTTGTCAATGAATCCAAAACTAAATTCTGTAAAGATGTTAAGTATTCCACGTGATACCCGAACAGAAATAGTTGGTAAAGGCACCGAGGATAAAATCAACCATGCTTATGCATTCGGCAACGAAGAAATGGCGATGAACACGGTTGAAAATTTCTTGGACATTCCCATTGATTATTTTGTAAAAATAAACATGGAAGGCTTTGAGGATATTGTCGATGCGGTTGGCGGCATCACGGTAAACAATGATTTAGACTTTTCTCAAGGCGGTTACCATTTCCCAAAGGGACAGGTAACTTTGAATGGCAAAAAAGCGTTAGCCTTTACTCGGATGAGACATGAAGACCCTCGTGGTGATTTTGGGCGCCAATTACGTCAGCGTGAAATTATTCAAGGTGTTTTAAGAGAAGGTGCGAGCCTCTCATCGCTTACTAAATATCAAAGTATTTTTACAGCCCTTGGCAATAATGTGAGAACAAATCTTACATTTGATCAAATGATGGATATTCAAAAGAATTACCGTAGTGTGGCTGGTAACGTTCAGCAAATGACAATAAAAGGCGGCGGGACGAAAATTAACGGAATCTATTACTACATCGTTCCGCAAGAAGAAAAACAACGGATTCAAAGTGAACTGAAAACACAACTAGATATAAAATAGCAAAAAAACCTCTGCCGAGATAATAATTGGCAGAGGTTTTTTTGGCTATTTAATAATACACCCGAATAGAAGCACAAAGGCACAAATTATATTAAAATGAACCTCCTTGCCTTCAGTGTCCGTCAGCCGTGGACGAATTATGGGTTTTGTCCACGAGCGGTGCCTGACACCTTAATATCACGGTTTTGTCATGAAACTAGTAAGCTATTGAAATATTTGTGTAATATTATTGTGGTAACTTTTATATTACAGAAGGAAGGGGTTTACAGTTATGAAGAAATTCCTAGTCATGTGTAGTTTGGCAGGTATGTTATTATTCGGAAGTAGCAACGGCGCATCAGCAGCATCCAATACATATAAAGTTAAGAGTGGCGATTCGCTTTATCGTATTGCAAAAACATATAAAATCTCCGTGAACACATTAAAACAATGGAATAAACTTAAATCAAATACTATTCACCCAAATCAAATATTAAAGATTACTAATGTACCAGCTAGTAAACCGGTTGTTAAGAAAGCCAGCACTAGTACAAATAAAGGACCGAAGTTAAAGGTAGTAAAGACTTTAACAGTTAGTGCGACTGCCTATACAGCGAATTGTAAACGATGCTCTGGCATCACAGCTATCGGTTTAAATCTAAAGAAAAATCCAAACCTAAAGGTCATCTCTGTAGACCCGAAAGTAATTAAGCTCGGAACAAAGGTCTATGTTGAAGGTTATGGCTATGCGGTTGCCGGCGATACTGGCGGTGCCATTAAAGGGAAAAAAATCGATATTTTCGTTCCTTCTCAAAAAAGTGCGATTCAATGGGGTAGGAAAACAGTGAAAGTACAAATATTAAAATAAGCAAAGTCCCAAGTGAATGAACTCACTTGGGACTTTTTATTGTTTTAATGAAATGTTAAAACTTAAGGCAATATTGGTTCTGTTATTGGTTCTGTTATTGGTTCTGTTATTGGTTCTGTTATTGGTTCTGTTATTGGTTCTGTTATTGGTTCTGTTATTG
>NZ_JBGBPR010000004.1:360451-385904 GCF_041106275.1 Neobacillus sp. BF23-41
GTTCTGCTATTTCAATAATAAACTCTACAGTTGTCTTGTTGCCGGCCGCATCAGTTACCACTAATGTATGTGTTCCCTCAGCACTAACAACTGTTCCTGTTTTCACTGTTACTCCATCCAATGTTGCTGTTCCTTCATTAAAAGAGATCTTCACATCTTGGCTGTAGCTTTCGTTATTACTTACTCCGCTAACCACTGGTGCTGTTTTATCAATTGTAAACACAACAGTTCTCTTATTGCCAACAGCATCAGCTATCGTAACTCTGTGTGTTCCTTCTGAAGTAACAGCCTTTCCTGTTTTCACTCGATTTCCATCTAACCACGCGGTTCCTTCTTTAAAGGCGATGGTAACATCATTGTTGTAGAATGCGTTATTACTTACTCCGCTCACTACTGGCGCTGTTTTGTCAATCGTAAACACAACAGTTGTCTTGTTGCCAGCCGCATCAGTTAACACCACTGTGTGTTTTCCTTCTGCTTTCACAACGGTTTTTGTTTTCACTGACTTTTTATCAATTGTCGCTTTTCCTTCTTTAAAGGAGATCGTAACATCCTTGTTGTAAACTCGGTTATTACTTACTCCGCTAACCACTGGAGCCGTTCTGTCCAGCACAACTACCGTTTTAGCCTTACTGATATTTCCAGATTTATCTTTAGCAGTAAAAGATAATTTTAGGCCAGCCTTTTGTTTCGGAATCTTGACCTTAAATGTTCCTTTGGAATCCGCAGGTTTTGCTGTATACCTTTTTGACCCAACCGCAACAGTGACCGTTGCTCCTTTTTCTGTTTTACCAGATACTTCAATTGTTTTGTCTGAAACAGTATAAACCGTTGGAACGGCAGGAGCTTGGATGTCAATATTTTTAAAATATGGTGCGGCTAACTGATTAAAGCTTTTTTTCGAGGAAACGATCATTACTTTCGTCCCCGTCTTTACCTTACTGAACAATTCTCTTATCTCTTTATTATGCATCCGGATACATCCGCCAGAGACATATTTTCCAATCGAACTTTCTTTATTGTTACCATGTATTGCGTACGGATATCCGCCATTCTCTTTTTTACTTAAACCCATCCAGCGGTTTCCTAATGGATTACGAGGATCGCCGCCAGCAATATGTTTTTTATAGTAAGGTCTGTTTACAATTTTTTCTCTTATGTAAAAAGTTCCTTCCGGGGTGAGTCTTGAAGTTCTTCCTGTTGCCACCCTATATGTTTTTATTAATTTACCATTCTCGTAAAATGCGAGTTTATTAACCTTTTTGTTAATAATAATTAGTTGTTTCTTAGTTGTACTAGCCTCAGCCTCTTGGGCGTTGGGAAAAACTGAAAATCCCAAGCATAAAATAATAAATCCAATCAGAAAACGTTTAAACACAAGTACATCCCCCTTGTAATTACCATTAATTACTACAATACCATAATTAGTGTTTTAATAGAAAAGATTAATTAGATATAAATTTCGGCAATTTATTACAATTTTTTTACACTGTAACAGAAAAAAAATATATCATATATAATTACATGTGCGACATCCTCAGAAACATGGTGTCGGACACCCTAACGACACAACAAAACAAATAACGTCATTTCTCGGGAAATACCACCAATTATTTTGGGGTTGACGGTCATTGTTTACTTAATGTAGAAAAATTGGAGAAAATATCGATTTATCGTCGCTATTTGTAGTAGGATATGAATAGTTTCAAATCATTCTAGGATCATTGGAGGGCCGCAAGATGCTGACTACCGCCCAACAAAAAGTGAAGCAGGAATTAGCTGCAGAGAGTCTTACCAAAGGTTTTTAAGAAAGAAAAGATTAAGTACATACTAAGAGAAAATGGAACCATCCAGTACTGGATAAAATCAAAATCTTATGATGTTGAAAAATGATAAAAAGAGGTTGCCGGATTCACCCGGCAACCTCTTTCCTTTTATTCTACACTTTGCGTCAATTCTGCCATTTGACCTTCCTGAACCATCGCCAACTGGCTCATTAATCGTTTTTGGTGTATTTTTTCTAAAATAAAGAGACTCAAGTGAATAATTAAAACACCAAGGGTGAAATATTCGACCGCATAATCGATATAATACCATGAAAGAGTTGCTGTGATATCGTATAAAGCATGGACAATAACTGTTAGCCACAGGTTCCGGGTCCATAATAGGATAATTCCAAACATCAATCCCATATTTGCGAAGGTTACAATCGCCCCAATTCGGATTGCCCATGGCTGCTCCGTATCGAGCGTATGGTCTATGCCGAAAAGAATAGAGGTGATAAACAGCGCCGCCATTAGAAAAACATCTCTTGAGCCAGTCTCCCAACGCCGCGGAAACAACTTTTTACATACCACAAGCAGTAGAATTATATAAGCCAGCCGCCAAACCTCTTCCAGGCCCGCTAGTGTGTCGTTATATAAATCATATCCAATTGTATCTACCTTTTCAAAAATGGACCAGTTTGGATCGTCCGGAAGGCCTGCATCTACTCCATCTTCCACATCAAAGGCTTGCGACTCCGTATAGTCTTGAACATATTGATCATAATCCTTATTAAAATCCTCAAATGTGATACTAGAGTAAACATTAACAATCGTACTTCCAAAGAAGAAAATGAGAAAAGCACCCGTGAATTGAAGCATGATCTGGCGCGGACTTTTCTGATGACCCTGCTGACTCCCCAGTCTCCGGTAAATCTTCCAACCGATAAAAAAGGAGGACACCATGACGGCATCATATAAGGTACTGGCCATAGAACTGTAACGAGTAAGATAAAGAAGAACCTCTGCCCCGATGGTTACAATGATCATTGAGAATAGCAGCTTTTTTGAAATCGGTTTTGTTAAATTCGTTATCATTCTCATCATCCCCTACCTGAAAAATTTGGCGGAGAAATCCGTTTCCCCTTACCTGCCCAATATCTTTACTGCAATGATCCCGAACGCATTAAAAAAAAGCAGGAAAAAGAAACAAGCAATCGTCCACTTCCATTTTCTCGTCACGAAATGATCCCCTCTTTTTCAAAAAAATATATTAGTAATAATTTAACATATTGGTAGGTAAATATCACGAAAATAATGATTCCTTTTTATTACCATAAATAATTTACCGATAGTCTTCTATTCCAAACGGTCGAAACATATATTTAATAAAAATAAAGAGTTTGATAGAGTCTCAAAAACCAATCAAGCTTTTCCTTTTAAAAATTCACAAAATTTCTTTCCACTTTATACCCATTTACATAAAAATTTACAATTAATAATTACGAGATAGGAGATTGTTACTATGAGACGTCTTTTTTCGATCCTTGTTTTAATCGCTGTGATTTTTATTCTATCAGCCACAAATCCTGAGCGTTCTGCCTATATCGACTGGGCCAATCACAAAACAATGGATAAATCATCGAGTCTGATAGAAAAGGGATTATTATCTGTAGCTGGGAAATCCATTTTTGATGCAGGAACAACGCAAAAGGATTATTTTATTTTCTCCATCTACAAAACCGATTTTTCCGAAGTAGGCCTGGGAAAAGTCACATCGATTGGCATCTTCAATAAATTCATTACAATCTCAAGTAAAGAATAATCGATAGTCAAAAGCCGGTCTCTTTAGGGACTGGCTCATTTTTTTTAAAGGACCCCACATCAGCACTAGCTCTTGTTTGATCCTCTTTCATTTATTCAACTTTTTCCACATGAAAAACGGGGACGCGAACCGATTCGCCGTTTTCGTCGGTAATATCCTCATAACTATTGAAGGTACCAATAACGGTATAATTCTCATAGATTGTGAAATCGGAATCTCCCTTTAATAACAAATACGTTTTCTCCCATAGTCCCGTGCTATTGTTATAGGTTTCCGATAAGGTTACCAAGGCCCCTCCATTTTGGACTGTATCTGCGAAAGCAGTGAAGCGAACCTTCTCCCCATAATAGTTGGCTATATCTGTGACTTGAATATCAACATAGTCTACGTTTATACTAGAAAACTGATATTCCCCGCTACCATCGGGTTCAAAGTAAGCGAGCTCCCCTTCACCCTGTCCAACAGGATTATCTACAACCAATACTTGCTCTGATTCGAAAGTTAGCTTATCCGCTTCCACATCGAGAATCTTACCCATCGAACCGCCGCTGACTTCATAGGCTATATAATGATGCTTCCGTTCGGTTGACTTTGCCTCAATATAAAGGACTGGTTTGTCAGAGGTGCTGAAGTTACTATTAAAAGCCAACTTATTAATGGACGCTGCCCCTTCGATCGACCCCTCGGTTACGACCATTGCTTCCTCTCCGGTAAGCTTGCCAAAATATATGCCGCCGTCCTTGGAGATTGCTGCAACGACGCTGTCTGCGCCCCATTTGTTTTTTTCATTTATAACGTTCGGAAACTCTTTTCCTGGATACAGACGTTTTAAAACGCGAATGGGTTCATATTTATCCCAAGCAAGATTGGCACTCGCAATAGATTCAGTCGTGTCCTTTAGTGGTTTTAATGCTTCAAAGATACTAATTGCATCCTCGTATTTATTAGCCTCTGTGAGATTCTCCGCTTTAACGAATAGATCAGATGTTGTTTTTTCAATATAAGCAAATACATCGGCACCATTCATATTCGCTTCTAACTTTTTGATTGAATTAGCTGCTTCGGCAAATGCGCCATAATCCTTTTTATCGATCGCAGCCTTTACAATCCTTAACAAGTTCGAATCAAGGGTTTTCTCAAGCCAGCTAGAATCCAACGACAATATTCTTAGTGCACTAAACTGCCTGCTCCCCTCGTCAATAATCGATGAGACAGTGCCAGTTTCAACCATTTTATTTATCTTTGCCGCGTAATAGTTTTTGAATGAAGATTGGATCGCTTCTGTCTTAGCTGACAAACGACTGCCGTAATATTCTGCTGGAATCTTATTGAGGACGGTAAAAATCTCCTCCTCTTCAGAAATGTCATTAGCCGTATCATTCATTAATTTATCAAGATTTTCCTTTTTAATCGTGGAAAAATAACCCTTCATATCCGTATCTAGCTTCGTCAACGCCACCATTTCCCCGTACATATCCTTTTGAACATTGGTGCCTGACACCCACTTTTTCTCGCTTTCCTTCCAACGATCGTATATTTTAATGAGGTTGTCGAGGTCATTTCCTTCATTATAATCAGCCGCTTTTTCATCTAGATCTTCCATGACTTCACGAATCGGTGACAGAATGGATAGCATGAAATTGATGTCTTTGTTATGGTCAGTGACAGAAACATTTAGCTTTGCAGCATGGAACTTTTCCTCTGCAGCGACTAATTCACCTGACCTAAATAATTTTACTGCTTCATTGTAGGTATCAATTTTTTCATGTGCCAAAACGATTTTTGTGCTAACCAGCCCAAGCAAGATAACCAGCATTAACAAGAAAAAATTCCTAGACATATTCACTTTTCGATAAACGGTAAATTTAAACATATTGAGTAAGATCCTTTCTACGATACGAACTGCTTGAAATCAGGATCGTAATGATACTTCACCATAACTAAACGCTTGGTTTTTTCCTCTAGACTGCCCCAATCAACTTCCGGGTTGGAATAGATGATACTGCACAGTCGCAAGAACCGGTCCTTTGGGAAATATTCAAGGAATTCCTCGATGAACTCTGAAAATTCTAGGATGTACAATTTCATTCGTAACGCTGAGCCGGCCACAGAAATGAGTGAATCCATTCCAAAATCGCTGACAATAGCCTCACGATACTTAATAAAGTAGGCAATACACTTTTTCGTAAAAAGCGTCCGATTAATTTTTAACACCTCAAGTGCATATTTTACAAAATTCGAATCATAGGATGAAGGAATAAGGGGTTCTAGTTCAAGCTCCATATCACTCCTTAGAACGATTTCATTCAAGACCATGATACGGCGGATTTTCACCTGATCACTCGCTATAAAATCGCCAATATCGCGGAGCTTTTCATATGCTGGGGCTAGTCTCTCAGCATGAACATCCTCTTTGGCAAGTTCACTGTCATATTGAATACCTGCGGCAATTTTTCTAAGGTCGATTCGAAGTAGTTTTTTCAGTTGCATGAAATACTCACTTTTCATGAAGATGGAGGTAAGAATGACATATCCAATTACAAACACTACCCCGGCAATTAACGAGTAATATAACATCTTTACCGTTGGAGCAGCCAAAATACCTACACAAACAAACATTAAGATCCATATCGCTTCCGTAAATAAACGGTTTTTAAAAATCGACTTCACGAGCGTTTCAATTCCGATAAAATCCGAACCGCAATTCTGGCATTTTCCATCCGCTAAAACGGAATAACGGTTGCATTTTTTACACATCTTTAGCTTTTGAAATCGATATTTCGTTCTCTTTTTCTTAGAGAGCTGGACGGCCTGTTTAGCCAATCGAATCACCTTCATTTAGCATGATGACTAATTCATCATCAATACCTTCAAAATCACCGCTATTTCGCTTATTTTTCATTAATTTATAGGATTTCCAACAAAGGATTAAAACTAGAAGACTAGTAAATACCACACCGTACATTTTACTTCTCCTTCCTGAGATCATTTTTTATGAATACCAATTACCTACAAGTAATCCCAGATATTTCCCAATAAATACATTACCTTATATTATAATAGTAGAATTCTAATATATCTAGGGAATAATTGTTTCGGTATATAATAGGAAAGTGGTAGAATAGTTGTACAATGCGAAAATTGTAATTATTACCCGAAATAGGAAAAATGCAGTGGGGGTTGCACACAGATGTTAAGAAAATGTATCAGTAGTTTAATCGTAGTTGCGTGTCTTTTCTGGAATATTCCCTTATATAATGTACACGCTGCAAGTCCGTTAAATTCCACTTCTCGAATAGAAGGAATGCTTGTCGTTGATGTCAGTAATTCCATGAAGAGCAGTGACCCGAAGAATATCAGTAACGAAGCGATGAAGATGTTCATTGATATGGCCTCCTTTAATGGCGATAAAATTGGTGCCATCGCTTACGCTGACGAAGTCATGCGTGAAAAAGCGCTTGTCAAAATCAAGTCAGAACAGGATAAGAAGGACCTAAAGTCGTTCATCGACTCCGTTCAAAAATATATGTACACCGATTTATCAACTGGGGTTAAGGAAGCCGTCAACGTATTAGATAGTAGTCACGAGGAAGGTTATTATCCACTGATCGTGCTGCTTGCCGATGGGAATAACGAACTAGATCCAAAGAAGCCCAAAACCGAAAAGCAAGCGGAAAAAGACCTAAACCAAGCAGTGGCCGCCGCTAAAGCAAAAGGATATCCAATCTATACGATTGGCTTAAACGCTAATGGCAAGCTAAATAAACAGGTTCTCACAAATATAGCCAAGAGCACGAATGGGGAATTCTTCGAAGCAAGTTCTGCCGATAAATTGCCAGGCATCCTTAGTGAAATTTTTGCCAACCATTTAAAATTAAAAATCGTTCCGATTAATCAAATAGTAGGTAATGGTGATTTTCAAGATATCAAAATAAATGTTCCCAATGAAAATGTATTAGAAGCCAACATCTCATTAATGTCAAACCATCCGGTCGAGGTTAAGCTCGTTGATCCTTCCGGTAAAGAGCTCGCCATCCCTTCAGACCAAGTCATACTTTCAAAATCGAAGACCTACTCTATGGTCAAACTGTTGAAACCAGTTCAGGGAGATTGGACACTGAAGGTTAAAGGGGTAGCAAAGGACAAAATCGATATCAACCTTGTTTTCAATTATGATTTACAGTTGAAGCTAGATAAGCTTGCTAAGCAAAGTTACAAG
Source organism: Neobacillus sp. BF23-41 (assembly GCF_041106275.1). Lineage (NCBI taxonomy): Bacteria > Bacillati > Bacillota > Bacilli > Caryophanales > Bacillaceae > Neobacillus > Neobacillus sp. BF23-41. Next base: position 368,259 of record NZ_JBGBPR010000004.1, read on the forward strand.
GCGGGCGAAACAGTGAAGATCCATTCCTTTTTTGAAGATAATGGTACACCTATCGCTGATAAAAGCATTTATCAATCAATGAAATCGACTCTATATGTGAAAGATCTCGATCAAGGGAAAACCGAGGAAGTAAGCTTAACAGCGGATGACCAAGGCTTTTCGGGTCAATTTAAGTTAGGAAACTCAAGCAGTTATGAAGTAGTGGTAAAAGCGGAAGATAATAGCTTTTTCCGTGAAACGCAGCCGCAAAAAATAACGGTGCAAAACACAGCCAAGACACCTGTAGCAGCTAAAACCACTCAACCAAAAGAGGACACGCCGTTTCCATGGCTTTATGTTCTTGTTGGGGTGATTGGGCTCATTCTTCTTGCCATATTTGCTTACAACAAGTTAAGGAAAAAGCAAGGTTTTAGTGGTCAAATCGTTGTGGAAGTAAAAGACGAGGATACTGGTGAACGCTCAAATCCGCAATACAAGCCATTAAAAGGTTTTAAAGGGAAGGTTCAGCTGCATCAGCTGCTGGGACTGCATCCTGAATTTGCTGAAACCAATCAAATTATCTTCAAGCCGCATGCCGGTGATTCGCTCCTGCTGATCAACAACTCGGACTGTACGATTGAAAAAAGCGGCCGGGCAATCGATGCCAAGAAAGGTCAGCAGATCAAACGAAATGACCGTCTGCGCATTGTGTTAAAGAAGGTAAATAAGTCCATTTATATTGAATATATAAGCTAAGCAGTTTTCGGTGTCAGGCACCGAAAACTGAATCCTATTCAAATTATTTTTCGTCTTTATATATTAGTAGTCCACAGCTAGGGAGGAATAGTTGCATGAAGGCAAGTGTTAAAGAGCATATATCACAGTTGGAAGTCGCCCATGGCGGCGGGATTATATCAGAGAAGATCCGCGTTGATACGATTGACAATCCGATGCTTGTCATTGGGCTTGGCGGTACAGGAATTGATGCCCTATTAAGACTCAAATACCAAGTAAATCGCCGTTTTAAACTTCCAGAAGATCCCTTATCGAAAAAGAAGAAAGATAAACCAAGTAACATTGAGTTTTTAGCATTTGAAACGAATGAGCATGATCGTAATAAAAAATATAATGGGATTGGCCTTGACCCTCATAAAGAATTCGTCCTGCTTTCCAATCCAGAAATCGGCAGCGTTCTTTCAAATCGAAGCACGATTGAACCTTATATCAAAGACTGGTTATCACCCGAATTGTCAATAACGGATGGAATCAGCGGGGCTTCAGGCGTACGCCAAGCGGGCAGACTGCTCATGTTTACAAAAATCAATCAGGTAGTAACGATCATCCAAAACAAAATGGATGCCGTACTTGAAGGGTCTGGAAAACGATTATACGTCTTCCTACTTACCGGTCTTTCTGGTGGGACTGGCAGTGGCTGTTACCTGGATATTGCCTACATTATTAGAGGTATCATGGATAAAAAATTTGGTGCAAAAGGTGTCGACCGTTTGAGCATCCTTGGCTACCTTTTCACACCTGACGTGAATTTATCTAAAAAAGGAATCAACCACCATACGGCTGAATACATCCAGAAAAACGGCTATGCTGCTTTAAAAGAACTCGACTACTGGATGAACTGTGATGAAAGAAATGAACGGTTTATTCAGAAGTACGGCAATTTATTAACCGTGAACTCACAAGTGCCGCCGTTTAATCTCTGCCATTTAATATCAGGTACGAATACTGAGGGTAAATGGCTTGAGAATGCCTACGATTACTGCATGAATGTAACAGCTGAAAATATTACAAACTTTATGGCTAGTGAAGATAAAGGATCCGGCGAGGAATTTGCCATCCATGACTATATCAGCAATATCAGATCCAATATTGCCGGCATGCATAAGCCGTATCCAGCTAACTATCAATACAACATTATCGGCGCTTCCATGGCAGAAATTCCACTGGAAGAAATGACAACCTACATCGCCTACAAGCTGTTTGAAAAAATGGATAATATGTTTGAAGCAGGTCCTGAGCAATCAGATGTGGAGCAATTTGCTGAAAAACTGCGGATTGACCCTGATTCCGTTCACCAACGCTTTAATGAACGTGTACCAGAACCGCTTTCAGGCTATGAGAATAGTGACCGTTTCTCCTACAACAATGTCATCAAAACATCGGTAACCAATATCAATGATGAATTAGACAGAGAGTTTCTTTTAAAAGCAAAAGATCAGTATCGTAAATGCAAAAAGCAGCATCCAGGCGAAATCATGAAAGAATTCCGCCGGCAAATTGAGAAAATGTTTTTACATTCCAAAAAAGGCCCTATCTACGCATCACGTTTAATCTACCAGAAGGACGGGTTTTGCTTATTAACGACCCTGCAAACCTATGTAGAAAGCTTACGCGAACGTCTAGAACGTATGCCTAAAGCCATTCAATCGGCTGAGGAGTATACCTACAATAAACTTGAAGATGCCAGAAGTGCATTTATATCTAAGGAAAAGAAAAAGAATGCCTATATCGAGTCCAAGTTGAATGAGTATGATCTTCGCGCCGAAAAAGAACGAATGGAAGAAATGATTGAATTCTATGAAGATCTATATCAGCTAATCAATAGTCAAAACAACAAGATTTATGTGGTCTATAAAGAAATCCTCGATGCACTTAGAGGGATATTTGAACAGAACGCTAATATTCTTGTGAATGGTGAGGAAGTCAAACAACAAGATAATGTCACCTATTACTGGCATTTAGTCAGTGTACCGGATGTGGCCCGTGAAATTGAGAGTATGTTCAATTCAAAGGATGGAGAACAGCTTGTCCAGCAATGGTCAGAAATGCTTCTCGAAAAGTCATCCTATTGGGTCAATGAATCAGATATCGATATCGTAGGTACCGTTTCAGAATTCCTAAGCGACCAGTTTGGCGAGTTGATTACGAAATCAATGGAAGACTTTTTAAGGCTTAAACACGGCGAAGATATGCCAATTGATCGAATCATCCAAGACAAAATTGCTGCCCGACTTGATGGTGATGCAACACCAGTGTTCCATTTAGATAACGGTCGTGGTGCCCTTCATTTCCCAGAATGGGGATTTGTATCCGTTCCAGTAAAGGCTCCTAATATTTTAAAAGGAGTGAAGGAATACCAAAAGCATTCGATTAGTGAATCTCATTTCACCATTAAAGAGAGTGAACTGAAGAATCGGATCTTCTGGTTAAACACAAAAAATGGTATTCCATTGTTCTCGTACTCCCCACTCTCCATTTATGAGGAGTCCTATGAAAAAACGATTTTAGAAAGAGAAGGCGTTGGCCGCCACCTTGTCCAAACAGATAAAGAAAACTGGGCCTACCTCCCTTCACCGATTCCTGAAGAATCATGGGGAGATACGTACCGCAACAAGCGCGTACAGCAATACAATGCCAGCATCCGTTCTATGTTTGAACAAGCGATGGAATTTAAAGTCATTACGGAGAAAAATTCCGATCACAGCACTAGTGCTCGCTACGAATGCCATTTTACAAAAGAGATGAACATTTCGGACTTATTTTCTCAGTACGAAATAGATCCAAAACAGTTAAACAAAGCAACCCTTGGCAGCCTGAAGCAAATCCTTCGACAGCTTAAAGACATGTTTAACGGCGGCATGGAGTCCGACGGTGTGAGTGATATCTTTGACAGCACCAACTTGGAATTGGCAAAAGAAAATCTCATCCGTACACCTAAACTAATTGAAAAAGTAAAACTAGAAGTTAGAAAGTATCACTTAATCAAAGAGAAAATCTCTGAGATTGAGCATTATATTGCCTCACAAGAGGAAAAAGAGGTTTCTTTAACTCAATTCATTCAAGCCGTTTATACAAAAACAATTCGGAAACGTGGCGCCTTATTCGTGTACGATAAAGAGATTGAAGAAGATGCATGGGAACCATTTGTGAATTTAATGAAGACAACGAAGTTTGTTGATTATGAACTTTATCATGCCTTCAAAGCATTGAGCCAAAAGAAAATGGATCAACTGCAAAAGAAATCAGATCGTCGCAGCAATGATATGATCAACCAAGAAAACACGACCGAACTTGTTACTGCTTTAGAGGAAATGGCTGCAAACTATTCAAGGGAAAAAGAAGCCCTTGATTACGATTACCAGGATTTAGTCAATGGCGAAGAAATATACAGTTTCTATAAAGAAATGATGCTTAAGGTTAATGACATGCTTCGTCAATTGAAATCTTAAGAAAAGCGGAAGTGCCCGTCTAGCGGCGTATCGTTCAAAGACTTATTACACATTTACTATTTAGGCCACTTGCAGCTTTTGCATGTGGCCGCCTCTAATCTAGAAAAGCGAAAGTGCCCTGGTCAGCGACATAAGGGCTGGACTGAGCCGACCAAGATAAAGGAAACACGAAGGGCGTTAGCGCATTCGTGCTTGACTTATCGAAGCGAGGTGAGGGAAGCACTCTAGTCGCTAGGGCGCTGGAGCTGGACAATTCTCAAAGTAGAAAACTACTACTTTCTTCTCTTAGGGGGAAACAGCTTTGAAAGAACTCTTACAAAAATACGCAAACACCTTTTCAAACCAGCTGGAAAAAATGACATTAGAGGAAAACGAACAGCGCAGTGTGAACCATCCCATTGTCTTTTTATTTCTAGGCGACTCTGTCAAGGAAGCCCTGACATCCATCATGACTATTAATGAAGAAAAATGGCATAACAGCACGGGTGTGTTATATTTCCATGCCTATCAAACCAATACCATCAGCCACGATAACGTGTTATCCATTCAACTTCCAGACCATCAGTTTGATCCCAAAACTATACGTAGAAGCATTTACGAGTCCTTTTGTCAGGATGAGAATTTGCTGATTGAACTAAATAAAACCTTCCGTAAACTTTCGTCAAAAATTGCTGAGTACGGTAAGGTCTATTCCTCACTAGTAAAACTAAACCTATGTGTGGTGACGGCCGTCGATGACCCTGCAAATATCCTGATTCAAGAATTTACTTTGCTGTTAAAAAGTATTTTACAAGAGTCTTTTCGACAAGTTGAAGTAGATTTGTATGGATTAATAAAGGAAAAGCAGGATGGCAAAAATTTTCCTCTCTCCACTTCACTGGGGATTAGTTTTTTTAATGAGTTAAATCAGTTTCAACACGATAAATACACCTTTGAAAAAGAACTTCAGTTAGAAGAAGATCTACGGCTTCCAGTCGTTCACCCTCCTTCCCCACTCTTTGACATGGTGTATTTGTTAAGCGATAAAAATGAAGATGGCTTAATTTCAAGTGATGCCGGGAAGCAAAACTACGAAATTATTAGCAATCTAAATCTCTTAAAAAACCGAAAAATGATTACCGATTATCATGAAAAGATGGACAGCTATAATCATCAGGACTTTAAACGTAGTTTCAGAGGAAACTCTGAGGAACCAGTATTTGCGTCAGCTGGCTTTTCCAAGGTGAACCGCCCCAATAAAGCGATTGCGCTTCATGCGGCTAGCCATTTTTTCCATGAACTGCTGACATCATTAAAAGCATCCAGCTCCGAGAAACGCGAAAATGTACTCGGCTTATTTGAGTTGACCGAGGCTTCTTTCCAGAAATATTATCATGACATCATTCCTTCGGATGAAAAGCTCGTGGATATGAATGACATGATGGGAGTGTCCAATTCCTATCAAACGGTAAAAAGAATGTCTGTCAAGGAGGCAGAAGAGCATCTGTATGAAGGTGGTACGGAACGATTTTTCCATACTAACTTTAAAGAGCCAGTCAGTGAGCATTTACAAACCATGAACTTGAAAGCACGTATTGAGCGATGCCTCCATGAAAACGTGATTAATAATGAAAAATACGGGTTATATTGCGCCTATTTATGGACCTCTGATTCCACAGGCTCGAATATCAGCATACTGGATGAAATTCATAAAATGATTCGTGAAGCCAAAAATGAACGAGCAGAAGCTGAAGCACGGCTCGAGCAGCTCTATCATCGAATCGTGGATAGCTGTGATTTTAAAAAAAGCTATCTCCCATTTTCAGACAAGAAAAACCTAACTAGCTTTTTACAGTATTTTTTTGAAGAAGCTTACGGCTTAAAGTATCAAATGGTCAAACTTGAGGTAAAGCAAGCCATCTTAAAGCAATATCATGTAGTGTTACAGGAAAACCACCAGTATCTGCGCGCGAAAATAGAGATTGTCGATCAGGTGGAATCTTTATTGAAACAAGCAGCTGCGGAGAGTCTGTATGATTCGGATGAGTATTTAGATAAAAATATCGCGGAATATTATGGACAAATGATTAGCAGCGTAACAGCAAAGCTAAAGGAAAAACGCGGTCCTCATTTCTTTTCTGATGAGCGCTTTTTTGGAAACCTGCTATCATTCCTTGAAAACGGAGCGACCGACCTGATTGAAAGATTGCTGTTTGTCTGTAATCGTGAGGTATTGACCCAAGAGGAATTTCAGCGCAGCTTTGAAGATGAACTGTTAGAACGGGCGAATGTTATGACGCACTATGATAATCAAGACGTCCTAACCAAAGAGGATTTGTTCAAGCAATTAAACACGCGCTTAAGCGAAAATTCCTCGATTCATATTGAAGTTTTTAACTACAAACAGGAACACCGCTATGAAGAAAAATACTTCTTTGGTGACTTTCACAGCAAATTCATGAAGTTCGCTTTGGAAAAGGAACAAGAAACACGCCATTTTAAGGTGGGCTGTGCCCATGAGAAGAATAGCAGCGGAATCGAAAAGCTTACCCTGATGGGCGGCTTTAAGCTGAGTGACTTAATGTACTACCAAAGAGGAGAAAAATACTACAAGGCCTACACAGAAAAAGGATACGAATTCCACTCCAAAGCGGTAAACGCCCGCTTAGCGGCGTATGGACTGGAGCACTTCGACTGAGATAAAGGAAACACGGAGAGCGATAGCGATTCGATGTTGACTTATCGTAGGGAGAAGGGCGAAGTCCACTAGCCGTTGGGCGTTGGAGCTAGACGGTAATCAAATTTCAAGGAATTACCTTTAATCATTGAACTCTTTTAGTAAGGAGATTTGAACATGCCTGTTCGAAAATTTAGTATCCTGTTTTTTGTTTTTAGTATCATTGCCGGGCTTCTAGGTGCTATCCTTGGTGAATGGTTAATCGAGTCCTATTATGGCGTTTGGCCAAATATCTTATTAATGGGCGCCTATTTTGGCCAGCTAGCCCTGATCGCAGGCCTCTTCTGCCTGGGTGCCGAGCTGATTAGCCCAATCATTAATGGACGCAGTTGGCGCTTGGAATACTCGGGCCTTTCTTGGAAGATTCTGGTACCTGCCACACTCGTCATGCTATTTGCTGCCGGCCTTTTATTTCAATTCTTATATTCTCTTAATTTCTCAAATATCAAACCTCCAGACGATATCGTGATGGTCATGGATATTTCGGACAGCATGAATGAAACGGACCCTGGACACGAAAGCTTGAAGGCTGCTGGAAAGCTCATATCCAATATGAAGCCGACCCACCGTGCCTCCGTTATTTCTTTTAACGAAGATGCTAATATTACAAAATCGATGTTTAACGTCAGTGATAAACAAGAACGCACCGATGCGATTGAGCAAATCAATCGTTTACAAGCTACAGGAAGCACCGATATTGGCCACGCCTTGGAAACAGCTATTCAAGAGATTGATGACCACAAAAAAAATGGACGAAAACCAATGGTCATTCTGTTCTCAGATGGTTATAGCGAACTTGACCTTGATGCAGTGGTAGAGCCATACCAGAATAAGGACATTGTCATAAATACGATAGGGATGAGCAAGATTGATAAAGGAGGAGCCCAATTACTTAAATTAATTGCTTCGCGGACCGGTGGTTCCTTCTATGATGTAAAAAATGCCAATGAATTAACGAACGTATTTGAAAAAATTTACTTAGAAAACCAGGACCGTTTGCTTGTGACCCAAAGACACGGATTGTTTCAAGACAGCACCTATCTCGCCATTCTCCGAGTGGTCTTAATCACGTTAATCGGCGGATTGTTTGGTCTCGTGCTTGGAATAATTTTCGACAACCGTTATTTAGCGAAAAGCTATGCTATTACTGGGGTGTTTGCTGGACTATTAGCAGGATTGGTACTCGAACTTGGTTTGCAAGATAGCCTGCAGTCAGGATTTTCTTACCACCTCGCTGCCGATATTCTCTTAACTGCGTTAACTGGTCTTGGAACGCTGATTATTCCGATTCGTGAAAAGTTTTCGGGCAGTGCGCCGCGTAACACCAGTGGGTCCGATTTTTCCGTAAAAAGAAATTCATCAAAAAGGGATCATTTTAAAAAGGGATTTTGATGGACAGCGTTCAGGAGTGGTTTGGACCTCTCCGTATCAATTAGAAAAGATGGTGGGTGATTTCTGGTGAACTGGGAAACCCTTGCTTCCCCTGACTATGAAATAAAGGATTTACGAAAGACAATAAGAGATTCAGAGGTTCACTTAACTTGGTTCTGGTCTAAAGATATCGACTTTGTCTATATTTATAAAGCGTCCTCAGACAATTTAAAACCAATCGGCGAAATCAATGAGCAGGATTTGAAACTCTATACCCGCGAGGAATATAAAGCCAATCATGGATATGTTGGCAGACTGGATGCGATTGGCCGCTACGCCTATCGCATCTTCCCCTGCAAAAAACATGAAGGAAAGCTGGCTGTTTTTAGTCAGGAAAACGATAACAATCTCATTTATATAACGGGATCGAAGGCGAAGATTTATTTTTCAATTACCTATAAAAATAAATTCCTTCAGCCGAAAAAAAGAGTTCGCATGTCCATCATGACAGAGATCGTGCTTGATAAAGATCTGTTAGTCTATGTTAAAAAAACGGGCAGTCCTCCCATGTCCATTGAAGATGGGACCGTCTTCCCATTTATTCGTGACTTCCCACCTGGAAAAACGGAGCTGCTCGAAAAGGAAATCGGCAAGGATGAATATATTAGAATCTTTTTTAGTAATGGAAGGAAATCAGCTGAAATTTTTGAACTGATTCCACAATAAGGAGAGACATTACATGTTTGGACTACTAAAAAGAATGTTTGGAACAACACAGCCGGAAGCTCCCAGACCGCAATTTTACGATATTGTCTGTCCCTACTGCTTCTCAAAATTTCATCATGAAGATGTCGTCTTCCGTGCTGCACACTATCGTGATGATGATGAAGCCTTCAACCTTCAGGAAGATGATAAATTGAACGATTATCGGAAGAAATTTGGGCTTGCCGAAATTGATGAAATTGAGGCAATTGTTTATCCTTCGACGATTCCAGATGATAATAAGATTTACTCCAACAGTGTGCTTATGGGTGTTTCTGATAAATACGCGGTTGTGACGAGAAAGCGACTTTGCCCAGGGTGCCATAACGAACTTCCCGTTACAGCAGGTAAATATCCAAGTAATATTCTTTCCATTGTCGGTGCCACTTCCGTTGGGAAATCTGTTTATATTACGTCTCTCATTCATACCTTGCAGCATGTAACAGCTAATAATTTTAATGCGGCCTGTATTCCGCTTAATAACGCGATTAGCAGAAGATTCAGGGATGACTATGAAATTCCTTTATTTGAAAATGGAAATTTGCTTGATGCTACCGCTACGACAAAGCGCCAAGAACCGTTTATTTTCCAATTTGTGTTTAAAGATGAAGACAAAGCACCACTGACACTCGTATTTTTTGATGTAGCTGGTGAGGGTATGACTGAACAAGAATATCTTCAACTTCATGCTCCCCATATCAAAAATTCAGCGGGAATTTTATTCTTAGTCGACCCAATGCAAATTCGAGCAATCCGTCAGAAAATGCTTCATCAAATGGGTGAAAATCCGGGGGAGATAGTTGGACTTGCTCGTGAACCCCGCGAGGTTGTTGTCGCATTATTTGAGGATTTCATTTCTCAACAGGAAAACAACAAAACGAATATTCCGACTGCAGTCGTGCTGACAAAAAGTGATTTATTGTATACCCTAAGTTCCGACGAGGGTGAATATATTCGTTCTAATAGCAATGTGTTCCACAATGTTACACATAGTGGATACCTTAACCTGGATGAATACGAGAATATCAATGGAGAGGTTAGAAGATTTCTATCAAAGGTAGATACTCCGTTCGTCGGTTCCATTGATGTTTTTTTTAACGAGGCTTCCTATTTTGCCGTGTCTGCCCTCGGAAGCAATCCAGTCGATCGACAAGTTAGTGGGATAATTAGTCCGATTCGTGTGGATGAACCGTTTATTTGGCTCCTGTATAAGCTGGGCTATATAGAAGGGAGACATGTGCAGTGACCGGAAAGTTAATTCAACAACAAATGTATACCAGGGAACGGGGCGGAATTTTCCTCTCAACGGACGGATATGATACCATTGCTATTTCCGAAGGCTTGGATAAGTCATTTGTGAAAAAATATCTACATCCCTTTTGCATTTATCAATCACCAAAGGCTTTAACATCACGTGGAGAAAAGGACAGTTCCCTCTACCCGGAAACTGTCACACTATTTCAGCCGGAAACTGGTGACATGGTCATTGGTCAATCTGTATTTGTACCTGCTGATTTTACGGGTCAGCGCAGCGCTTATTTCATGCATAACTATGTACTCCCTCCAAATCGAAAGGAAGAATGGATTAAACATCCTGAAAAGCTATTTCAAATAAATGACTTTCAGACTTCCTATAAAATGGATCAAGGCCATGTTCTTCCGGCATTAGAAGAAACCGGATATGATGATATGGATGTTCTTGCCGGAAAAGATATTCTTTTGGGGAATTTAGGAATTCGCGAAGATCAGTTTAAACAACTATTATTTGCAGTCATGTCGTCCATTGCTGGGAAGAAAAAGGTGTTTATCTCATTAAATGTACCTTTGCAGGAATATTCGAAGGCTGCACTTCAACTGTTGGAGTTAATTTATCTTTATTTGCCTTATGCACACCGCCGCAAATTAGGCGCAATGACCTTTTCAAGTGAACCAGAGAGTAAAAACTATATCCATGTGATGTTTTATGAGCCAGGTACATTAAACATGAATGATCGTTCGATTGAAAAGCAATTCATTTTTGATTTTGCAAATGATAGGATTTCTGGCCTCGATATTACTGGTCAGAAGCATGAGTATCTGGACTTTGCACTCGACCATTTTTCTCAATCAAAAAAGCGAATGGACGATTTCTTTGCGTTCGCAGAAACAGCATTATCAGGCTTACCTGAGGAGCAGAAGCTAGAGGTAGCAAGCTACTATCAGTTGACCGCCCTTTATCAAACACTTAATAGTCACGATGACGCCTTATATAAAGAAAATAAACTAGGCTTTTTAAATAGTTTGCAGAAGTTTCTACAGGTGAATAGTGATGAGAAACAGCCTTTGGTTGAGCTATTTTTACAAATCCTAGCGATGGAAAAATATGCAGGCGATCCTGCAACAGCTCTAGATTACATTCACGCTGTAGTGTCCATCAATCAAATGGTACGAAGCGATGAGGCTCTCTCGTTCATACTAGAAACACTCAACTATTATCAAAATGCTCAACTTTTCCATAAGCTCTGGAAATTGGTTGAAGAGGACAATCGCTCTTATAAAGCGATTTTGATGTTTATTAATGAGCATCCCAACTATGACAGGCTCCTTGAGCTTTATCTGGATGAACGGTTCAATCGGATCATTCGAGTCGAAGAGATTCTGCGGGAGCTCAAATCAATGCTTGGCTCACCATACCTTTTATCTATCGAAAAGTTTAAATCGGTAGTTATTACGAAAATTGAAGCCTCGTTAAAACAGGAAAGTAATGCTTTCACCGCTGTACTTGCCATCAAGGAATTTAAAGTGGATATGGCAGACAAGGATTTTCTCAATTTTAAACAAAAGATGTTTAGGAGTTCAGTATGGGCGATGTTAGATCATATTCGTCCAAAAGAGCTGACAACTCAGGATATCATGACATTCGGTAAAATTTTCAACCAACCGATAAACCCGAGAGATATGAAGGATGGCAAGGCAAAAGATCATTATCTAATGACTGATGCCCTATACCAGGTGCTCAGCATGCCATCTCAGGCTAGTCCTAATCAGCTTAAATCGTTATCAAGATCGGGCCGGGAACTGGTGCGGGAGATTTTGCAGCAGCTCTTACGAGTCAAGGTTACCACTGAGCACATTCCAGTTCTAACTATTGCCTTTGGGTCAGAACATGGTGACGTAGATTATGGGATGCTATTTAAACACTTAATCCAATACAGCGATGATAAAACGATGATGGCTTTTATTAAGGATCATTCAAATTTAGTTGGAATTGACGTACCTTATCGAAGTGCATTACGAAGCTATTTAGTTTCCGATCCAAAATCAATTTGGCGGAATAAAAAATACAATAAAGAATTGAAATTAATCCGAAAGAGCAGCTTTAAGAACTTTTTGAAGGAAGTTGAAACAGAAACAGCAAGTCCTCTTGTCAAATTCTTTAAAAAGTATGGGGTAAAACTGTTAATTGCTGTAGTCGTTCTTGGCGGAGCAGGCGGTGCAGCTTGGTTTGGAGTGGACTACTATTCCAGTAAACATTCCACAAAAAAGGTTGCATCGACACCTGCTGTGAAAAAGAATGTCAAGAAAGCAGAGAATGTAGTATCTTTAGACCAATTTAAAAAGTTATCTGAGGAAAAAGTAGACGGTGAGAACTTTGGTCTACCTCTTGATGGAAAACAATTTAAAAAAATCGTTGGACAAGCCCAAGGGGTAATCCTGACCGATCGACAAGATGGTAATTTCCACTTGGATCTGAAAACTGAAACGGAAGCCAGCCCCTTTGAAAATGGGCAGCTAAAAGACGGATTCTCGCTTGTTGGGACTGAATATGATTTTGATCCAAATGATAAAACGTATGAAGTAGTATTAGTCGCTAACAATAGTGAAACAGTAGAGTCTTATCTGTGGGTATACTCTATTAAATCTGACATGAAGAATGAAACCTTGGAACCTCTCCCGCTTAATTACAACTCGGAGGTTATTACAGATGTAAAATTAGCTACTAAAAAACTAACGCTAACACAAGGTGAAAGTGAAGTAGCTTACGAATTCCCATTTACAGACCAAATAAGTGACAGCCAAGAATAGTGCAAAAAAGAGCATTCCTGCGGTGGGATGCTCTTTTTTTGAGGAAACCTATATTGTTGATTTTGGGGAACTAGACATTGGAGACACTTTTTACTGTTTAAGTATGATTTTTGTCGCCAATAGCCCTCATTGGACACACTTTTCTCTGTTTTTATCTGATTTTTGTCGCCAATACCCCTCATTGGATACAATTTTCACTGTTTTTCTCTGATTTTTGTCGCCAATAGACTCATTGGAGTTACTTTTCATTTTTTCTCCAAGGTAAACTTATTATTTTTCAAAGAAAGATTGGACAATTCTGTCCCTGTCACGCTGATAACATCTTTGCTCTGCTTAATCTCAGTACCATAGTCACTCCATACCTGTTTCGCACTGCCACTTGCTTGGACCTCTAATGCAATAACTTCTGATATTCCTAATCCACCAGGTAATCCAAAAACTAGCAGACCCTTTTGTCCATTTTCTGATGTGATGGTTAGGAAAGAATCAATATATGATGTTGGTTCTGGAGAATTGCTGCCTTTATACTCAGGTGATTCCCCTACCTTCTTGCCTTGGGATAAAACAAAAACTTTCACCTTGCCTGATGAATTTTCTTGTTTCTGGGCAGCAGCAACTAATGTATATTCATGACCTGCTAGTTTGATGGAAGCATGTTTGATTGGCTCCCAGCTAGGAACTACTTGCGTGAATTGACTTAAATCGACCTGATCTTTTTTCTCCGCTGCTTTCGCCTTTGGCTTGTCCTTTTCCACTGCTGTTTCTTGCTTACCCTCGCTCGCTTGAATCGAGTTTTTTTCCGCTCCACCCTTTAAAAAGTTAATGGAAAAGATGACGATTATAAGTAAAACAGCTACAGCAACGCCTATAAACAATGCGCCGGATTTCAGCTTTTCTTTAGGGGGCGCATGCGCAGGTGTTACTAACTCTGGCTCCTCCCTCTTGTTTTTCTCATGAATAGCTGATTTAAAAACGGTCTTTGAGGATTCACCTAGATTCACTAATCCCGGCTTGGGAATCGCTAATTTCCTTAGAATCCACCCTTGCAGTTCCTCAATGTTATCAAAGCTTATCCCCTCAAAATGAGATTCAGCAAGGGAAGAATGATTTTTTAATATGGATAGCACTTGTTTGAGGTCATCCTGAATAGTAATCTTTCTTTCTGGTTGAAAAACGGTTCTCTCGCCTGCTCCATATAAGGTAATCTCTCCATTTTCCTTAATCCAGATATTAAATCGATTGATTTTACCATGATGAATTCCATGTTGATGCAAATGGACGACAGCATCAATGAACTGATCAATTTGTTTCCCGGTAAGCATCTGCTCTTTTTCTAAAAAGTTTCCTTCGTTTCCTTCCATCACAACAAAGGGCTTACGGTCCCAAACATCTAGCACCTTCACTGCAGGAAGGTGCTTATAATTGGTAATCTTCGCCTCATACTCACGATACAACTGATTCCACTCATCACGAAGCGGCAACTGATGGATTAAGCGAAGGATTCCTGATTCTCCGTCCTTTGGATCTTCCACTTGATAAACGGTTAATTGCTCACCAGTATATAGTTCTTTAATGATCTTGAATTGGTTAATGTCAGCCATTTTCACAGCTCCCTGGTCATACTAATACCGAAGGAACCTACTTCCCAGTTTGGGTTTCGCTTCCCTCGTAGCTATTTTTCAGCCTAAATTTGAACTCAACCCGCCTCGACTGTGCACGGTCCACCTTGCCATTAACGATCTTTAACTGGCTCTCAGACCGTCCGTTGGCGGTAATATTTTTTGTTACCTGATTTTTATATGGAAAATCTCCGAATTCATCACTTAAAATGTATTTCACGACACTGAAGGCCCTGCGCTGGGATAGATCGAGATTATACATATAGTCGCCTTTATCATCGGTATGCCCTTCGACCACGACTTCAGCAATACTGTCGTTATACTTTCCGTAAAGTGTCTTAAAATAAATGGGGATAAACTTATCCAGCTGTTTTTTAAATTCTGGCTTAATAACATCCTTGCCCTTTTCAAATAACAAGTCATCCTTAAACTTAATTGCACCCGTGTCTTTATCGATTGAAATTTCCATATGCTGCTTTTTAAATTCCTTGTCTAAATCTTTGACGATATCCTTTTGAATGTAGGATAACGCCTCAATCTGCTTTTCTTTTTCAGCAATTTGCTTTGCTTGTTTTTTGATCTCCGTCTGGCTTTCCATCGCTTTTGCCTGCATTGCTTTACTTTCTTTATTTATACTAATGATGATCGCGACAAATATAATTAGGACAACTAAAAGGATGGTTGATAACAAATCTGTAAACGTGGGCCAGAAATCCGATTCTCCGGAACCGTCATTGATTAGTCGTTTATATTTTTCCTTCATTGCTCAGACCCTTTTCCTATTTTGATAGATTAACTGCATATTGTTTTTCGTTCATTTTTTCTGAAAAAGTCTCTAGACTCTTCATTAAATCATTCAAAGTGGACTCAAGGGAGTTTAAAGCTTCAGGTGTTTCCTTAGCCCCTTTTGAAAAGCTTTGATCTAGTTTACCGATGAGATCATTTGTATTTTTAATATTATTGCTTAGGACGTTTAGGCTCGTTTCTAAAGATTGATTAGATGACTCTTGAATGCTCATATAATTTCCCATACTCGTCACAGCATCTTTAAATAAGTCTTTGACTTCTCCGTTTTCTGAATTCGACTCTTTCAGCTGCTTCAATAGACCTGCCTGCTCTTTTTTAATTTGTTTATAGATCGATTCAGTCAGTTGCTTATGCATATCTACTTGTGATTCATTTTGAGTTACAATTTGAGAAATTTGAGACGTTGTACCTTCGAAAAAGTTGGCCATTTCTTTGTAGGCTTGTTGGATCTCCTGTTGTGAACTATCCACTAATGATTTATATGAATTGTGTAAGTTATAATTGTTTTTCATAAAACCATCAATCACATTGTTTTGGTTCGCGACAAACGACTTAATGTCATGGGCTGTATTTTCAAACGTCATCTTAATTTCGTTATTAAGATTATGCTGATTGTTAAAATAAGTAAACATTCTCTCAAAATCATCATGAATTAACGCTGTCTTTTGATTAAACAATTCAGTAATGGCCATCATGTCTTTAAATAAACCACTTACTTCCATCGTGTTTTGCTTAAAATTATTATTAAATTGTTTTAAATTATCAGTAGCTGTTTTAAATTCCTTCGAAAAGTGGGCGACCTCCAGGAAGGCATTTCCCATATTGTGAACGGCTTCTTTAACTCCACCAATGGCCTCGACCACATAATAGTCGGACGTCTTTTGATCCTTTTGGTGAATAAAGTTTTCAACTTTCAACATAACTTGCAATAATAATTGTTCCGAGTTTCTTACCTTTGAATGGAGATTGATCGCGATGGAAAACAGAATTCCACCGATACTAGTGAAAAAGGCAGTATGGACGCCGCCTAACACCTTTAAAATTGATTTATCAATATCACTTGGGTTAAGTGCTGCTAGCGTGATCACGAGGCCTGTAAAGGTACCGAGGACCCCAACGAGTATGGAAATCGATGCAAACGTATGAATCAGTTTCATTCGTTTGACGATACTTGTTTTATTATCAATATGATACTCAGACATAAACACCTCAATAAACGAAGGAATATTGAGCTGTGTCTTTGTTCTTTCTTTTTTATCATTAAATGCTCGCCATATCGTTGCAGCAAGCTGATTATTTTCTGGATTTTTCGATAGATCTTCATCCTGCTTATTTAAAAATGTAAAGATGGTGTTATTACTTCTTATTGAGAAATTGGCAATTGTGCCAAGAACAATTAAAACGGCTAGTACAAGAAATTCATTTGCACCAAGCTTGGTGGCCCCTCCACTTAAATAATAGATTAATAGTAAAAAAGTCGGTAAAAACATTAAAAGAGGTAATAAAAATCGATTCATTCTATTTGTCCCTTTCCTATAAAAGATGTACGTGATTTTGTCAATAAGTCTAGAATCCCATTTTTTATTGTAACAAAGAAAAGTAATTTTTAGGGAAAAATATAAATTTTTGTCGATGGAAACTACTGTTGAGGGGTTATTTTTAGGACATTAGGTTTATAAGTGGTTTAGATTTTTTAAATAGAAGAGATTGGTAAATTTCGAGGCTTTTTAATAAAGGCTTTGTTGTGTTTATTTTAGTGAAATTCTTAAAAGAAAACAAAAAAGACAACCTTTTTCAAGTTGTCCTTTTCGTGCCTGGCAACGTCCTACTCTCACAGGGACGCGTGTCCCAACTACCATCGGCGCTGAGAAGCTTAACTTCCGTGTTCGGTATGGGAACGGGTGTGACCTTCTCGCCATTGCTGCCAGACTATTTTTTTAGAGGAATCATTCCCTCAAAACTAGATAATGTAGAAGAAGTTTGTAAAAACGAGCTGCCTTATAAAATTGGTTAAGTCCTCGAACGATTAGTATCAGTCAGCTCCACATGTTACCACGCTTCCACCTCTGACCTATCAACCTGA
>NZ_JBGBPR010000005.1:0-37917 GCF_041106275.1 Neobacillus sp. BF23-41
AATCCTTACCAGCAGTGGAATTGTAACAGGAAGCCTTACTGCTATTTTTCTAAACATTGTTTTCAATGTAACAAAGTCAACAAAGCAAATTAAGGCAGCAAATAATCAAATTTCCTCTTAATGAACGAGAAACAACAAAGACGATACTGATTTGGTATCGTCTTTGTTGTTTCTCGTTCAGGAAATGTATGTTACGAAACGCTAGAAATGGATCTAAATAATTTCAAAAAAGGCGATGCCATTCTAAAGCATCGCCTTAATCATTTCTAAGAGTTCAATTATGTTTCTTTTAGTTGTAGAACTTAAACCAGTGATGGTCGTAATATCAGTCCCTGTATTATCACTTCCTGAACCTGAATTTGTTTTAGTTACCGATATTGGAGAAATATTATTTGCACCACCAAAGTTTACGATCCCCCCAGAAATGGTCCCAATAGTAATACAATCATGATTGGTCGACAACCAATCACCCCCCTTCCACGCTTATTTACTATTATATGGACAAGGTTATTCGGTTGTTTAAGCATTTTCATTATTTATTTTTAAATGCTTCTTAATTTCAAAAAGAGCCACGTGTGAGGCCCATTTGTTTTTCATAATTATGTTTTTGGAGATTTGCATGCATCCTTTTCTAACTTGCAAATCCACTTATAAAATCCTAATAAGATAAGAAGCAAAAACGGATCAAGTATGGCTGCATGCCAAAGCTTCCACCAGCCGTAATGAAAGAATCCCCAAGGAGGAGGCAGCAAGGTAATGACTTCATATATCAAAATGGCAATAACAAAAATGGTAATAAAAAAAAATTGCTTAATAACTTTTGATTTATGAGGAAACCAATTTAAAAAAATCATATTAACAGCAGGAACTAAGAATAAATGTGGAAGCAATCCCGCCCAATCAATTTCATTGTCAAAATACCAGTATCCGTGGTATTTGAATTCAATAAACACATCGAAGATGACCTGTAATGAAATTGTAAATGACCAAATATGTACAATTTGATTAGCACTTAGTATTTTATTATTTTTGAAAGCAAAAAAATTAAATGTGATAATGGCAATTAGTAATCCAATCATATCTTTTTCCTTTTTATATTTAAAATACCCAAATAGTTTGGCATCCTATACTATTTCCAATAAAAATACAGTGTTTTTCTCATCAAAAATCTAGTCGAATCCTTAAAAATCTAGTATGATGTACTAATGTATTAATTCTTGACGAAGCGAGGATTACAAAAAATGAGCTTACTAAATGTAGAAAATTTAAGTCATACATTCGGAGACCGTACTTTATTTAAAGACGTTTCCTTTCGATTATTAGCTGAAGACCATGTGGGACTTGTCGGCGCCAATGGCGTCGGTAAATCAACATTAATGAATATTATTACTGGTCAATTGATTCACGATAGCGGTCGTGTAGAATGGACACCAGGTGTTCATTACGGTTATTTGGATCAGCATACGGTGCTGACAAAAGGAAGAACGATGCGTGACGTTCTTCGCGATGCTTTCCTCCCTCTTTTCGAAAAAGAAAAGGAACTAAATGAAGTAATCGCTCAAATGGCTGATGCCTCACCTGAAGAGCTAGAGGTTCTTTTAGAAAAAATGGGTGAAATCCAAGATGTCTTAGACGCTGGCGGATTCTATTCATTAGATATAAAAATTGAGGAAGCAGCACGCGGGTTGGGACTTGATGCAATTGGTTTAGACCGTGACGTCGCAGCACTTAGCGGCGGGCAGCGAACAAAGGTTCTTCTAGCTAAGCTTCTTTTGGAACAACCAAAAGTTCTTCTGCTCGATGAGCCGACCAACTACCTGGATGTTGAACATATTCGCTGGTTAACTTCTTATTTAAAAGAATACCCATATGCGTTTATCCTAATCTCTCATGATACTGAATTCATGAATCCTGTTTCCAATGTTATTTTTCAATTAGAATTTTCGAAGCTTACACGCTACACAGCAAGCTATGAGAAATTCTTAGAGTTAGCGGAAATTAATAAGAATCAGCATATTAATGCTTATGAGAAACAAATGGAATTCATTAAAAAACAAGAAGACTTTATTGCTAAAAACAAAGCACGCTATTCGACAACTGGCCGGGCAAAAAGCCGTCAGAAACAGTTGGACCGGATTGAACGGATTGACCGTCCAGAAACAGCACTAAAGCCTACCTTCGGATTCAAAGAGTCTCGCAGTAGCAGCCGTTATGTTTTTGAGGCTAAGGATTTAGAAATCGGCTATTCAGAACCACTATTACCGAAAATGAGTATGACCATAGAACGTGGCGAAAAGGTCGCTATCATCGGTTGTAATGGGGTTGGTAAATCGACCCTTCTAAAAACGATGCTTGGTAAAATTGATCCGATCAATGGCAAGGTTGAACGTGGCGACTTCCTCTTCCCTTCTTATTTTGAACAGGAAGTAAAAGCAGGCGGCATTACTCCGATTGACGAGGTTTGGAATGCCTTCCCATCCATGGATCAAAATCAAGTGCGTGCCGCTCTTGCCCGCTGTGGTTTGAAAAATGATCACATCTCTCGTCCAATGAATCAGCTAAGCGGTGGAGAACAAGCCAAGGTCCGACTTTGTAAGTTGATGATGAATGAAAGTAACTGGATCCTATTCGACGAGCCGACCAATCACCTTGATATTGATGCCAAGGCAGAACTAAAACGTGCTTTAAAAGAATACAAAGGAACTGTCGTCCTTGTCTGCCACGAACCAGACTTTTATGAAGATTGGGTAACAAAAGTATGGAATGTTGAAGAATGGTCACAACAGACAGTGTAAAGAAATATTGTTTAATTCCCCTGCTCTAGCGGCAGGGGTTTTTCTATATTTTCATTACCTAACACACTTCAATCTAAATAACCGATGGATTATTATTGAACAAATAGATAATTTGAATTTATTTTTACATATACTTCACTTATAATAATAAGGTTAAGCAATTCTAAGTTTTTTTAAAATATACTATCGAGGTGTAATTATTAATGAAAAAATGGATTACTGTCATCATACTTGCTATTCTTGTATTTTCATTAGCTGCTTGTGGGCAAAGTGATGAAAAAACAAATGAAGGAAAGAAAGAAACGACAACGAATGAAGTATTTAAAATTGGGGCGATTCCTGACCAGAATGCTGCCGATTTAGATAAAGGTATGACGGCTGTTGCTAAATATCTTAGCGAAAAGACTGGAATGAAAGTTGAATTTGTCCCGTCTGTTGATTATGCTGCACTAGTTACTGCATTTCAACGCGGTGAAATTCATATGGCTTGGTTTGGCGGATTAACAAGTGTACAAGCTAGGAACCTTGTTCCCGAAGCAGAATCGATAGTACAACGACCACGTGACGCGGAATTCCATTCCGTATTTATCACCCAAACATCAGAAAATATCAATAAGCTTGAAGATCTAAAAGGAAAGTCATTCACTTTTGGCAGTGAAAGCTCAACATCTGGTCATTTAATGCCACGTTACTATTTATCAGAGGCTGGAATTGATGCCAATACAGACTTTGACGGCAAACCTAATTTCTCCGGTTCCCATGATACAACCTACAAATTAATTGAATCCGGTGCCTTTAAAGCAGGTGCACTAAATGAAGCAGTTTGGGAAGCAGCTGTAAAAGAAGGCAAAGTTGATACGAAAAAAGTTAAAGTATTCTATACAACTCCTGCTTACTATGACTATAACTGGACAATCAATAGCAATGTGGAAGAAGTCTTTGGTAAAGGTTCAAAGCAAAAAGTAAAAGACGCCCTTCTATCGATTACTGGCGAGCAAAAGGAAATTGCGGACTTATTCCAAACAGATAGCTTTGTGGAAACGAATAACGATAATTACAAAAAAATTGAACAAGTAGCAAAAGAATTACAGATTATTAAGTAGTAGGTGTCGTAGACATGACTTCAAAAATAATGATTGAAGCAAGAAATATATCGAAACACTTTGAGCGGAAGATAGCCATATCTTCCCTTTCTTTTTCTATTAAGCAAGGGGAATTGGTAGCGTTAATTGGACCTAGCGGTGCAGGTAAAACAACGTTATTAAATTCAATTGCCGGCCTTGTGCCAATCCAAATTGGCGAGCTATTAATTGATAGCAAACCGATATCAGCCTATAAAAATGGGCATAAATTTGCAAAAAAGGTTGGTGTGATTCGTCAACAATTTGATTTGATTGGCTCAATCGCGGTTATCCATAATGTCCTGGCTGGCCGATTAGCTGATTGGGGACTTTTCAAATCCCTCTTGTCGTTACTTGTGCCACAAGAAAAAGAAATCGCCTTAAAAGCACTTGAAAGAGTGGGTCTTACTGATAAGATGTACGAAATTACCTCCATTTTATCTGGAGGCGAACAGCAGCGTGTCGCGATGGCGAGATTAATGGTCCAAAAACCTGAAGTAATTTTGGCTGACGAACCAGTTGCCTCCCTAGACCCTGCAAGAGCCGAAGATGTATTAGCTATGCTGATAAATATCGTTTCTGAGGAAAAACAAACGTTAATTGCCAGTTTGCATTCCGTCGAATATGCTCGTAAATATTTCACCAGAATCATCGCTCTTAAAAATGGTGAAATCCTTTTTGATTTGCCGACTGAAAAAGTAACGGATGATCTGTTAACCAACCTTTATCGACTAAAGGAGAAAGGTTAAGATGTTGAGACGAAAATCAGTATTGGGTAGGTATAATCGCCTAACCCTTACATTACTATTGATGTCAGTTTTCGTATGGAGCTTATTTTCGATTCAATGGAATGACGAACTTTTCCATGCAGGCGGAATTCCGACGATACTGCAAATATTTGAAGGCCTAATTCAACCTGATTTGTCAGCAGAAGTATTGATCAACGGGCTCGAATCTGCCTGGATTACTCTTGCTTATGCTGTTGCTGGAATGTCTCTTGCTGTAGTTTATGCACTGATTGTAGGGATTCTTGCATCTGGAACGTTAACCTCAGGCAGGGTTGCTCGTTTAACATCTAAAGTAATTTTTAGGGGGGTTTTAGGGTTTACCCGTTCGATTCATGAGTTAATATGGGCATGGCTTTTTGTTGCTGCTGTAGGTCTTTCCCCTTATGCGGCTATATTTGCTCTTGCTATTCCATATGGAGGAATTCTTGGCCGTATTTTTGCTGATATGTTAAATGATGTACCGGAGGAGCCCATCACAGCATTAAAATCTACTGGTGCCTCAAGACTTCAAATCCTTATTTATGGCTACCTTCCATTGATTTGGGCAGATATGATCAGCTATACAATGTACCGTTTTGAGTGTGCGATTCGTTCTTCGGCCATTATGAGTTTTATCGGACTCGGAGGCTTAGGCTATCTAATTCAATTATCGCTCGCTGATTTGAAATATGATCAGGTATGGGCATATGTTTTTTTCCTGATTGCTCTCGTCTTGTTCGTGGATATATGGAGTAATTATGTTAGAAAAGGATTGACGGAACGAAAACGTCGGAACGGATTCAGTCCTGGATGGGGGTCCACTCTGTTCACCATGCTATTAATCATCGGTTCTTGGGTATTTATTACCATAGGTGAGAATGCTGAGTTATTTGAATTGCTATCGGATAAAAATATCGAGTATGCGAAGAAGTTTTTTGGCAGCCTATTAGGTTTAAATGATAAGCATCCTGCTTTCCTAAATGGTGAAAGCTGGTCTGCCGCATTAAAGCTCACTATTGAAACACTGGAAATGAGTATCATGGCAATCGGATTTGCGACGATTGCTGCCTTTTTAACGGTTATTCCAGCAGCTAGAAATATAGCAAATGGAAGTTTAACTTCATCAAAGAGATGGTATAATTGGATTCTTTATGGATTCGTCCGAATCACTTATATCTTTTCACGTGCCGTTCCTGAGTTGGTTTGGGCAATGTTGATTATTTTTATTTTTAAACCAGGGTTATTGCCCGGAGCAATCGCACTTGCACTCCATAACTTTGGGATACTCGGTAAGCTTTGGGCCGAGGTAATTGAGGATATGGACCCTCGACCAATCCGTAATTTAGCATCCGCAGGTGCCTCCAAAATCCAGATCTTCTTCTACGGGATCTTACCAAGTGTCTTACCTAGATTTCTTACCTATATTTTATATCGTTGGGAAGTCATTATGAGGACAACTATAGTTGTCGGTTTTGTCGGTGCAGGCGGCCTTGGAATGGAGTTTAAGCTCGCGATGAGTTATTTCCAATATACTGAAATCACCCTGTTACTTCTTTGTTATATGATTCTCGTCGTCATCGCTGACTTTGCTTCAGAAAGTACGAGAAAGGCAGTTAAATAAGATGCTCGCAAAGAACTATTCAATGGTATCTACAATAAAAAGAACACCGTTCTTCGAAAGGAACGGTGTTCTTTTAGTATTAATCATTGATATCTGATTGACATGCTCTGCTAGCTATTCGCTATCAAACTCCTAAGTATCTGATATGATCCAATTTATCCTGTGTTATCAAGCATAACTGCATACTATTTCCATCAAAGGAAATAATTGATGAATGAGGCTTGTATTTCTACGAACATTTCAATTATCCTATTGATAGGATGAAGTAAGTAATATCAACGACTTCAAAAGTCATCAAGGGGTGAAAATTCTTTGCAATCTAAGTCCGCTTTACCGATTTTATTTATAGTTATGTTTTTGGTGATGGTGGGATTTGGAATTATCATTCCAGTGTTACCTTTCTATGCTGAAGAAATTGGAGCGAATCCAACCGAATTAGGATTATTAATGGCAGTTTATTCGCTCATGCAGCTCATTTTCGCACCAATATGGGGGCAAGTTTCCGACCGAATTGGGCGGAAACCAGTCATGATGATTGGAATTGCAGGACTTGGCCTCTCTTTTCTAATTCAAGCATTGTCTACGGAGCTTTGGATGTTATTTGCGGCAAGAATTATCGGCGGAATTCTTTCCTCTGCCAATATGCCAACAGCCATGGCATATGTCGCAGATATCACCACGGAAGAAAATCGCGGCAAAGGAATGGGGATAGTTGGTGCAGCAACCGGCTTAGGATTTGTTTTTGGTCCGGCAATCGGTGGTATTTTCTCAAAATTTAGCTTGAATATGCCCTTTTATCTTGCAAGTGGATCTTCGTTCATCACCTTAATTCTTGTTTTTATTTTGCTAAAAGAATCAAAACAGAAAAAAGAATCGGTTAGCAAAGAAAAACCCTCTTTTGGGAAGGCGTTTAGTGGTACTGTTACCGTACTATATTTGGTGCAATTATTAATTTCCTTATCACTTTCTGGTTTGGAAGCAACGTTTGCCTACTTTGCCGCTAAAAAGGCAGATTTGGGTGCCACTCAACTTGGATACATTTTTATGATCATGG
This sequence comes from Neobacillus sp. BF23-41, assembly GCF_041106275.1. Lineage (NCBI taxonomy): Bacteria > Bacillati > Bacillota > Bacilli > Caryophanales > Bacillaceae > Neobacillus > Neobacillus sp. BF23-41. The sequence goes on from NZ_JBGBPR010000005.1 coordinate 7,359, forward strand.
GGTTTGCAAGTGCGATCGTCCAAGGTGGTCTGGTCGGTAGATTGACCAAGAAATACGGTGAAAAGGTTGTAATTCAGTGCGGAATCATTGTTTCTGCGCTAGGATTTGGTTTGATTTTATTAGTAAATAGTTTTGCAACTGCAGCCATTTTTTTAACTATTTTTGGAATAGGAAATGGCGTAATTCGTCCTAGTGTTTCTTCACTAATTACGAAGACGTCAACGGCAGGTTATGGAAGTTCAACTGGGCTTTTATCATCCTTTGATTCTCTGGGCAGGATTATTGGGCCGCCACTTGGAGGATGGCTGTTTTCGATGGCAATAGGCCTCCCTTATATCTCAGGTGCGATTATTTCAATTGCTGCATTTATCCTATTTCTACTTTTTCGCCCAAAGATCGATACCGTGAAAATAACAAATATTCAAAACTAATCAATTGGAATATGTTTTTAGGACATGCATAAAATGGGTTACGAGGATGTATGTAAAAAGGAGCCCAGTTTATGAAATTAAAAAACGTTCTATGTATTTGTCTCCTGTTGGTAACCTTAGGATTTGCAGCTTATCTTGATTCACCCTACTCATTTATTAATAAAGACTATGCCTATTCTGCCGATCAACCTGTGATGGCACAGCCAGTAGAAGTTGAGCCTTCTAACGATATTCCAGTATTGGAGGAAAAACTAGAGAAAATCGAAAAAGTGGATGGCTATATCGTAGAAACGTACCAGGAGTATGAGGTATATAAAGACAAAGATGGGAATGTACTAAAGAGTGAGCCTACTGGAAAAACAGATACTCTGCAATATTGGGATGATGATCAACAATAAAGACCGCTAATGTCAGCGGTCTTTGTTGTTGAGAAGATTTATCGCTTTTCCCGATCCTTTCATGTAGGTTTAGTAAAAGTTAAGTACTCAAACAAATGGAATAAGGCAAGGTGAGGTATCCTGCAAAAGTTAATGGCTATTTTAATTGGGAGCCTATTAATAGGTATTGGGGTTAATGCATTTTTAATCCCTCATCATTTACTAGATGGCGGGATCATCGGCTTATCACTCATTCTCCATTATTATTTCGATTTTCAAACGGGCTTATGTGTAATTTTATTTAGTATGCCGCTGTGTATATATGCATGGTTCCGAGAACGGAACTACTTTTACAGTAGCTTTCATGGTCTAATGGTTTCCTCATTTTTTATTGATTTACTGGCTCCTTTACAAAATCATTTTCCACTCCCAATTATTTTAAGTGCATTATTCGGTGGAGCACTAGGCGGACTGGGTGTTGGATTAATGCTTCGCTATCAGACAAGCACAGCAGGTACAGAATTGTTAGCGCATTTCTTAGCGAAATCCTTTTCTTTTAATATCGGAACCATTATCTTGGTTGTCGATGGTTTAGTCTTATTATCAGGGTTTAAAGTGCTCGGATCACAAAGTTTCTTCTATTCCATACTAACTATTCTTTCTTTTGGATTCATCACATCCTTACTGGTAAAAAATTATAAAAGTGATGCATTTTGATTAGAGTAAGTTCATTTTTCAGAAGTTATGTTGGTTTGTTATTTGAGATTGAAGTTATTTTTTTATCAACTTTGTCATATCTTTTCATTTCATCTTTCCGTATATTTTTTCCGCGTAACTTCCAAATCGTACATTTGTATTTTTTCTTCTATGTTCCATTACTTTTTCAAACTGCAGCTGTTTGCGCGTTAATTTTTCTTGCAACCTAGCGATTTCTTCGTCATCGGTTGCGACAGAGATTAAATCATTTAAGGTGATCAATTCTTTTCTTAAATCACCTTGATCTGAAATGTAACCAGCATTCTTAAGCATGCGGTAGCCCATTTTCATTTCAGCGCTCATCCCTGGCAGTTCATCACTTAAATTCAATGGTTTCCCCATTCCAGGTAGATTTTCAAACTCCTTATTTTTTATCGCTTCCTTTATTTTATCTTCTGCAATTCTTGAAAATAGGTCCATGACAAGCCCCCCTTTTTATTTTTATTTTACCCTATGTAAATGTTATACGGAATGACAAAACAAACAACAACATGATTCGATTTTTATCTGATTGATAAAAAGACTCTAATCAAAATATATTTTGCTTAAAACAAATTCAACTTCCCTCTAAACAGAACAAATGTTTTATAGTATATTAAATATGTTGTGGTGTTTTGTAAAATACCATAAATAACATATAGAGGTGAAATAAAAGTGAACGGAACGGCACATGCAGCAATAGGAGCAGCGACAGGTTTTATAGTTGCGAACACTTTCCATACCGCCCCTTCAACCACACTCTTTCTAGTCGGATTAGGTGGTATTTCAGGCTTAATCCCCGATCTCGACATAGACGGGAAGCTTCGGGGGAAAATCACCTTATCTCATAAGGTGATTCGGACAGTGGCACAGTTGATTGGAATCCTGATGGTCTTTTATAGTTTTTATGAGGGAACTACTAGAGAGAAGTGGATTGGTTTAGGGATCGGAATAGGGTTGATGATTGCAGCCTCATTGATCAAGCAAAAGCACATGTTAACGATCACAGGAATCGGTGTAATTGCAGGCGGATTCTCCTTAACAGAAATTTGGTTAATACTGCTTGGGATTTATATTTTATTCGCGTCTCTCGTTTCACACCGAAGCTATACCCATTCCATATTAGGAGTTGTTTTCTTCGGAATTATTGCTTCCAAATTAGAAAGATCCCTAGGAATTGACGGCGTTTTCTACACCTGCCTTGCTGGATACATAAGTCATTTGATTGCAGATTTTAAAATCTTACCGTTCAATAAACGAGGGATTAAGCTTTTTTTACCTGTTTCATCGAAAGAAATATAAATATAACTTATTCCAGATTTTGCGTTGGACGAACTAATAGAAAAAGAGTATAGTAGTCTCCATGAGTTTTGGATTATAGGAGGCCTTTTATGTTTGGTATATCCTTACCGCAATCTTTTTTACAGATGAATACCATTTTTATTTCGATCTTAATTGAAGCCCTGCCATTCGTGACATTAGGTGTACTAATTTCAGGGATCATTCAAATATTTGTAACCGAGGAAATGATTGCAAAAATCATGCCTAAAAATAAAGTACTAGCTGTAATCTTTGCTAGTTTCTTAGGTATTCTATTCCCTTCTTGTGAATGTGGGATTGTGCCTATCGTTAGCAGGCTTGTTTCAAAAGGAGTTCCGATTTCAGCGGGGATTGCATTTATGCTGACAGCTCCTATCATCAATCCAGTTGTCTTATTTGCAACTTTTATTGCATTCGGCAGTGACTGGAAGATGGCATTATACCGTGCGTTGGGAGCAATCATTGTAGCTATTGTAGTAGGAATTTTGATCGCTTTTCGATATAAAGGGAGCCCTTTTAAAGAGCATTTCCATATTCACCATTCTGATGGAAAATCGACCCCATTTTTCAAAAAGATCTGGCAGACCTTGGAACATGCTGTTGAAGAATTTTTCTCCATGGGTAAATATTTAATTATCGGGTCACTAATTGCCGCAGCCGTTCAAACATATATTAAGACATCCACTCTTGTTTCGATTGGTCAGGGACAAGCATCATCTTCCATCGTGATGATGACTCTCTCTTTTATTCTTTCTCTTTGCTCCGAAGCAGATGCATTTATCGCTTCATCTTTTAGAACGACGTTTTCAACTGGTTCATTATTAGCGTTTCTTGTCTTTGGGCCAATGGTGGATATAAAAAATTTAATGATGATGCTTGCAACGTTTAAAAAGCGGCTAGTTTTTATGATTGTTTCTACCGTTTTCGCTGTTGTATTTGTATACTCTTTGTTGTTTTAAGGAGTGGGAACTATGATAAGAAGCTTAATATTAATTGGTTTTACTTATTTAATCTTTCAAATGCATCTTACAGGGGATATTAATAAATATATCAACATGAAATATTCTTATCTTTCTGCAACTGCTGGTTATGCATTACTTGTATTAACGATTGTCCAAATCTTTATGCTCAGTAAAGGCGAGTCAAAAGATGCTGGCTGTGATCATGATCATTGTGGGCATAATCATTCAAAAGAGAATAAATGGTATAAAAAAGTTTTCATATATCCAATTTTCGCCTTTCCAATTATATCAGGATTATTTTTTCCCATTGCCACACTTGATTCAAATATTGTAAAAGCAAAAGGATTTCATTTTCCCATTTACGATGAAGGAAAAGGCGATTCCTTTATGCAACAGCAATTTTTGCGACCAGATACGAGTGTGTATTATGGCAAAGATGATTATGATGTGTTAATGAAAAAGGAAAAGAAAAAGTATGTAAATAAAGAAACGATTGTTTTGAATGATAAGAATTATTTAAAAGGTATGGAAACTATTTATAACTTCCCTGGTGATTTTCTTGGAAAAGAAATCGAGTTTAAAGGTTTTGTTTTCAATGATTCAGAAACCATAAATAAGAACCAGATATTTGTGTTCCGCTTTGGTGTGATCCATTGTATTGCAGATTCAGGTGTTTTTGGAATGCTAGTGGAAATGCCTGATGGCAAGAAATTTAAAAACGATGAATGGGTAACTGTAAAAGGAAAAATATCAACAATCTATTATCAGCCTTTTAAAACCAACATTCCCTATTTAAAGGTAGAAGATTGGTCGACTACTTCTGCTCCTAAAGAAGAGTATGTTTTTAGGGGATATTAATTTATTAACGAAAAATGACCTATTCCACAGATGAATAGGTCATTTTTTATTTATATTTCTAAAATGATAGTTTTAATGCCTCAAGATTGTTTTTCATAACATCTATAAAGTCTAACCCTTTTTCTTGCTCCTCTTTAGTTAATCCTTCTAATGGATTTAAAACTTCAGTTTTAGCACCTATTTCATTAGCTAACGTCTGAGCTACTTTAGAAGAAGTAAGTCCCTCAAAATAAATTACCTTTACATTTTTCTTCTTCGTTACTTCTGCTAATTCCTTCAATTTCCCTAGGGTTGGTTCTACATCTGGGGATAATCCAGCTATCGGAATTTGAGTTAACCCGTATTGTTTTGCTAAATATCCAAATGCTGCATGTTGTGTTACAAATTCTTTTTTCTTCGCCTGATCAATTGTCTCCTTGTACAAGTGATCTAAATCAGCAAGTTGGGATTTAAAATTCTCTGCATTCTTTTCATACTGATTTTTATTATTTGGATCTAGCTTTTCAATTGCCTTAGCAATTGTGTCGACCTCCTGCTGGGCTAACACGGGTGAAAGCCAAACATGGGGGTCTTTTGAAGAAGCATGATCAGAATGATGTTCCTCCTCTGATTCTAATGCATTCATCAATTCAATCCCTTTTGAAGCTTCTACAACAGTTAAATTTGAATCATTAATACTCTTTAATACTTTTTCAGTCCAGCTTTCAAAGTATCGACTATTGTAGATAAACAGATCTGCATCTTGAATTTTAGCCATATCCTTTGCTGTTGGCTCCCAATCATGTGGTTCTGCACCGTTCGGTATTAATAGTTCAACATTCGCTGAACTGCCAGCCACTTTTTGGGTAAAATAATACATTGGATAAAAGGTGGTGACAATTTGTAATTTTTTTGTTCCCTCACTACCTTTTTCTCCTTTTGTCTGAACGGCATTGGAACAGCCGCTTATCACCATAAGAAAAATAATTAATGGGCATAGAAGTCTTTTCATGATCTTTTTTCCTCTCCATACTAGTTTTTAATTAGGAATTATTACGATTTAAAACGAATAATTATTCCATATAATATTAGTTTATTAGATTCAACAAATCGTAATCATTACGAATTGTATCATATAACGATTCATTATATATGTCAATATGAAATTTAATGAAATATTCTCAGATAAGTGCATATCAATATGAATGGGATGATAGATTTGAGGAGGTAATTTGCTATGGCCTATTTAAATAAGCTACTAAAGGATATCATTTGTATTCTATTATTTGGTTTATTCATGATTCTCTTTCTTTTTTCTGAGGAAATTAAAAATATCTCTTTTTTTAATAGAATCCCAAGTTCTTTTTTTAATATCAATACGATTTTCCTGAGTATTATTTTAGAAGCTATTCCTTTTATTTTGTTAGGAGTATTTGTATCAGCCATTATTCATTCCTTTGTATCTGAAAATGCAATTCGAAAGATTTTGCCTCGTAATGCCTATTTAGCCGTCATACCCGCTGCATTGCTTGGAATAATCTTTCCCATTTGTGAATGTGCCATCGTTCCTGTGGTTCGCAGGTTAATAAAGAAAGGCATGCCATCCCACGTAGGCGTTGTGTTTATGCTTAGTGCTCCGATCTTAAACCCTGTCGTCTATGCGTCTACCTACTTTGCATTTAGGAGTACACCCTATATTGCCAATGCAAGGATGGTTGTAGGATTTATTAGTTCAATCTTAATTGGATTAATCATTTACCGACGATTTAAGGGGGAAAATATTCTTAAAACAGTTAATGATGGTCCTCATGATGACCATCATCACCACCATACAAAAGGAAATAAACTTTTAGAAACCTTATATCATGCAAGTGATGAATTATTCGATACTGGAAAATATTTATTCATAGGAGCCTTCCTTGCAAGTTTATTTCAGACTTTTTTAGATCGCAATGTTCTCTTATCCATTGGGACAAGCACAAACTTAGCACCAGTGGTTATGATGGGGTTTGGCTATGTCCTTTCGGTGTGTTCTTCAGCGGATGCCTTTGTTGCTTCTTCATTCGGTTCTACCTTTACGGAAGGATCAATCCTTGCTTTTCTAGTCTTCGGCCCAATGATTGATATTAAAAACACCTTAATGTTGTTCGGGTATTTTAAGAAACGATTTGTACTTTTCTTACTAATAGTAACTCCAGTTGTCGTCTATTTGTCAGTCTATATATTTCAGCTATTTTTTATTTAGGAGATGCTTTTATGAAGAAGACAAATGAAGTCTATAATTTCTCCTTCCATCACCTTATTAGGGGAATCATATTAATTGGATTTATGTTGCTTCTATTTAAATTACTTCTAACCGGTAATATTACACTTCTGATTGCACCGAAAATGATTCGTTTTCTTTACTTTACTTTATTTGTATTACTTATTCTGGGTGTTCTTTTGATTATCCGAGGAACTTCGGATCATAAGCATTCTTATCATTGTGATTGTGACGGAAATCATTCCTATCCTACTTCAACAGGTAAAAGTCTATTCCTTTATTTATTATTTGTTATTCCTATAAGCACGGGATTTCTTTTTGCAAACAATGTGCTGGATAGCTCCGTGGCGATGAACAGAACCATTAAACTTGGATCAAATTCACAAGATACAAATCAAATCAAGACGGTTAAAAACAATAATAAACCGGAAAAATTAGATTCTACAAATGATAAGAATAAAACGAATTCCACGTCAAATACCAATGATTATCTCGATAATCAACCTGAGCCATTAACAGTAAAGGAATACGACAATTTAAAAAATGACATGTTAAAGTCAAAGATAATAAATATTACTGATCAGCTTTATGTTCCAATGATGAGTATCATTCAAGATAATCTACCAAGTATGATTGGTAAAACGGTTTCAACAAAAGGGTTTGTTTATAGGGAAAAGAATTTCATGCAAAATCAAATCATAGTTGCGCGATTTGGAATTTCTTGTTGTGTTGCAGATGCTTCAGTTTATGGAATTATGGCAAGTGGTAATATAGCAGCCTTACCGAAAGATAAATGGGTACAAGTAACTGGTTTGATTGGGCAAACCCAATATGATGGTGGTACGATCCCTATGATAAAAATAAAGCAGATTTCAAAAATTGCTGCTCCAAAGCAGCCTTATGTATTTGATGTTGGAGTGAAGATTGATTAAACACAAAAAAAAGAGACTCACTGTCTCTTTTTTTTGTTGAGAATAATTAATAATAAAAAATTTCCAGTGATTTTTATTTATTTCCTGGTGCAGGTTGGTCCACACCTCTTATATGGTGCTTATGCCCATCATTTTCTGTAGTATAAAAATCATAATGATGTACATGCATTCCATTACCTACCGGAATAGCTGGACCGGAATATGCCTTATAATAATGGGTATGGCCATTTTCGAAAACAACATATCCCTCTGTAAAATGAATATGGTTTTGATCCTGAGTCTGGATTGGAGGCGAAGTGACATCTAAACACTGATGGACATGACCTGCAGCCACAGAAGTATAATCAACCGAACCATGATTATGGTTAGCCACAAAACCCTGCACAAAATCATCTTTACTTACCTTACTCACGTCCTCACCTCAGTTAATTTTTTTGGCTAATTTCGCTGTATTATAGATTTTGTGCACGATAGACAAATAGTTTCTCGGTTGCGATTCAGATCTTGCTGCGAATGATTCTGGAGCAATTACCATCTGATTAAACTGGTCGATATTTACTTGACCATGAAGTTGAGGCTGATTTTTTTGATAAACCTCCTTTGCTGCTTTATTACTAATGATATTTACTTAATACTAGGAATATGTTTTGGACAGCCAAAAACAAGGTTTTATTTTTTAGACAATAGCATATGGTTTTTCGATTATTTTTGTTCAAAGGAGAAAAAATTTTCATATAACACATTAAACCCACTGTTAAATAAGATTCTCATTTCTTTACAAAAGATTAACATGGAATCCATTATCTCTTCGTATTAACAGCATAAAATGTAATTATAGTGATACCTATTCAATAGTTCTTCTTATAAGTACATTTTCTGACTAGGAGGAAGTTGCATGTATAGTTTTCTAAATTTTCTGTTCTTAATGTATATCTCGGTTGCCTTTATAAGAATTTTTTATTACTCTTTCTTTAAAACAAAATCGAATAAACATTGATTGCTACACCCAATCATTATCCATCTACTTATCCACAAAGTTATCTAATCATTTCATGTCCTTCCTCTAAAATTACGCACCTTTGCCTATGTAGACTCTGTACATTTCCAACGGACTAATAAACACAAAAAATAAGGAAACCCTTTTGGGTCTCCTACAATGGAAATAAACTAGGTTTGTTCTAATCTAAACTAATTGGAACATATCCTCAAATACTTCGTTCCAATTTTTTGTTTTAGCAAGTGTCTTACGTCTAAGGATATAGTTTTCGTGATTTTTGATGCTCTCTAAATGTTCACATGCACTGATAAATTGGCTAGAATCATTGGTATCTAAAAGAGCATATACAGACTGCTCAGCATATTTTTTAGTAGATGGCAAATGCATGCCAATTACAGACTTCCCCGCTGCTAGAAATTCAAATAACTTTAATGGAAAGACCGCTTGGTTATACTGAGATGACTTGTAGGGCATAATTCCAATATCTATTAAGTTCATATATTTTGGAACCTCGGAAGGAGCGACACTTCCCGTCCATAAAACATTCCTCTCAGTTAATAAATTTTTAAATTTAGGATGATCATTGGTACCATCTGGACCCACAAACAGAAAAAGCCACTCACGCTTTTTTTGTGCTACTTCCTGGATCAAATCAAAATCCAGCTTAGGTTTAATTCCCCCGATAAAGCCTAAAACCGTTCCGTCAAAATGATCAGGTAGAATATGATCCATTTGTGTAGGATAGTTTGCAAACCTATCAAATTCCACCCCATTTTCAAAGGTAAACACCTTTTCTTCAGCACCTAATTTTTCTATGATTCTTGTACGTAAATACTCAGAGGTACAAAAAATCACATCTGCCCTATTAATAATCCGCTCTTCTGCACTTGATATGATATTTTTTCTAAAATTGGATAGGATAGAGTTTTTCCCATTGATAGGAGAGGTCCATAAATCACTGCAATCATAAACCACTTTATTCCAAGAAAAAAGGTTAGAAAGTGTTGGGAATCCAGGAAAGGTATACCATAAATTAACAGTATACCTTTCCTTAGCATTTTTTAAATATAATAGTAATGGCTGCAATTTTATTTTATGAAATGCATCGATATAGCGGCCAAATCGAAACACTTTTTGTGGAAACAAATCTTGGATGGTCCACTGATATATTCCATTTGACAATCTTTTATTGTGCTTTTCTTTTTGGTTTGGTGTTGGACATAACCAGATTACTTCCTTTGTTTCAGGATGATTTTGCAAATATTCAGCAAGCCGATGTCTACGATACCGAAGTTGATCTTGATCCCACTCACCTGTTGCCACAATGATATGTATGCTTTTCATTTGTCCCATCCCTTTCTAGATCCTTTTAACAACCGCATGCAATGCATAATGAGAAAAACACCAAAATGCTTTGATAAGGTTTAGCTTTTCAACCTTGCGATACACAAACCAATTCATTTTTGCAGCTTTCCACTTGTTTCTCGAAATGGAAGGATTTCCTATCCGGTACTCGGCCAAATTTTCATTTAACCCGTATGCAATAATGCCTTTTTTTAAAATGGCAAGCCAGGTGGCTAAATCCTGTCGTGTTCGTATGTTAGGCATTTGAATTTGACCGACAATGCTTCGATCAATCATTACTGTCAAACATCCTATTATAGTATTCTTTAACATACCATTGTACGAAACCTGCTTGGGAGCTCCTATCCGTTTGTTCAATTGTACTCCTTCATTTGATACAAATTCGTAGCCTGTAAACGTAAAAGCATAATCGTTTGTTTGCATAAAATTAAGCTGTTTTTCCAATTTTTCTGGTTTCCAGCAATCATCACTATCAAGAAATGCCACAAATCTGCCCTTTGCATGCTGCAAAGCAATGTTTCTTGCAACAGCAGCCCCACCATTCTGATTTAAATAAATAACATGTATTCTTTCATCTATTTTTTCATAGAATTGTAATTTATCTGGTGTATCGTCAGTAGAACAATCATCTACAATAACCATTTCCCAGTTTTGAAAGGTTTGCTTTCGAACTGAATCAATTGTATGTTCTATAAACAAATTGGCATTATATGAAGGTGTTATAATTGAGATCAGTGGCTGCTGTGGACCCATAAAAAAACCTCCTATTCATTTGACCGTTCCCGGAATATTACGAGGAAAACTATCCATAAAAAGCCTAGTGTTACGCCCAATAACACCCCTAAAACCGCTCTCTCTTTTGAGTTGAAGGCTCTATTTTCAGTATTTATTGCATTTTCATCTGCTTTTTTTATTAATTTGGCGGGTTTAATTTCATATAGTGCTGTATTTAGTTCATATAAGAAACGTTGCTGATCTACTATTGCATCTGGACCTACTTTTTCATTGTTTAATGATTCGATAGGTTCCTGAATGATTTTCTGTTTTTGTTGGAACCTAGCTTGGTCAATGGCCATAAAGGCGCTTATGATTTCGTTAAGAACCTTAGCAGTGCTTTCTTTCGAATGATCGGAATACGAAAGTGTTATCATGTTATCCGTTCCTGCTGTTACATTTAATTTCGTACTTATTTCGTCATACTTTTCTTCCCATAGATCCGCCAAATGTTCTTCATAAAATGGGGCGTTGGTTAACAAAATAATGACAAGTTTAGGATTATTAAAATCTGGGTCATTGTAGTTTCCAAGGGTAAGGGATGCTTCTACTGTATAACTTGATTCCTCTTTTCCTACCGGCAGCAGCCACCCCATCACACCAAGCAAAATGGTTGTTGCTAATATTATTAGGATGTATTTCTTCATTCTGTCTTTTAAAGCTTGAATCATTTGTCCCATTTGAACCTTGCTCCTTAGAAGGAATTTTCCACATTGAGTTGATTCTTCTTACCTGTCAATACCGAAACAATAGAAATAACTAATCCAAGAAATACCCAATGAAAATATAAGTTACTAACGGAACTTGGACTGATACTTGAAACAAGAAATCCAATAGAGCCCATCATACACGCTTCAAGTAACCCTTTATGGTTCCTGTTGGTACATTCTTTATAAAATCTATATAGACTTACGAAAAGATAAGCATACATGGTTACATAACCAAGCAAAATTATTATTCCAAAATTACCCATTATTTCAGCCAGCCAATTATGCACTTCTACCACTTGATTTGTTGCATAGATGGACTCGTTTTTTAAATAGAATGGGATATTGCCAGCACCAACCCCAAATCCAAATGTTTCTAATGAAAAGTGAAGGGTATTTCTCAGTAAATTTAATCTCGCTAAATTAGATGGAAGCAGTTCATTACTTGGATAAAAGGTTGCAGCGTAAAACAAACGCTCAAACATATGGATACACTTGCCGAAAAATACGATTACACAAAATAGGAAAACTGTTGAACCGATAATGGCTGCCACTTTCTTTAAAAATCTCGGAAGAAGGATAAACATATAAACGATTAAGCCGATCATGACTCCAAGCAAACTAGCGCGTGATTCCGTCAAATAGATCAAATACACGCATAAAATCGAAAGTATACAACTTGTTGTTTTAAAAAATACTAGTTTACTATTTTTTGTTAAAGATAGATAAAAAAAGAATGATATGGTAAGAAACGTTGCAAAATCATTTTGATTAAAGAAAACAGATGTTGGATATGACAACTTATACTCAGAGCCTCCGTATAAAGTTGATGTAGGCAGCTGGATGTGTGCAAAATGATTTATTAATCCAATCACCAATAAAATGGCTGTCATAAACATCCAAATTCCATAAAACAGAACCAAATTGATCATTTTCCTAAAAGTAAAAACTGCCAGAAAAACAAACGATATTCCCATACCCAAAAGAATTAATGACTTAATGCCTTCTATTATGGACTTTGCCCATAGTAGTGAAACCGCTCCATAGGCCATCCAAAACAATAGAAAAAAGAGAACACCTTTTACATGTACCTCATTCCAATATTGCGAAAGATTCTTTTCCTTCAAAGCTTGAAAGATAAAGAGAATAACCGCAGCTATCAGGAGCAAGCGATACAAAAATAAACTAAAAAATCCAATATGAATGTGTAAAACCGATTGATTCAGGAAAGTTGTCATGACAAAAATGTACATAACGCAAGCTGATACATTTGTTGCCTGTTTAACTAGTGGATTACTTTGCATCAAACTTCCTTCTCCTTTTTCACATTAACTATTTACTAGCTGCAATTGATAAGCTTTGTTTGAGAACTGGAGAGTCTCTTGTAATCCTTCGAATAGAGTCATAGAGGGCTCCCAATTCAGTATTGTTTTTGTTTCTTCATTGGCAAGAATACTATGACGTATATCGCCTGAACGCTCCTGTTTATAGATTGGAGATAAATTCGAACCAGAAGCTTCTTTCATCGTTTCAAACAATTCATTGATGGAAATGCATGATCCTGATGACACATGGACATTAATATTTTCCTTTGCATTAAGCGCCTTTACATTTGCAGATGCCACATCTTTAACAAAAATAAAATCCCTCGTTTGCTCTCCATCTCCATATATAACGGGTGCTCTATTCTCAGTAAGTTGATTTGAAAAAATAGCTACTACTCCACCTTCACCCTTTGAGTCTTGTCTTGGACCATATACATTGCTGTAGCGCAAAATACTATATGGCAGTTGATACAGTTTACTCGACATTTTCAAATAATTTTCAACTGATAACTTTGTAAGACCATAAGGTGACTCTGGCTGCGTTGGGTGAGCGATCGTCAGAGGTAATTCCATAGGGTTTCCATATACAGCTGCGGATGAAGCAAAAACAACTCTTTTCACCTTTGATTTAATCGCAGCTTTAATAATGTGAAGAGATCCCCTAATATTTACTTTTTCATCAAATAGAATGTCCCTGACAGACTCTGCCACACTTACTTGGGCGGCTTGATGGATAATATAATCTGGACAAAGGGAAACAATTAATTCAATTACACTTGGATCGGTAATGTCGTAATTAATGACTTCAATAGGTAAATGCTCGATGTTTTCTCTTCGACCAGTTGAAAAATTATCAATAACCGAAACTTTGAAACCTTTTCGAAGCAATTCCTCTACTATATGGGAGCCAATAAACCCTGCGCCTCCTGTGACAATCACTTTACTCATCAAAAACCCTCCTATATTACCTTTGATATGACTGATTCCGATTGAATGGCTGGTCTCCCAATCGAAAGGTACGTAAATCCAAGACCTTTCATCATCTCTAAATCAAAGAGATTCCGGCCATCAACAATCAGAGGCTGCTTCATTAATTGTTTGACTAATGGTAAATCCAATTTTTTTACGTCCATCCAGTCTGTTAAGATCATACAGGCATCTGAATCATTGATAGTTTCATATATATCTTCTGAATAGGTGCACTGGTAACCGATCTGTTTTTTTGCTTCTACTATCGCGATTGGATCATATGCCTTAACGATCGCACCCTGCTCTGTTAAGTAAGGAATAATATCCATTGCTGGAGAAGACCTAATATCATCTGTATCTGGCTTAAACGCTAATCCAAGAACACTTATTGTTTTCCCTTTCAAAGAACCTAATTTAAGTAACAATTTATTCACTAATTGCACCCTTTGCCCTTCGTTTGTTTCAATAACCGCTTTGATTAATTTAAAATCGTACCCACAATCCTCGGCAATATGCAGAAGTGCAGCGGTATCTTTTGGGAAACAGGAACCGCCAAATCCAACGCCTGCCTGTAAAAATTTATTACCAATCCGGCTATCTAAGCCAATTCCAGTGGATACTTTTGTTACGTCAGCACCGACACGTTCGCAAATATTAGCTATATCATTAATAAATGAAATCTTAGTAGCCAAAAAAGCATTGGCAGCATATTTAATTATTTCCGCCGTTTCTAAAGAGGCTTTCACAATATTTGCTGTAAACGGTTGATGTATTTCCGAAATTATTTGAAAAGCTTTTTCGCTTGTGGCCCCAATTACTGCACGCTCCATATTCATCGTATCCTGAATAGCTGTCCCTTCTCTTAAAAATTCAGGATTTGAAACAACATCAAAAGGTTGTTTGTCCTTGTTGAATTCATGAACAATAGTTTCAATTAATTTTCCAGTTCCAACGGGTACCGTACTTTTTGTGACAATCACCTTGTAATTATTTAAATTTTCACCAATGGATTTTGCGACTTGTTTTACATAGGTTAAGTCCGCTTTGCCTGATGATGTCATTGGGGTACCAACTGCAATAAAAATTACCTCAGCATCTCGAATCTCTTGACTTATATTAGCGCTAAAATTTAGCGTTCCCTTCCGTACATTTTTGTGGACCAGCTCTTTTAAACCAGGCTCATAAATAGGCATGATCCCCCGTATGAGGTCGTTTATTTTCAGTTGATCAATATCACAGCAAGTAACTTGGTTTCCTGATTCAGCAAAACATGTGCCTGATACGAGACCAACATATCCAGTTCCAATGACAGCAATTTTTTTCATCATTATCAATCCTCCTGATGATTTTTACTTGAAGAAAAGACTATTCAGTTACATAAATAGATTCTATCGTCCGTGTATAGACATCATTTAGCAATGCTCCATTGTGATCGGCATGATAGTTTTTTTGTATATTTTCATACAGTTGATCCTGAACCTCAGGAGTAAATAGATTTCGATTTAGGATATCGTTTATACGATTTACTAGGCTTGATACCGACTTACTTTTTATTAAAAGCGGACAATGCTCCCCAAATAAGTCCGGAACACCTCCTACTGCTGTACATATCACTGGTGTTTTCAAGGCTAATGCTTCAATGACAACAGTTGGCATCCCTTCTGTGTAAGACGGGAGGGCCAATATATCACTAGCAAACAAATAATCTTTTACACTTTCATTTTCAACCTGCCCTGTTAAGTACAATCTTCTATTAATATCAGAATGCTGAAGTAATTTTTCTTTAGCGGGCCCATCTCCAACAAACACAAGGGCTACATCATTAGAAAGCCATTCAAGTGAATGAGCGAGTTCAAAAACACCTTTGGCTTTTGTTAACCTTCCTACAAAAACAACAATCTTCTTGTATTCTGGAAGGTTAAGACGTCTTCTTAGTTGAGTTTTGGTTTCGGATGTTTGTTGAAATTTTGCTAGATCAATCCCGATGGGGAGAACTATACTATCCCTCCCTGCTAACTCTTTTGCCCTCTTTTTAAGACTTTCACCCACTGCTATTACCTGATTAGCCGCCTGTACAGTTTGTTTGAATGCTTTTTTTGCACTAGCACTAAAATTGGGATAAATATTTACATCACTACCATGTAACGTTAGTACCCATGGCAGTTTTTTTTGTTCAGCAACAATTCTCGTTGCCCCTCCAGACGGCATGGCAAAATGTGCGTGAATTAAATCGGTCTCGATCTGATAATCCGACATTGTTTTTAATATGGAAGCTGCAATTCGTTTATCTGGCTGGGCCCATCTTAGTTGGCCAGGAAGAGCTAAATAGGACGGGCGATAGACCGTCACTCCTTTTCGGAGATACTGAAAAGGAATACCCTGATTAGCTCGATATTTCTTTCGCGTGTATCTGATCAAAACGGGATTGCGCGGTACAGGACAAATCACTGTAACCTCCACTCCTTGTCGAATCAATGCTTGAACCTGAGTTTCATGAAATACACCAAGACCAGGTTTTTCGTCACTAGGATATACACTTGTAATCCATAAAATCTTCATTAGGATTGCCCTCTTATTTGTTTTTTTACGATCCTCAAGAAAAAATGGGGATACATCTTATACAAAAGCAAAATATAGACGACCGCACTTATGCCCACCGAAAAAATAAGTGGCCAAATGCTGGTTTGAGAAAAATAAAAGACAGAAACTTCTTTCATACAAAATGCGATTGCTGATATGAGCAAAGATAATAGGAATGGAATAGATATGGTTTTCAGGTATTGTCGAAAACGCAGCTGTATCAACCAGTTTAAGAACCATCTACCCACTAAGAAATTCACCAGGCTTACCCCTGCATAGGTCCAAGCTACAATTTCCAATTTATTCGTCATGACCGCTAGCCATAAAGAAACACCATAGAAAATGAGAACGCAGGCATCCCAATAAAATGCAAGATTAGCTTTTCCTTTTGCTAAAATTACCGAACCATTTGGATTCATTAAAACCCTTAGAATGCCTACGACTGCCATAATTTGCAAAAC
Organism: Neobacillus sp. BF23-41; assembly: GCF_041106275.1. Taxonomy (NCBI): domain Bacteria; kingdom Bacillati; phylum Bacillota; class Bacilli; order Caryophanales; family Bacillaceae; genus Neobacillus; species Neobacillus sp. BF23-41. The sequence continues at coordinate 24,394 of NZ_JBGBPR010000005.1, forward strand.
AGGAACAGCTTCCAGCCACTTCTGTCCAAAAATAGTTTGGATTAAAACATTTGACACCGCAGTCAAACCCATCAAGATCGGAAAAGAAACTAGACTTAAAAGCCTTGTCATGTGTAAGAATCCATCAGTTAATTCAACTAGATTTTGATGACTTTTCGAAAAAACAGGAAAAGCTACTCTTGTAATAATCGGATTGATCTTTAATACCGGAATGGTTACGATTTGATAGGCAAGATTATAAATACCAAGTGCCTCAGCACCCATAAATCGGCCAATTAATATAACATCAAGATTGGAGCCAATTCGATTAACTAACCGTGACGCTAATTGGAATGCCCCGAATGTCATGTATTCTTTGCATTCTGACATATCAAATACCAAAGATGGACGCCATTTCTTTTGATAACTAATATAATAAAGAATGCCTTTTAACGAATTCAGGACAACTTGTGAAATGACAAAGGCATAAATCGGACGAATTGTAAACATGAGAATAACCAATGTTAAAAAGGAGATCAACGTAGTCCCCACTTCAATTGCCCCCAGCAAATTAAAACGTAATTCTTTTTGCAACAAATATTGGCATTGCTGACCGATTGGAGCGATTAAAAACATCAGCGCCAATATACGAATCAGCTCGCTTAATTCACTTCGTTGAAAATACATCGCAATCAGTGGGCTACATAGAAATAAGAGAACAAACAAGCCCAAACCAACCCCCACATTGAGCCAAAACAGGGTTGACAACACACGAGATGAAACCTTTTCTTTTTGAATCACGGCTGAACCAAAGCCTAAATCTAGCACTATTTGAGCAAACACAACTATGGTTGTAATCATTCCTACTAGCCCAAATTCGGATATACTCATTAGTTTTCCAAGTAATGCAAACTGGATGATTTGAATAGCTGAAATCATAAGTGTAGAAATTCCAGTCCACTTTACTCCTTTATGTAGTTGGTTTCTGATGTCTGACATATACATTCCCTGCCTTTTTTATCGTGCTCCATCTCCTGTGAAAATGACTTTAAATGTCTTCAAAATAATCTTTAGTTCAAGAGAGAATGTTAGATTTTGTATGTACAACAAGTCATATTTAAGTTTTTCTCTTGGAGAAATATCATAACCCCCACTAACCTGGGCAAGTCCTGTTAGGCCTGGTTTAACAAGCAAACGATTTTCAAAACCTTTTATCTCTTTATTAAATTGTGCTGTAAAGACAGGTCTTTCGGGCCTTGGACCAACAATTGACATATCTCCTTTTAAAACCGATATCAATTGAGGAAGCTCATCTATGCGCGTTTTTCGTATAAAAGCCCCAACTTTTGTTATACGAGGGTCATTTACCACTGCCCACTTGGCCCCCTCTTTTTCAGCATCATTCCTCATGGATCGTAACTTTACCATCTTGAAACATTTTCCATTCTTCCCCATCCTCTCCTGAACATAAAAGGGTGACCCTGGTGTTTCAAGGACGATGAGGGCAGCAAATATAACAACGATTGGCAGTGCGATAAGAAACCCAGTGGCTGCAAGAAAAATATCATACACTCTTTTTAAATAGAGGTAATGTTCCACATTCTTTGATAATGTGAGATTTGAGGCTGGGACCGTCAAATAATCTTGGTAGATATTGTAGCTTTTTTCAGTACTCACAAATGTACCACCCCATAAGATTTATTAATAAAGTGTTTTGCTAATCCATACGTAAAGTATAGGTACAAAACTTGAAGTTGCTGTTGAGTACTGGTAAAGAGTTTGTAAAATATTTAGAATATTTATTAAGTTTCTAAATACTTTGTAAAGATTTTTGCAAAGTATAGGCAGATATAACGATATAATGAAAAAAACTGACACAATAAGGATTTGGACTTTTCCTTTTTGTGTCAGTTTCTTAGATTCTTATAGGGTTACAAATAAACTCCCTCTTATCTAGACAAGAGGGAGTTAGTTTAAGCAATCGATTCTTGCTTGGCAATTTTTAAAATTTCTAATGATTTAATATGGTAGCCATCGATTTCAAGCACTTTAAATTCATAATCATCATATCTAACTTTATCGCCTTCGACGACATCCATTTTTTCTGATAAGATCCATCCACCGATGGTATCCATATCTGAATCGTCAAGGTCTAAACCGAATAAATCATTAATTTCATCAATAAGGACTTTACCCTCAACGATGGTTTTATTTTCACTAATTTTATTAATTTCAGGTACTTCATCCGCATCAAACTCATCACGGATTTCACCAACAATTTCTTCTAAAATATCTTCGACAGTGACTAATCCTGCTGTACCGCCATATTCATCCATTAAGATGGCCATATGAACACGGTCTTTTTGCATTTTCAGGAGCAAATCATGGATTGGGATCGATTCAATAACCTGGATAACTGGGCGAACATACTCTTGAATCGATGTTTCAACATTTTTGCCTTTAATATATTCGGTAAAAACCTCTTTCATATTTACCATACCAACGATGTTATCCTTCTCACCATCGATGACCGGATACCTTGTATAATTTTCTTCCGTCACGATTTGAAGACATTCATTTAAAGATTGTGAGATATCAAAAGCAATAATTTCAGTGCGCGGTACCATAATTTCATTGGCGTTTCGATTATCAAATTCGAAAATATTGTTCACATATTTATATTCAGATTGATTAATCTCCCCGCTCTTATAGCTTTCGGAAATGATTAATTGAAGTTCTTCCTCTGAGTGTGCTACTTCATGTTCTGATGCAGGTTTCAGTCCAAAAATTCCGACGATGAAACGAGCAGAACCATTTAGTGCTTTAATAAATGGATACATTATTTTATAAAAGAGAATCATTGGTCGTGCAAAAATCAAAGTGACCTGTTCCGCTTTTTGTATGGCAAACGTCTTTGGTGCAAGCTCCCCAACAACTACGTGAATAAAAGTTACTGATGCAAACGCTAGTATAAATGAAGTAATACCTGATATAGATTCTGGCATGTTAAAGTAACTTAACAACGGATGAAGGATAAGTTCCACCGTGGGTTCTCCTAACCACCCAAGCCCTAAAGCTGTAACGGTAATTCCTAATTGACATGCAGATAAATATTCATCAAGATTAGTAACAATCGTTTTTGCCGCGATCGCGTTCTTGTTCCCTTCGCTAACGAGCTGATCAATACGTGTACCGCGGATTTTAACAATAGCAAATTCATATGCTACAAAAAATGCTGTAAATGCAATTAAAATTGCTATTATTAGTAGATTACTAATTATCAATGGTCTCCTTACTTAAAAGATAAGTAAGGAATACACCTCCTGTTTTTTTACGAGTTTATTAATTTTCTATCAAAATAATAAATTAATACTTAGCTAAACAATAATAATAATGTTTGAGCCAATGTAACGCCTTCTGATGATAATTTATTAACAAGTGATTCTTTTTGCTGGTTGTTTAATTTTTGAAGAATAGGTTCCATGACATTTATTTCTTCTTTCAGATGCTGCATAATACTAGCAATCTGTTCAACATGTTTTTCTACTTTTTGTTTATCAATTGTATTGTCTGACTTAATCAATTCAATGGAAGACTTTATTTCCTCAAGGGGCATATTCAAATTTTTATAATGTTCAACCATATTTAAAATTTGAAGACACTCCTCATTGTACAATCGATAATTAGAATCCGTCCGAATAGGGTTAAGTAAGCCTATTTGGGTGTAATAATCAATTGTCCGTTTGGAAATATTCTTTAATTTTGCTATTTCACCAATTCGATACAACTCCCCAAATTACTCACCCCTTCCCAGTTAAATGTTAAATTAAATATACCATATATCAAACCGTACAGTCAACGTTCCGGTTTGATCTATGGTTATCATCGTGTTAATATGACTGGTCCGTTTTTAGTTACGATAAGTGTATGTTCGTACTGAGCGACAAAGCTTTTTTCTGTAACAAAGGTCCAGCCGTCCTCTAGTTGAAATACTTCTTCATCATGGGTGGAGATAAATGGTTCAAATGCAATAACCATGCCTTCTCTAAGCAATCCATTGTCAGAGGTTTCATTATAATTATAAATATATTCAGGTTTTTCATGGATGGTTCGTCCAATACCGTGTCCTGTTAGATTTTTAATCACGGTTAATCCATGATTTCTAGCCGTTTGGAAAACGACTTTACCCATCCCGTTTATTTTGGAACCTGGTTTTGCTTTTTTAAGACCAGCTTCAAATGCCTCTTTTGCAACGTCGCAAATTTTCGATAAGATTTCCTCACCTTTTCCAACGACAATCGAGACGCCTGTGTCTGCAAAATAACCGTTCTTGGAACCAGAAACATCTATATTAACAAGATCTCCTTCTTGAATCACTCGATCACTAGGAATTCCATGAGCCACTTCTTCGTTGACACTAATACACGTAAACCCGGGAAAATCGTACTCCCCCTTTGGAGCAGAAATGGCACCCTCCTTCTCAAATAACTGACCAGCTATATCATCGAGCTCTTTAGTAGTTACCCCAGGTACCGCTCGTTGCACTAATTCATCGCGAATCCCGGCAACGATTCTGCCAATTTCTTTCAATCCATTAAAATCCTCTTCCGTCTTTGCAATCATGCTTTTTCCCACCTAAATTATTTTATCTTAATAAACGTTCACCTATTAGATTGTACATTTATCCTCAGATAAAATCCAAGCATATTAATTTCATGAAGTTTAAAACAACAAAAAACAGAGTTACCCAATGTAACACTGTTTTTTATCCATCATAATAATTTTACTTTTTTGATAAAATTTATTTCATTTAGAAATTTTTCAAAAATTTCTTTGTAAGTGGAATTAATTAAAAGTGGAAAGAGGTTTTCTAGTGCTTCTTGGTATTCTTGACCTAACGCTTCCCGGAGAAAAACATATTCATGAAAGAGCAGTGCTTTTTCAAAATCAATACCTAATTCATGTAAGCCTTTATATAAGTCCTTCTTAGGTATACGTAAGATCTTCTTAAATATTTTAATATTTTTTTCAATGAATTTCTCTTCTATATACCGTGTTACATAGTCTGTATACACCATCTGACCAATAGTATTTGTTTCATTTTTTGAGAAGTTAAATCCAATCACACGATCTTCCTTATTTTCACGAATAATAAACGTTTTACTACCTCGTAAATGTGTAATAAAATTTTTGACGCTTTTATCAAAAATTTTATCAAATTGAATAATTTTTTGCAGTTTAACGGCAAAATCAGTATGTTCTTCACCCACAACAAATAACCGGTCAACAATCGGTAAAAGCTTTAAGACTCCCTCGGAAAGTTGACTTGATGCATCATAAATAATGATATCATACTCGTTTTTCATTAACTTCACTTTTCGTTTTTGTTCGATTAAAGTTAATTTCGAAAATTCGTGGATGAGCTCATTTGAAGTCTCTTCTTTTTCTAAAGTCCCGTAAGAAATGAATGCTGCAGCTATATTTGTATTTAATTTAAGCCAATTATAAATGGATAAAGACAATTCAGTTACACCTGATTTTGCTTTTGGAGAGTAAAATCCAACTAAATACATGTCCCTCACATGCCTTTTATTTAAATCATATGCAAGAAGAAAACAAGTGTTAAAGACAAGCGACTACTATACAATTAATAACGTAGAAAAATATTCTTGTGATAAAATATATATATTCTAAAAAAGAGCTTTATTATAACCCAAAATGACAGAGGTATCCTAATGAAGAACATGATTAACAAAGAAATACAAACATGGCTCGATAACAAAAAACTCCCATTATTAGAAAAACTCAAATCATTAGATGAAGTATTTTGGGTGAATCCTACCCTTGAAAATTCTCAGCAAGGGATCGAAAAATCTCCGCTGACTTTAGAGGAGATTAAAGATGCGGAAGAAAGATTAAATCGTTTTGCTCCCTATCTCGCTAAGGTTTTCCCGGAAACAAAAGCAGCCAATGGGATCATTGAATCTCCATTAGTGAGCATACCATCTATGCAGCAAAAATTAGCCCAGGATTACGGACAGCCTATCTTAGGTGATTTATTACTAAAGTGTGATAGTCACCTGCCAATCTCTGGATCAATTAAAGCGCGAGGTGGTATTTATGAAATACTCAAACATGCAGAAGAATTGGCTCTTTCACATCAATTGCTTACCATCCAAGATGATTATTCGATTCTAGCAAGTGAAAAATTCCGATCCTTCTTTTCCCTTTATTCTATTGCCGTCGGTTCTACTGGAAATTTAGGGCTAAGTATTGGTATCATCAGTGCTAAATTAGGGTTTAAGGTAACAGTTCATATGTCCGCGGACGCAAAACAATGGAAAAAGGACTTGCTTCGCAGCAAAAATGTGCAGGTAATTGAATATGAAGCCGATTACAGCAAAGCTGTCGAGCAAGGACGAATCCAAGCAAAGGCAGATCCTAGTTGTTATTTCGTGGATGATGAAAATTCAAGTGATTTATTCCTAGGATACGCGGTGGCCGCTTCCCGCTTAAAGAAGCAGTTAGAACAATCAGAGTACACAGTCGATGAAAATCATCCTTTATTCGTTTACCTGCCATGTGGGGTTGGCGGTGGTCCAGGAGGTGTAGCATTTGGATTGAAGCAATTGTTTAAAGATAACGTCCACTGTTTCTTTGCTGAACCTACCCATTCTCCTTGTATGTTACTCGGATTAATGACGGGATTACATGATCAAATATCTGTCCAAGATGTTGGGATTGATAATGTGACAGATGCAGATGGACTTGCTGTCGGTAGACCCTCGGGATTTGTCGGCAAAATAATTGAACCCTTCTTAAGTGGAAGTTATACATTATGCGACGAACAATTATACAAATTGCTCAAGGATCTTGTCGATACTGAAGAAATTCATTTAGAGCCTTCTGCACTCGCAGGCATGATTGGACCGGTTTTCTTATTTAGAGAGGGAATTGATTACTTACGAAACCATAATTTATTGGATAAAATGAGCAATGCTGCACACATCGTTTGGGCAACTGGCGGAAGCATGGTTCCTGCAGAAATGATGGCAGAATATTATCAAAAAGGATCAAAATAATTGAGAAAAACATTATTTATTTCAACGATTATTTCTTTTGTTATATTTATTCTTTTTTCACCTGTTTTTATTCGACTAGTTTCATATTTACACCCAATCGTTTTAGTAGTGGTCCTGTTCTGTATTGTTTGGTTGGTTTTAGGGGTGGTTTTATTTATCCGGAAAGAAACTATCAATCTTCCCTACCCACTCTTTTTGGGAGGGTTAACTCTCTACACGGTTGCACTTGTGATTTTGTTATTTTTCCGCCCAAACGAGCAAAGCCATCACTCAATGAATCTTGTCCCCTTTTCCACCGTTGCATTTTATTTGTCAGGAAAAGTGAACTGGTTAATTTCCTTTTATAATCTGGCTGCTAATATTGGTTTGTTCCTTCCCTACGGCCTATTCCTTAGGTTTAAACAGTTTTCTCAATGGAAGGCATTATTTATTGCTTCATTGATGATTGCATGCATTGAGGTATTGCAATTTGTTTCCCATCGCGGGAGCTTGGACATAGACGATTGGATTTTGAATTTACTTGGAATTTATCTAGGCTGCGTTCTCTTTCCTTTGGTTCAACAAGTGGTGAATATCCCGAATACTAAAGGACCCATCGATAGATGAGTCCTTTTTATCATTTATTATCAAGCTGCAAATACGAGTAATAGCCATAAATACAAGCTAATTAGCGTGAAAATTAGGGTTAGAGGTATGACAACAATGGTCACTTTAATATATTCCATCCAAGTTATTTTAATCTTATTAGTCTTTAAAATATGCATCCAAAGTAGTGTTGCAAGAGTTCCGATTGGGAGGATCAGCGACCCAATATCACTGCCAATGATGTTTGATAAGTAAACGGTTTTCGTTAATAAGGGTTCTAGTCCCATATCCGTCAAGGCTAAGGTTGAAATCATTAAGGCTGGATGGTTGTTAAAGATATTTGAAAGAAATGCTGTTATGACACCCATGGTTAAACTAGCATGAATCAGACTATCATTAACGATTGGTTTTAGATAGCTTATAAGAAGATTCGATAATCCAATATTGTGTAAACCATAGATGATGACATACATACTAAAGGCGAATATTAAGATATGCCACGGAATTTTACCGACTACATCTTTTGGATTTACCTTTAAGTGAATCCATCTCCATATAAGTAAGATAACCGAACCACACACAGCTACTAACGAGACTGAGATGCCAATAAAGGATGCGACGAAAAGACTAATCCGTACAAGGAATACAAAGATGAGCATATTGAGCATGAGTTTCTTTTGTTGATTGAATAAAGTTTCAGAGCCTTGTTGTAAGGGATGATATGGACGGTTTTTATGCAGTGGAATGGAGTAGGAATGGAAGCGGATTTCTTTCGGAATATCTTTCTTAAAAACTAGGAATAATAGATAGGATAAAAATAGTAATCCCAGAACCCCAGGAACAAACATCATTTCCGTTTGGAGATACAAATCCATTCCTATTATTTTCAAGGCTATTAGATTAACGATGTTACTAACACCTATTGGAGCACTTGAAGCAGTCGCGATTAACGCACCGCTTAAGAGAAACGGTATCTTTTGCCTGTTTTTTAATTTTAAATTATTTAAAATTAAGATCAGAATTGGTGTAGTAATTAAGATACTTCCATCGTTATTAAAAAATAGTGTCATTAAAAAGCAGAGTATCAAGGTATTCCAAAATAAGCGAATTCCTGACCCTTTTGATATTTTTAACATTAAAGCAGCGGTCCAGCTAAAAAAACCAAAGCTTTCAAGTACGATAGCCATAACGATTGTGGCGATAATGGTAATTGCTGCCCCTGTAACCTTTGAGCTTATGTCAACTAAATCCCCAATCGAAACGCTTCCACTTACAAAAACTATAATGGCGCCTATTGCTGCTGGGATTGCTTCGTTCATATTTTTTGGACGGATAAAGATCAGGACCATTGTTAGAATAAAAGCAAGGATGGTAATGATTACCGTCGATTGATGATACATATAAATTAATTTACTCCCTTCACATAAGTTTCCTTCATTATTTTCCGTTTATTTCCTTCTTGTCCTTTGCTTTATATTACGTCCCAATGTGAAGGCTTGTTCTAAACGAATGTCTCGTCTTTTCATAAATCAGCATGTAACTAGAAGTATTTTCAAAAATCCTCCTAGATTTTTACCTAAATTTTTATATATAGACGAATGCCACACATGCATCTTAATAGGTTTATGTAACAAGAAATGAACAAAAAAACCGATACTTTTGAAAGTATCGGTTGCTACTGTTAGTGTTTTTTTCCTTTTGGACCTTTTGGACCTTTTTTACCATGGCTACCGTGGCTTCCGCTACTACCGCTGCTTCCTTTGCTGCCTGAGCTGCCACTGCTGCCGTGACTTCCACTGCTTCCTTTGCTGCCTGAGCTGCCACTGCTACCGTGACTTCCACTGCTTCCGCTACCTGTGCTACCGTGACTGCCTGAGCTGCCTGAGCTGCCTGAGCTGCCTGAGCTGCCTGAGCTGCCCGAGCTGCCTGAGCTGCCTGAGCTGCCTGAGCTGCCTGAGCTGCCTGAGCTGCCTGAGCTGCCTGAGCTGCCTGAGCTGCCTTTGCTGCCTGAGCTGCCTGAGCTACCTTTGCTGCCTGAGCTGCCTTTGCTGCCTGAGCTGCCTTTGCTGCCTGAGCTGCCTGAGCTACCTGAGCTGCCTGAGCTGCCTGAGCTGCCTGAGCTGCCACTTCCGCTGCTTCCCTTGCTACCTTTTGGACCTTTTGGACCTTTTGGACCTTTTGGTTTTTTTCCGCTTCCGTGACTGCCGGAGCTACCTGAGCTGCCTGAGCTACCTGAGCTGCCTGAGCTGCCTGAGCTACCTGAGCTACCTTTGCTGCCTGAGCTGCCTTTGCTGCCTGAGCTGCCTTTGCTGCCTGAGCTGCCTGAGCTGCCTGAGCTGCCTGAGCTACCTGAGCTGCCTGAGCTGCCTGAGCTGCCTGAGCTGCCTGAGCTACCTGAGCTACCTGAGCTACCTGAGCTACCTGAGCTACCTGAGCTACCTGAGCTACCTGAGCTACCTGAGCTACCCGAGCTACTTGAGCAGCCTGAGCTGCCTGAGCTACCTGAGCTACCTGAGCTACCGCTACCTGAGCTGCCTGAGCTACCGCTACCTGAGCTACCACTGCCTGAACTTCCGCTTCCGCTTTTGCCTGAACTTCCGCTTCCACTTTTGCCAGAGCTACCGCTGCCTTTGCTGCCTTTGCTGCCTGAGCTACCTGAGCTACCTGAGCTGCCTGAGCTACCGCTGCTTCCGCTTCCACTGCTACCCTTGCTACCTTTAGGGCCTTTAGGGCCTTTAGGGCCTTTATGTCCTTTAGGGCCTTTTGGTTTTTTTCTGCTACCAGAGCTACCGCTGCTACCGCTACCTGAGCTACCGCTGCCACTTTTGCCTGAGCTACCGCTTCCACTTTTGCCTGAGCTACCGCTTCCGCTTTTGCCTGAGCTACCGCTGCCACTTTTGCCTGAGCTACCGCTTCCGCTTTTGCCTGAGCTACCGCTGCCACTTTTGCCTGAGCTTCCACTGCCGCTTTTTCCACTGCCAGAGCTACTGCTGCTGCTTTTGCTGCTACCACTTTTACCACTGCCAGTAGATCCTGAACTGTCTGAACTTGACTTATTGTTACCTCCTTTTTTACCAACAGGATTATTATCTAGAAACCCAACTACACCATTTTCTTTAGCTTGTGAAAGTAATTGTTCAATATCAAGCTTTAGTACCATTATTCCACCACTTTCTTAACAAATTTTTCTTTTCTATTTCAATTTATGATGATTTTATCCATTTGACATAGACAATCATATATTTTTTAGACTTATAATTTATGATTTTCTACACACACCCACCCATGTGAATGCATATATCTAGAAAAAATGTTATTTAGGAGAATTCAAGTGTTAAAATATGAAATTATAATTAATCCGAAGTGGATAAAAAAATTGGATAAAGACATTTGGAATGATGAATTAGTACCTGCAGTTTTAAAGATAGGAGAAGATCGTTTTAATATAAAAATTTCCTATCGAGGAAATGTAATAAGGGATAAGAAAAAAAAATCTTATCGAATTGTTTTTCAAAATCCTTACAAGGTCAATGGTGCACATGAAATTCATCTTAATGCGGAATTTTCAGATGTATCATTAAGTAGAAACAAATTATCGCTGGATTTTTTTGATCGAATTGGAGTCATATCTCCCCACTCCCGGCATGTTCTGCTGAATATCAATGGATATAGTAAGGGCATCTATTTAAAGATTGAATCTTTTGATCAATATCTTCTTGAAAAAAGAAAATTGCCAGATGGCGCAATTATTTATGCAACCAATAATCGAGCCAATTTCTCGTTAATAACCAAGAAAAAGGAAATAAAAAAACGTTTAGATCAGGGATACACATTAAAATATGGTGATAAAGAAGATATCCTTGATTTAAAAAACTTTATCGCGATGATTAATGCCCTAAACAATCAAGATTTTGAAAAAGAAATCCCACATGTATTGGATGTCGAGAAATATTTCAGATGGGTCGCTGGAGCTGTTTGTGTCCAAAATTATGACGGGTTTATCCATAATTATGCATTATATAAAAATGGTAAAACCGGACTATATGAAATTACTCCTTGGGATTATGATGGGACATGGGGTAGAAACCTCCATGGCAGAAAACTTGATTATGATTATGTACCATTAACGGGATTTAACACACTTTCAGCAAGACTTTTCCACTTTAAACACTTTAGAAAACAATATAAAGAAATACTTTCAAGTATTTTGGAAAACGACTTCACTCTGGATGTCCAAAAACCAATTATTAATGAATTATTTAATTATTTAAAACCACACATGAGTCTAGATCCCTTTATTAGTTCAAACCCAGCAACATTAGAACAAGAAAAAAAGGTTTATTTTAATTTTATTAAAAAAAGAAGTTCCTACCTTAAAGAAGAATTAGCTTTATTCGTATAGATAAGAGGTATATGAATCTATTCATATCCTTTTTTTTTTGCCTATTTTTACCCAAAACAGTAAAAAAAGGCTCCTTTATTAGTACAACATCATCCCGTGATACATATAGATGCAGTGTAAATGTTTATTTAATTTAAAGGAGGATAATTCTTTTATGGATAGAGAATTGATGGAACAATTTGTTGGCAAAATAATTAAAGTTGACCGGGGTGGTCCAGAATCAAGAAGTGGAAAATTACTGGCAGTATTTGAAGACTTCTTTGCCATCTTAACCGAAAAGGATGGAGTCGTATATTATAAGACAAATCATGTCAGAAGTATCACAGAAAGTTCAAAAGATGATATGAAGTTTGGATTGAAGGTCCCCAATAAATTTGATATTAATACGGCCGAAAACTTTGTGAAGCTTTTAAGAAAAATAAGATTTCAATGGGTGAAAATTAATCGTGGCGGTCCTGAATCATTTGAAGGCGTACTAAGCGATGTAAACAAACATTTTGCTTCCCTGATTGTTAAAGAAGAAGTTGTCCGTGTCTCGATGAAACACATTCGAAACATAAGCTACGGACTGAAAGTTGGTAATTCACAAAGTTCCAATGAATCTAATGGTAATGACAACGACAACAAGAACAACGATAAAGACGATGATAACAAGAACAACAGTAATAAGAATAACAGTAACAACAGTAACAGTAAAAGTAACAGTAACAGTAACAATAGCAACAGTAATAAGAATAACAGTAACAAGAACAACGATAACAACAAAAAGAACAATGATAACTAAGATGACGAATAAAAATAATGTCGCTTCTCCTTCTAGAGGAGCGACCTATTATCTCTTTAAGGAGGATTAAAGATGGGGATAGATAAATTTTCAGCTGCAATGGATTTATTAAAAGGCTTTAGTGTAAATCTCTATGTGGGTGAAGACGTATTAAATGGAAAACTAATCGGTGTTGAGGCAGACCATGTAGTGCTGGAAACTGATAATAAATACATTTATTATTATAATATTGATAAAATTCAAGCAATCACAAAAAACACAAGAGAGTTTCAACCTGAGAAAACAAATGCAAAGTTTAAAAAAACACAGAGTTTAATAGATTTACTCCATTCCTTTCAACATACTTGGATAACGATATTGACTATCAACAAACAAAGATTTGCCGGTGTTTTAAGCGAAATTGATACAGACTTTGCTACTTTAATTAACGGTGATGAACGAATCTTAATTAAATTAACACATGTGTCCAACATCCTCAAAGGGATTATTAAAGAAGAGGCTGTGAAGACATCTTCATCAAACGAAAATGAAAAAGGTAATAAAGATTCTGATAATAAAAACGAATCAAAGGATCAATCATCGTCTTCCGGTGATAAAAAGAGCTCAAAGAATCATTCATCGTCTTCCGGTGATAAAAAGAGCTCAAAGAATCATTCATCGTCTTCCGGTGATAAAAAGAGCTCAAAGAATCA
>NZ_JBGBPR010000005.1:38017-38081 GCF_041106275.1 Neobacillus sp. BF23-41
TTCATCGTCTTCCGGTGATAAAGAGTGCTCAAAGAATCATTCATCGTCTTCCGGTGATAAAGAG